>JAQCBR010000207.1 GCA_027621295.1 Planctomycetota bacterium
CCGCCCGCCTCGAGGACCGGCGCAGCCGCTGTATCCGCGCGCTCGAGCGCGGCCGCCGCACCCTCGAGATCGCCGCGGCGCAGGAGCGCCTTGGCGAGCTCGTCGCAGGCCTCGACGGTCCGGCGCGCCCCGACCGCGGCATCGACCGCGGCGCGGAAGGCGGCCATCGCATCCGCCAGCTCCCCCTGCGACTCGAGCACCTTGGCGATCCACACGCGCGCCTCGTGGGCACGGACACCCTCGGGTTCGAGGGCCGCCGCGCGCCTGTATCCCGCGAGCGCCTCGTCGAAGCGATCCAGCCGGCGGAGCACGCCCGCTCGCTCGAACGCCGCCCGCTGCTCGTATCGACCTGGCTCGCCGTCGAGGGCCTGCCCGTAGGCGCGCGCAGCCGCCTCGAACTCGCCGGCGCGTCGCCAGCACTCACCGGCTTCGAAGCGCGCGCGGGCCACGGTGGGCGCATCGCTCGCGAAGGACTGCGCGACCTGGTCGTACGCCTCCGCGGCCTTCCGCATGCCGTCGAGACGCTCCGGGCCCTTCACGCCCTTCATCGCCTCGACGAGCCCGGCCGCCCGCGCGAGGCTGGCCTTGGCGTCCGCACCGCTCGCGGGCGGCACGACATCCTGCGCCGACAGCGGCGCACCCATCCAACCTCCACATGCGGCAACCAACACGCAGGCGAGGGCCCGCACTCGTTCGCTCGTTCGCATCTGCTCTCCCTCCTCAGTCATCGACTCGTTGCTTGGAATCGAGGCGCCGGGACCACCCCGGGGCCTGGTCCCGGTCCGCGCACGCGGCGCGTTCCAGATAGGTGCGTTCCGCGCGCTTCCGGCTCCGATGGAGGCGCGCCTTGACCCCGACGGCGCCGAGGCCGTGGTCGGTCGCGATCTCGCGGCAGGTCAGCCCCTCGGAGTGCGCGCGAAGGATGCGCTCGTTGACGGGCCCGAGCCCGGCGAGCACGTCATCGAGCTGCTCGCTGAGCCACTCGAAGTCGAGCCAGCGCCCACGGACGGAGAACGCCTTCTGGGTGAGCTCCGAGGCCTGTGGGACTTCTGGTTCGAGCGCAGCCCGCGCAGCCTCGAGGCGGCGTGTCCGCTCGCGGACACGTCCCTCGCGGAGCAGCAGGTGGTAGCGGAGCCGCCGCGCGATGGTCCGCGCGAAGCCGGGTGCGGCGCGTGGCTCGCGCAGGCTCGACGCGCGCCGCCACGTCTCGATCAACGCCTCCTGCGCGAGGTCGTCCGCATGTTCCCGCGTCAGTGGATCGGAGAAGCGAGCGAGGAATCGCTGCACCGACTCCAGCACCCCGACGTAGTCCACCTCTCCCTGCGCCATCTCCACCTCCCGGGGCCGAACGCCCGCTGATACCGACGCTTGGGAGGGAACGAGCCGCGCCGAACTCGTCAGGCGGCGCTTCCATTCCGCCGGAGAGCGCTCGATGCTCGCCGGGCATGGACGCCCCCGAGACGGTGCTGCACGTCGCTGCCGCGGTCCGCGATGCGGCAGGCGTCGCGGCGCGGCCGGGCGCAGTCGCCGTGCAGGGGGATCGCATCCTCGCGGCCGGTGCACTCGACGATGTCCAGCGGCACGCGCTCGAGCGCGCGCCGGACCGAACGATCGACCACGGTGAGGTCCTGCTGACGCCCGCGTTCGTGAACGCGCACGCGCACCTCGACCTGACGGCGATCGGCCCGCGCGCCTTCGAGGGGACGTTCCTCGACTGGGTCGGGATGGTGATGCGGGAGCGGCCGACATCCGCAGCGGACATCCGCGCAGCCGTCGCAGCCGGGCTCCGGCGATCGCAGGACGCGGGAGTGGGCTGGGTCGGCGACATCGCCGGTTCGGACGAGGCTGTGCTCGCCCGCGCCCTGGCGGACGACGGGATCCGGGTTCCCGGCGTGTCCTGGCTCGAGGTCTTCGGGATCGGCTCCCGCACGGGAGCCGGCATCGAGAGCGCCGAGTCGCGGCTCGCGACGCTACGCGCCGCTTGCGCGGGCGCAGGCGAAGTCCGCGTCGACCTGCAGCCGCACGCGCCATATTCGGCCGGCCTCGCGCTGTTCGAGCGCGCCGCCGAGCTCGGCTCACCGTCCACCCACCTCGCCGAGACGGAGGCCGAGCTCGAGTTCGTCACCAGCGCGTCGGGCCCGTTCCGCGATCTGCTGACGCGGCTGCGCGGCGACGACCCGATGCTCGAAGGCGCGGGGACGACGCCCGTGCGAGCGTTCGCCGCGGCCCTGCGACGCTCGACGTGGGTCCTGGCCCACTGCAACTACGTCGAAGACGCGGACCTCGACGTGCTCGCCGGCTGCCCCGGTGTGGTCGTCGCGTACTGCCCGATCGCGTCCGAGTACTTCGGCCATCGCGGACACCGCTACCGCGACATGCTCGCCCGCGGGATCCCGGTCGCGCTCGGCACCGATTCGATCCTCTGCCAGCCGCCGGACGAGGAGTTCCCGCTCGGCATCCTCCCGGCCTGCCGGAGGCTGCGCGCTCGGGACGGCACCGACCCCGGCACCCTGCTGACGATGGCGACCGTCCACGGCGCCCACGCGCTCGGACTCGAATCCGGCGCGGCAACCCTCGCGCGCGGCGCTCCCGCGCGTTTCGCGACGCTCGCGATCGACAGCCGCGACCCGACCGACCCCTGGCTGCAGTGCCTGGGCGGCTGAGGGGCCGCAGCGCCTTGCGCTGTAGCGTAAGACGCTGCGCAACTTGGCCTCAAAAAATCCGACGGTATCGGACCGTCCGTGACGTATCGTCGACCGCAATGCGGGTAGGCACGCCCGCTCAAGCCTTCGATGAGCTCAAACCTGCTGCGCTGGATCGGGAGTCTGGCTGCGGGCACAACCGCCTCCTTGGCGACGCTGTCCGCCCAGTCAGCTCCGTTCTCTCACCCCGACGGAACCCCCCACAGCTACCAGCTCGTGATCTATCCGTCGCCGGGCCTCACCTGGGACGAGGCCAACCGCCAGGCCGCTCGCCTCGGTGGCTACCTGGCGACCATCACGTCGCCCGAGGAGAACGCCTTCGTCTTCGGGCTGATCGATCGCCCCGACGCGTGGAAGCTCGACATGCTCACCGGGCGCAACGACGGGCCGTGGATCGGTGGGGTGCAACCGGGTGCCGAGTCGAACCCGCGGTTGCGCTGGGGCTGGTCGGAACTCGAAGAGTTCTCCTACACCGCGTGGAGTCCGACCCAACCCGACGATGACGGAGGTTGGGGCGCGAATCGGCTGCACTACGGCGGGTTCTTCGGTGGCCCGATCCCCACCTGGGGCGACCACCCGGCTGGCTTCCGCCTGCCCGCTTTCGTCGTCGAGTACTCGGGCCCCACGACCGTGCGCACGGTCGGCGCTCTCGAGCGAACCGAAGACGCGACGGACGGCTACATGCTGTTCAACCCGCTGTTCGACACGCGGACCTGGCTCATCGACACCCGGGGACGCGTGATCCGCGAGTGGCTGAGCACGCTGCGGCCCGGCACCGGCGTGCAGCTCCGCGCGAACGGGAACCTGCTCCGCGCCGGGTCGTCGGGCCGCGCGTTCTTCCCGTTCGCCGGCGTCGGTGGCACCGTGGAGGAGTTCGACTGGGAAGGCAACATCGTCTGGTCCTTCGAGCTCGCGAACCAGCAGCAGACCCTCCACCACGACATCGAAGAGCTCCCGAACGGCAACGTGCTGATGATCGCCTGGGAGCGCATCAGCGAAGCTGACGCGCTCGCCGCGGGTCGTGATCCGAGCCTCCTACCCGAGCACGAACTCTGGCCCGACAAGGTCATCGAGGTCGACCGGAGCGGACAGATCGTCTGGGAGTGGCGCGCGTGGAACCACATCGTCCAGGACTTCGACCCGACGAAGCCGAACTACGGCCGTCCGGTCGACCACCCGGGACGCATCGATCTCAACCACGTGATCAACGGCGGCGAGGCCGACTGGCACCACTCGAACGGGCTCGACTACAACCCCCAGCTCGACCAGGTAATGATCAGCGTGCGATCGTACGACGAGCTGTGGATCATCGACCACAGCACGACGGCGCAGGAGGCCGCGACGTCGAGCGGCGGACGCAGCGGGCGAGGCGGAGAGCTGCTCTACCGTTGGGGCAATCCCGAGGCCTACGGCGCCGGCGGCCCGTCCGACCGCAGGCTGTATCGGCAGCACGACGCACAGTGGATCAAGCCCGGGCTGCCGGGCGAAGGGAACATCCTCGTCTTCAACAACGGCGAGAACCGGCCCGGAGGGAACGCGTCGACGGTCGACCAGATCGTGCAGCCGACGCCGGACGCGCAGGGCAACTACCCGCTCCAGGGTCTCGCCTACGGACCGGCCGACCCGGTCTGGACCTACACGGCGAGCCCGCCGACATCGATGTTCTCGCCGTTCGTCAGCGGTGCACAGCGGCTGCCGAACGGCAACACGATGGTCTGCGCCGGCTGGTCGGGCGCGAGCTTCGAGGTCACGCCAGCGGGCGAGATCGTGTTCCAGTACCGGGTCCCGCTCGACAACGGGCGCGTCGTCCAGCAGGGCGAACTCCCCACCTGGAACCAGATCTTCCGAAGCCCGTTCTACCTGCCTGACTTCGGCGGGTTCGCGGGGCGGGACATGACTCCCGGAGAGACGGTCGAGAGCGCGCCGCGTGGGCTCCTCGCGAACGGTTCGACCGCGCCCGCCCTCGCTCGCGCGGGGGACACGGTCGCTCTGTCCCTCCGCGCGCGCGCGCAGGATGCGGGGCAGTTCTTCATCGTCATGACCTCTGGCACCGCGGGCCTCCTGCGGGTCGACGAGCGCTTCCTCCGGCTCGGGACGGACGCACTGCTGGTCACGTCGCTGATCGGCTCGGCGCCCGCGATGTTCCAGGGCTACTCCGGCTTCCTGGACGGCAACGCCGAGGCCGACGCCGCGATCTGGATCCCGCCGATTCCAGGCCTCCAGGGACTCGAACTCCGGACCGCATTCGCGGTCGTCGATCCGCAGGCGCCGAGCGGAGTCGGGTTCATCTCGAACACCGTTCCGGTCCGCGTCATCGACTGACGGGTTCCGACCAGATCGACAGCGACCGTGATGTCGCTCGCCGAGACGTTGGCGACCGGAGGCCGAAGCCT
>JAQCBR010000047.1 GCA_027621295.1 Planctomycetota bacterium
TCGCCGCGACGACTGACTCGCCCGGCTGCGCCCGCCAGCCCGCGCGCTCGCCGCTGGCGTGCCCGCGGGCGGCGCGCGACGATGCCCGGCGTGGGTGGTCGCTTCCTGATCCTGGCTTCGTCCTTCTTCCTGCTGACGTCGTGCGCGACGGTGTCCTGGCCCGACGTCCCGCCGAACGCGGAGGGTGAGCACGCCGCTGCGGCGCGGTCGCTGCGCGAGAGCCTGGATGCGGGTGACGCCGACGTCGACTCCATCGTGTGGTTCGGGCGCCGTCTCGCCTATCTGGGCGAACTCGATGCGGCCGTCGCGGTCTACACCGAGGGGCTTCGCATCCACGGACCCGAGCCTCACCTGCTCCGTCACCGCGGGCACCGCTACCTGAGCCTCCGGGACTTCGACGCTGCGCGAGTGGACCTCGAAGCAGCAGCGCAGCTGATCGACGGGCAGCCGGACGAGGTCGAACCGGACGGCCTGCCGAACGCACGGGGAATCCCGACGAGCACGCTCGCGACGAACGTCTTCTACCACCTCGGACTCGCACGCCGCTGGCTCGACGACGACGAAGGCGCGGTCGATGCGTTCCGAGCCTGCCTGGATCGAGCGACGACGACCGACATGGAGATCGCCGCGCGCTACTGGCTCGCGCTCTGTCTCCTCCGCGCCGATCGACCCGAAGACGCGCGCGCGGTTGCGGCTGCGGTCGAGCCCGACGCGGACGTGATCGAGAACCACGCCTACCACGCGCTCTGTCTGGGTATCGCCGGTCGGCGGAGCTTCGCCGAGACCGAGGCGCTCGCGGGTGGGGAGGCTCCCGCCGGAACGCTCGGCTACGGGCTCGCCTGCTGGGCGATCGCCGACGGGCGGTTCGCGGACGGAGCGGCCCGTCTCCGCGTCGTCGCGCGCGACGGGGCCCCGACCGCGTTCGGCCGGATCGCCGCCGAGGCGGACCTTCGCCGTTTCGGGGAGGTGGCGCGGTGATCGGCGTGATCCCCGTCCCGGACGTCGTCTCGGTCGAGCACGCGAGTCCGGACGTGCCGGCCCGCCTCGCGGACCTGGGTCTCCCGGCGCGTTGGTTCGGCACGCACCACGCCTGGGATCCGGGTGCGGCCCTGGTCGGCGCGCGGATCGCGCGCGCGTTCGGCGCGCTGCTCCACAGGGGGCGATGGTCGCGGCTGGTCGCAGACCTCAATCGTTCGGCCGACCACCCGCGGGCCGTGCCGGCGACGCTCGAGCCCGGCGGGCGGAGGATCCCGGCGAATGCCGGTCTCGACGAGTCCGAGCGTGCGGCCCGGCTCGCCCGCTACTGGGTGCCGTACCGAGCTGCGGTCGAGCACGACCTCGACCGTGTGATCCTCGACGCGGGCCGCGTGCTCCACGTCAGCGTCCATTCGTTCGTCGAGCGGCTGGGGGGCAAGGAGCGTACGAACGACTTCGGGCTGCTCTACGACCCGGCCCACCCGGCGGAGCGCCGGCTGGCTGGCCGTCTCGACCGGCACCTGACGCGCCAGGGCTTCCGCGTCCGTCGCAACTTTCCCTACACCGGCCGGGAGGACGGCTTCTGCATGCGGATGCGGGCCGAGCGGGACTGGGGCCAGTACCTGGGGATGGAGATCGAGCTGAACCAGCGGTCGGTCCGGCGCCCGGAGGGCGCGGAGCGGCTGGCCGAGGCCCTGGTCGAGGCTTTCCGGGCCGCCGCGGACGGTTGATCTCCGCTCGGGGGAGGGGTGTCGAGGGGCGTCGCCCTGCGCCAGCACCTTCCCCGGCCGGGGCCCGCCCGGTCTTGACGGGGTGGTGGGGGTCGCTACCCTGCTGCGCCCTGATTTGCCACGGTTGGGTCCGAAGGTCGGTCCGCCGTGCTCACCCCGGTGACCGTCATGTCGAACGACGCCCAAGCCACGACCACGTCTGACAAGAAGCGCGCGAAGGAAGAGGAGCGGCTCCTCAAGGTTCGCAACTTCGGAATCATCGCCCACATCGACGCGGGCAAGACCACCGTCAGTGAGCGGATCCTCTACATCACGGGCCGCAGCCACAAGATCGGTGAAGTCCACGATGGCGCTGCCACGATGGACTACATGAAGGACGAGCAGGAGCGTGGCATCACGATCACCTCCGCCGCGACGACCTGCGTGTGGGGGGACTACAACCTCTCGCTGATCGACACCCCCGGTCACGTCGACTTCACCGCCGAAGTGGAGCGCTCGCTCCGCGTGCTCGACGGCGCGGTGGGCGTGTTCTGCGGCGTGGCCGGCGTCCAGCCCCAGTCGGAGACCGTGTGGCGTCAGGGCAACCGCTACCGCGTGCCGCGCATCGCGTTCGTCAACAAGATGGACCGCACCGGCGCCGACTTCTACAACGCCGTCGCGACGATGAAGGCGCGTCTCAACGCGAACGCGGTCCCGATCCAGATGCCGATCGGCGCGGAGAAGGGCTTCCGCGGCGTGATCGACCTCGTCGAGATGAAGGCCTACACGTGGGACGACGACGCTCGCAAGGTCTCGATCGACGACGTCCCGGCCGACATGGCGGACGAAGCGCAGCTCCAGCGCGAGGCGATGATCGAGGCGGTCGCCGAGTTCCACGACGCGATGCTCGAGAAGTTCGTCGAGGGTGAAGAAGTCACCATCGACGAGATCAAGGCCGCGATCCGCGCCGGCACGCTGGCCCTGAAGCTGACCCCGGTCCTCGCCGGCTCGGCGTTCAAGGACAAGGGTGTCCAGAACCTGCTCGACGCCGTCGTCGCCTATCTGCCCGCGCCGACCGAGGTTCCTGCGATCGAAGGCACCAACCCGGACAACGGCGAGAAGCTGATCCGTCCGCTGTTCTCGACCGAGCCGGCGGGCGCGATGGCGTTCAAGACCATCTCCGACCCGAACGGCGACCTGACCTTCATCCGGATCTACTCCGGCACGATCCAGCAGGGCGAGAAGTACTACAACCCGCGGACGACCAAGGAAGAGCGCATCGGACGCGTGATGAAGATGCACGCCGCCCAGCGTGAACCGATCGACACGGCCCGCGCCGGCGACATCGTCGCCGTCGTCGGTCTCCGCGACGTCGTGACGGGCGACACCCTCTGCACCCGGGACGACCCGATCGTCTACGAGGCGATGCAGTTCCCGGACACCGTCATCTCGATCGCGATCGAGCCCAAGTCGGGCGGCGACCGCGACAAGCTGACGAACACGATCGCGAAGCTGGTCCGCGAAGACCCCACGTTCAAGGCCAAGACCGACGAGCAGACGGGTCAGATGATCATCAGCGGCATGGGTGAGCTCCACCTGGAGATCATCTGCAGCCGTATCGAGCGCGACTACAAGGTGCCGATCACGCAGGGCAAGCCGAAGGTGGCCTACCGCCAGACGCTGACCGCTGCCAAGCAGGTCGAAGCCCGCCACATCAAGCAGTCGGGTGGTTCGGGTCAGTTCGCCGTCGCGCGCGTGCGCTTCCGTCCGGACAGCGAGGTCGAGACCGTCGAGTTCGAGTCGGTCGTCACCGGTGGTTCGGTGCCGAAGGAATACATCCCGTCGATCGAGGCCGGCATCGTCAACGCGGCGAAGTCGGGCGGCCGCCTGGGCTTCCCCTTCGTCAAGGTCCGCGCCGAGCTCTACGACGGTCAGAGCCACGACGTCGACTCGAGCAACATGGCGTTCGAGGCGGCCGGCGTGCTCGCCTTCCGCATGGCGATCGAGAGCAACGCGACGCTGCTCGAGCCGATCATGAAGATCGAGATCGAGACGCCCGAGCAGTTCACCGGTGACGTCATCGGCGACCTCAGCTCGCGCCGTGGCATCGTCGAGGAGATGACCGCCAAGACCGGCGGCCTGACCGCGGTCACCGGCCGCGTGCCGCTCGGCGAGATGTTCCAGTACTCGACCACGCTGCGCTCGATCACGCAGGGTCGTGCGCACTACGCGATGGAGCCGCACAGCTACGAAGCGGTTCCGCCGAACATCGCCGAGAAGGTCCTCGCCGAAATGGCGAAGGGCTGATCGAGGCCCGCGCGCGGCTCCGCCGCGCCGGAATGCACGCGCCGCCTTCCCGGTCAGGGGGGCGGCGTTCGCGTTTCTGGGGCGGTCGCTCCCGGGCTCTGCAGCGGTCTTCGGATGCCGCGCGGCTCGCGGCCGGTCAGCCGGTCAGCTGGCCGCGTCCGGCGCCAACAGCAGGTCGATCCCCTCGTGCGCGATCGCGAAGAACACGCAGGCGCGGTCGTCGAGCGCGACGGGGTGATGGTGGGACCCAGCCTCGAAGCGGGCATACTCGCCCTCACGGTAGGTCCCCACCGCATCCCGGAAGCCTCCCTCCAGGACCAGGAGCTCCTCCGGGCCGTGGTGCCGGTGGGCCGGATAGCTGCATCCAGGCTCCATCCGGATCATCACGGCCGCGTGCCCGGTGTCGCGATCCGAGCGGTAGAAGTGGATCGAAACGCCGGGATATCGCGTCGGCACGAATGGGATCGCATCCAGATCGATCACAGGACAGAACCTACTCCTCGCCAGCAGCCCTCGGACATCCTGCCATGAAGAAGACGTGGTCGATCCAGATCCACAAGGACTACCTGAAGTTCAGCTCCGCCCACTTCCTGATCTTCCCGGATGGGTCGGCGGAGCGGCTCCACGGCCACAACTACAAGGTCTACGTCGACGTGGAGACGGAGCTGGATCGCCACGGGCTGGTGATCAACTTCAAGGAGATCAAGCCGATCATCCGTGAGGTCGTCGACGAGCTGGACGAATACGTGCTGATCCCGGCCGAGCACCCGGTGCTGACCTGCGAGGCGCGCGAGGACGGGCTGTACGACATCCGCTACCTCGAGCGCCGCTACCTGATCCCGATCGACGAGGTGCGCCTGCTGCCGATCTCGAACAGCAGCGCCGAGAATCTCGCCGGCTACGTCGCCGACACGTTCCTCGAGCGGCTGCGCGCGCGCCTGCCCGGCGTCCAGCCGATCCGCATCCAGGTGGGCGTCGAGGAGACGCCGGGTCAGCGCGGCATCGTCACCGTGACGCTCTGACCGGGTCCTGCAGAGCCGGGGCTCAGGGCTCCCGCGCGCCCGAGCGTTCCGCCAGCGCGCGGAGCAGGTCGCAGAACATCGAGGCGGCCGCGGTCGCGGGCTGACCCTCGAGCGTCACGAGTGCGATCGGCCGTTGGATCGGCCGGAACACCTGGTCGAGTCGGACGAGGCGGCCGGCCGCGAGGTCGCGCGCGACCGCGCGCTCGGAGACGAAAGTCGCGCCGATGCCGGCGAGCGCCGCTTCTCGTGCGACCTCGCCGTCGGGGACACGCATCACCACGTCGAGGCCCTCCTCGTGCCGCGCACCGGTCGCGGCGAGCACCGCATCCCGGGTCGCGGAACCCGGCTGCCGGAGGATCAGCGGCACTGCGCCGAGGTCTGGCTGTCCAGGGAGTCCGGCGGCGATCATCCGGCTGCACACGAGGATCACCGCGTCGGACCACACCGTCTCGACCCGGAGCCCGGTCTCCGCGGGCACGAGTCCGACGACCGCGAGCTCGACGTCGTGGGAACGCAACGCCTCCAGCGCGCGCTGGGTGTCGGTGACGCGGAGGTCGGGCACGACGCCGGGCGCGTGCCGACGGAGGTCGGCGAGGACCGCCGGCAGGTAGAACGTACCGGGGACCGTCGAGCTCGCGATCCGGAGCTCACCGGCCGGCGTCTCGGCCTGTCGCCGAGCCTCGATCACGAGGTCGTTCGCCTGGACGAGCAGTGCGCGGGCGCGCGTCAGCATCGCCTTCCCTGCGGGTGTCGCCGTCGAGCGGCGTGCGCCGCGCTCGAGGATGCGCACCTGCAGCTGCTCCTCGAGGTGCGCGACGCGTGTGCTGATCACCGATTGGTTGACGCCCAGCGCGCGTGCGGCCGCCGTGAACGATCCGGAGTCGATGACTTGGACGAATGCCTCTACGTCCTTGAGGTCCAGTCTCTCCATGGTGTGCGGGGGCGCGGTCCGGATCACCAGTAGCGCGAGGACGGTGGCACGACGGCGACGCCCTCGAAGTACTCGTAGAGCGCCTGGGACAGTCGGCGGATCAGCGCGAACCCCGCGTTGTCGAACTCCCACGACTGGTCGGCCTGGTTCTTCGTCAGGACGGCGAACACGTAGTCACCCGACTTCGCGTGGACGAGGCAGACCTCGGAGCGAGACGCGTTCACGGCGCCCTGCTTGGACATCGTCTGCACTTCGGGCGGGATGCCGGCCAGCGCCTCGCCGTCCCAGAAGGTCCGGGTGAGGAGGCGGTGCATCTCGTCGTCGGCTTCCGGGGACACCGCCCGCCGCTCGCGGATCCGCGTCAGCAGTTCGGCCATCTCCCGCGGAGACGTCTCCCCCCACCCGTAGCGTTCCCGGTCGAGCTCGCGACCGGGCGTTCGCGAGTTCACCCTCGTTCGGCGGAAGCCGTTGGTATCGAGCCACGCATTGATCGCGGTGCCGGTCCCGCAGGCTTCCTGGAGCCACAGACTCGCCGTGTTGTCACTCGTCGTGATCATCAGCAGGCAGAGCTTCGCGACGTCGATCGGTTCTCCCTCCCGGAAGGAGCCGAGAAGGTCCTCGCCCGGGTAGAGCCGGTCCTTCGTGTAGACGAGCTTGTCGTGGTAGCCGAGCTTGCCCTGCTCGAGCGCGTCGAACGTCGCGCAGAGGATCGGGACCTTGATCAGGCTCGCGGTCGGGAACAGCTCGTCGGCACGCACTGCAGCCGACTCGCCGCTGCCCAGGTGTCGGACGTAGATGCCGACATCTCCGTCGAACCCCTCGGCCACGGCCTCGCAGACTTCCTGGAGGCGGCCGCCGCGCGCGTTCGGGGTCGCGCAGGAGGAGAGGGCGGCGAGGAGCGGGAGCAGAAGGACGAGGAGCGTGCGATGCACGGTGGGAAGGGTCGGCACCGGGCAGCGTCCGCGCAAGGGCGTGGTGCGCGCCGCGAGGATTCGTGCGGCCTCGCCTCCCCCGAAAAGACGGCGGGGTGCACCGCATGAACGATGCACCCCGCTGCGAGAGAGCATCCTTCCGGCTCGCACACCGGAAGGACCACGCTGCCACAGCCCGCCCCGTCCTGGGCGGCGCCAGCCCGTGAGGGCTGGATCCGCTCGGATGACCGTCGTCCTGGTTGATCTCGCCGGTTGATCGCGGACCGGCAAGGCACCGGGTTCAGCACCCGGATCCAAGACCCCTCTGAGACGTTTACCTTTCGACCTTCAGGCCGGCGGTCGTCGAGGCGGGTTGCAGCAACCTGGAGAGAGCGAGCAGGAGACCAGGCTCCTGCTTTTCTGATCGCTTGGACGGAGGTGCTCGGTGCGCGGGTTCCACGCTCGGCCGCAGAAAACTCCCGGATGATCTGCAAGCCTCGATCTTGCAGCGACTTGGACCACTCGATTTTTCGGTGGTCCACGTTCGGCGAGGCCGAGCTGGGAGTTCGTCCCGGGCGTTCGGCCCAACCTCAGGGTTCTCAACCGAACGTCGGTGCGGCGGGCGCGCCGGTGCTCGCGATCTCACGCACGTGGTCGCGGACTTCCATCGCCCGGCCGATGCACTGGTCCGAGTTGTGGTACTCGTAGCGCCCGAATCGACCGAACGTGATGTATCCCGAGCGATCGAACCAGCCGCGGACGCGGCCGATCCGGTCCTCGAACTGGAGGTTCTGGTCGATGTAGGCGAACGGACTCTGGACCCAGTCCAGCGTGACGACGCGTTCGGCGTCGAGGACGCCCGCGGCGTCGAGGGCCCGGCAGAGGTCCATCGCCCACGCGCGGTTCGGCTTGAGGCCGCCGCGGTGCGTGACCTCGGCCATCAGGCAGCCGTGTCCCTCGGGCGCGTTGTGCGGCGAGTAGTTGCTGTAGTAGGTGACCCGGTTGGCGGCGCCCTGCTCCTCGAACGGCAGGTAGATCCAGCTCAGCGGGGGCAGCGGCTCGTCGAGCTCGAGGCCGATCAGCACGTTGACCAGCGAGATCGGGCGCAGCGCGCGGATGTCCGCACGCACCTCGTCCGGGATGTCCTGGATCGCGGGCTCGACCAGCGGCAGCGGAACCGTGTTGATGACGAGGTCGAAATGCTCGCCGTTCACCCGGAACCCGTCGTCCTCCTTGCGGACGTCTTCGACCGGCGTCGAACACCGCAGTTCGAAGCCGCCGCCCTGGACGGTGCCGACCACCATCTGCTCGAAGCCGCCGGTCTTCGGGAACCAGAACACCGACTGGTGGGTGTACCCGTCGGTGTCGAGGCCGACCGCCGACTCGAGGATGTCGCGCATCGGCGCCTCGGGGACCCGACCCGCGACCCAGCTCGACGACATCTCGTTGAGGTCGCACTCCCAGATCTTCTGGTTGTACGGAACCATGAAGTGGCGGGCGAAACCCTCGCCCATGCGCCACTGGATCCAGTCGCCGAAGCGCGTCGGACAGTCGACGCCGAGCCGGCGCTGCACGTGGGCTTCGATGTAGCCCTCCATGCAGTCGACGATCGCCTCCCTGGTCAGGTGGCCGACGCCGTTCTCGAACGGATAGGGGACCCACCGATCGTGCCAGCGGATGCGGGTCTGGCGCTCGGTCCGAACCACACCGGCTTCACCGCCACAGCGCGCCTTCATCCAGTCCATCACGTCCTGGCGCTTGCTGAACATGATGTGCCCGCCGGCATCGTCGAACGTGAAGCCGTCGACGACGCGGCTCTTGCACAGACCGCCGGCCCGCTCGGACTTCTCGAAGACGGTCACGTCGTGACCGTCTTCGGCGAGCATCCGCGCTGCGGCGACGCCGGAGATGCCGGCGCCCAGGATGGCGATCTTCAACGGGTTCCTCCGGTTGGCCTGATCGGACGGATGGTGGGTGGGCGGCGAGTCTACGTGCGATCCGCATGGACTTGGACCGCTCCCGCCGGGTTCATCGGCCGCGAGACGCCTCCCGGTCGAGGCGAAACCCGGAACGAATCGAACCGAGGCTGCGCGTCACGGCCTCACCGGATCCGGAACGGGCGTTGCGGCCAACATCGGCCTCGCTTCTGATCGGCGGCGTCGGCCTTGGAACCCCCTCCACAAGCTCCTCGCGACGGCTCGATGCTCGCGGTCGCAGCGCTCGCCGCGACCTGCTTCGGCATGTCGCTGAACGCCAACGTCCTGGCGGCGCTGAACCCCTATCTGGAACAGGCGCTGGGCCTCGCGAAGCCCGAGCTGGGCGCGCTCGGGGCTGCCGCCGGGCTCGCCGGCACGGTCGCCGCCCTGCTCCTCGGCCCGACCGTCGACCGTCTCGGCCGTCGCCCGCCGCTCCTCGCCGGCACCGCGGCTTTCCTGGTGGCGAGCCTCGGCTACTTCGTCGCCGGATCGTTCGCCTCGCTGATCGCGATCCGCGTCGCGACCGGCTTCGCGGCAGGGGTCGTGCTGACCAGCGCGTCTTCGGCGGTCGCGGACCTGATCCCCTACGAGCGCCGTGGCTTCGCGATGGGCATCGTCACGGGCGCAATCCTCCTCGCGGTTCCGCTCGGGATGCCGGTGGCGCTGCTCTTCGCGGAGGCGGGGCACTGGCGAGGGATCTTCGCGCTCCAGGTCGCAGCCGCCGTCGTGACGCTCGTGGCGCTGGTCCGCGTGCTCCCCGAGGGTCTGGGCAAGGGCTCCGGGGGAGAGTCCCAGTGGACCGTGCTGCGCCACCCGGGAGTCGCGCCCGCGTTGGGCTCGATGGTCCTCTACAACGGCGCATTCTTCGCGTCGATGCAGTTCCTCGGCACGTGGCTCGACGAGGTCGGCATCCTCGCGAAGGCATCGCAGGGCGGCATGTGGATCACGCTCGGACTCGTGTCTGCGGTCGGGGGCATGGGCCTGACCAAGGTCGCCGACCGGATCGGCAAACGCGCGTTCGTGCTGCTCGCGACGGCGATCGTCGGCGGCGGGCTCGTGATGCTCGCGCGGGTCGAGGACATGTCGATGCTGGTCATCGTCGGTGTCCCGGTGGGGATCGTCTCCGCGGCCCGGTCCGGCGCTCTCCTCGCTCTCGTCTCCGAGCTCGTGCCCCAGGGTTCGCGGGGCACTCTGATGGGTGTGCGCACCGCGGCGGTCACCCTCGGCACCGGCACGTTCCCCTGGCTGGCGGGTGAGGTCTACGCGGCGGAGGGCTTCCCGGCGTTCCTGCGGATCGCCGGCATCAGCGTCGGGGTCGCCTGGGTCCTCGTCAGGTTCGGCGTCGCAGAGCCGACGAGGGCGGGACGGTGAGGCGCACGCGCGCGATCGCCGTCGTCGCGGCGATCCTGTTCGCCTCCACCGGCACCCTCTCGGCGCAGGTCCGGCTGCTGACGAGTCTGCCAGCGGCGATCCAGGACACCGTCCGCGAAGCGGTCCGATCTGCGGCTCCCGAGGTGGTGTTGGAGTTCGTCCGTCACGTCGAGGTCGGTCCACCCCGCGACCTCGAGGGGATCGACGCGCTGGTCGGCCTCGACGCGGAGTGGATGGACCGCCTTCGCGGGAGGCTCGTCGACCTCGTAGGCGCGGGCGTCCGGGAGCCTGCTGGGCTCGTGCCGTTCCATGTGGACCCGGCAGGTCGCTTCCTCGTCCCGTGGGCGGACGCCTACGTCGTCGTCCGCTCACCCCTCGCGTACGGCGAAGGCGTTGCGCCGCGCTCCGTCGAGGCGATGGGAGGTGCTGACCTCACCGACCGGTTGGTCCTGCCCGAACCCCGCCTCGCTCCGTCGCTCTACGTCGACTGGATCCGGACTCCCCTCCGTGCGGGCGAGAGTGCGAACGTCGTGTTCTCCCGCCTCGTCGCCGTCGACGCGCGCGTGAGGACGTGGGCTGCGTCTTTCGAATCCGTGATCGCCGCGGTCACGGCTGCGCCGGACGAGACGTTCGGGATCGTGCCCGCGTCGTTCGCTGCGGCCCAACGGGGTTCGGTGGCCTTCGAACCGCTGGAACCCTGGTCGCCGCTCCGCGGCTACGCGGTCGCTCTGCTCTCCTCGTCGCGCGATCGGGCCCTCGCAGCCCGCGTGGTCGAGGCCGTCCTGACGCCGGAGGTGGCGCTCCGTCTCGCGAGTCGACACGGGCTGCTCCCGGGCGTCGCGGACGCGGCTCGCGCAGACCTCCCGCCGTTCGTGCGGCCCCTGGTCGGGACCTCGAGCCCGGTCGATCCGGAGACCGAACGTCTCGACGCGTGGCTCGATCGGCTCGACTCCGAAGTCCTGGGGCAGGGGCGCTACAGCGAGGGACTCGGGATCGCGCTCGATCTGCTCTTCGGCTCCCTGTTCCTACTCGTGATCTACTGGGTCCACCGGCGCTCGGTGGCGGTCGACGACGCATGACTCCGAACTCCGAACCCGAGCCGGACTTCCCTCGGCGGATCTACTTGCTCGTCGTCCTCACGGCCGTGCTCCTGATGGCCGCGCTCTACGCGTTCACGGCGGCGTACCACGTGCCGCGCGGGGGGCAGGGATGAGCGTCACCGCTTGGATCGTGTTCGGGGTGTTCCTCGCCTACGTGATCTGGGACGGCGTGCGGCGCTCGGCGCGCGCTGCCGACCTGGACGAGTACTACGCGGGCGGAAGACGCATCCCGTGGTGGGCGGCGGGTCTGTCGGTGATGGCGACACAGGCCTCGGCGATCACGGTGATCGGCACCACGGGCCAGGGTCACGACGGCGGGCTGTCGTTCGTGCAGTTCTACTTCGGGCTGCCGTTCGCGATGGTGCTGCTGTGCCTGTTCTTCGTGCCCGTCTACCGGCGGCTGCCGATCCTGACGGTCTACGAGTACCTGGAAGGGCGCTTCAACCGGCCGACGCGCGCGCTGGCGAGCCTGGTCTTCCTCGCGTCCCGTTGTCTCGCGCTCGGCATCGTCATCACTGCGCCCGCGGTCGTCATGTCGGCGATGCTCGAGCTGCCCCTCGAGACGACGATCGTCGTCGTCGGCGTGCTGACGACCGGCTACACGGTGTTCGGCGGCGTCAGCGCCGTGGTCTGGACGGACGTCAAGCAGATGGCCGTGATCCTCGGCGGCATCGTGCTCTGCTTCGTCTGGCTCGCGGTCGACGTGTTCTCGGAGATCGGGCTCGGGGGTGCGCTCCACGCGGCGGGTGTCGCCGGCAAGCTGAACGCGTTCGAGCTGGTTCCGCCCAGCACCGACCTCGTGCCGCGGCTCGCCGGCGACGACTCGGGGGTGCGCTCGTTCTGGGAGCACAAGTACACGTTCTGGACCGGGCTGATCGGGGGACTGTTCCTGCAGCTCTCGTACTTCGGCTGCGACCAGAGCCAGGTGCAGCGCATCCTGACCAACCCCAGCGCCAACGACAGTCGCAAGGCGCTGTTGATGTCGGCATTCGCGAAGGTGCCGATGCAGCTGGTCGTGCTGGCGATCGGCGTGCTGCTGTGGCTGTCCCACGGCCTGCAGGGCGAGCCGATGCTCTACCGGCCGGACGACCGCGCCCGCGCCGAGGCGAGCGAGGACCGGGAGGCCTTCGCCGCGCTCGAGCAGCGGTTCGAGGCGGCCCAGACCGAGCGGCGTGACGCGATGCTCGCGGTCGCGCAGGCAGGGGCCGAGGCGAGCGACGAGCTGGTCGCGCGCTACCAGGGTGCGGTGGACGAGGCGCTCGCGGTGCGGACCGAGGCCGCGTCGACCTACGGCGCACGCGGCAAGCGGGAGGACACGAACTTCGTGTTCCCGCACTGGATCCTCGCGACGCTGCCCGGGCCGCTGCTCGGGCTGATCGTGGCTGCGATCTTCGCGGCGGCGATGTCGAGCGTCGATTCGGTGCTCAACTCGCTGTCCGCGGCGACCGTCGTCGACTTCTACCTGCCCTACGTGCGGCCTCGCGCTTCGCAGCGCGAGGCAGTCCGCGCGGGGCGGGTGACGACGATGCTGTGGGGCGTGGTCGCGACGTGGACTGCGCTCGTGATGATTTCCGGCAGCTCGATCATCGAGCAGGTGAACCGGGTCGGGTCTTACTTCTACGGCTCGCTGCTCGGTGTCTTCGTGCTCGGCCTGTTCTTCCCGCGCGTGCGCGGCTGGGCCGGTTTCGTCGGGCTCTGCGGCGGGATGGCCAGCGTCCTGATCGTCGACGCGACGCTGCGGGTCGAGTACCTCTGGTACAACGTCGTCGGCGTGGTCGGCGTGCTGGCGACCGCGCTGCTGTTCGCGCTCATCGGCGGGCGTGCGGTCAGCGGATCGTCGTCACCGGCACGGCCTGGCTGACGTCGGCGACTCCGGACGGATCGAGCGTCAGCGCCGCGTGGTGGAAGGTCCAACCGGCGAGCCCGGACGGCAGCCCGGGCGGCAGCGCGAACCGTGACGTCGCGCGGCCGAAGGCGTCGAGCGTGCCGACCTGCGGCAGCGTCAGCGACACGCCGCCGAGCATCGACAGCGTGTAGGGGTCGGCGTTCAGCGGCAGGTGGAGCGTCCCAATCTGCGTGCCGGGCACGACGCCGCTCAGCGCGCCGAGCATGACGAAAGTCTGGCCGGCCGAGGTCGTGCCGAAGTCGAGCGTCAGGGTCTGGATCCCGCCCGTTGAGAGCGGGATCCGGAAAGCATCGCCGACCAGCGTGCGGTCGCGGACCGAGTAGACGAAGACCGCGGGGGCTTGTCCGGAACGCTCGCCGTACGGAGCAGCCACCGCCACGTCGGCCACGCCGTCTGCATCGATGTCACCGACCAGCTGCACGTGCGCCGCGAAGCCCAGCGCGTTCCAGTTGCGCTCGGTCCAGACGGACTGGATCGTCGCGCCGGACACGAAGTCGAGTTGCTGTCCGCCTGACTCGACGCCGACCGCGAAGTCGTCGTGGCCGTCGGCGTCGATGTCGCCGATCGGTGCGAGGTGGTCGGGGGCGTAGGCGGGCGTGAAGGACGGTCCGTACTGCCGCACGCCCGGCGACAGTCCGTGCACGCGAAGCCCCGACACCCAGCCGAACGCAGCGAAGTCGTCGCGACCGTCGCCGTTCACGTCGCCGACCCCTCGGACCTGCTGCCCGTAGTAGTCGTAGAGTGCGGTGCCCGTGACCGAGGCGACCACCCGCAGGTTCTGGCCCGACAGAACCTGGACCGTGCCGACGTCGGTGCCGCCAGGGCTCGCCGTGATGTCGGCCACCAGCAGATCTGCGTAGGCGTCGCCGTCGACGTCGCCTCCACCGACAACCTGCTTGGCGCGCGTCGATCGCTGGTCGTGGAGCACAGAGAGGTTGGCGCCGGAGAAGGCTCGCCACCGCAGCGGGGGGCGCGGTCGGGTCGGGTCTTGGTTAGTGACGAGGAAATCGACGACACCGTCACCGTCGAGATCTCCGGTGGCTTCGACCGTTCCACCGAGACCGTCCGGGATCAGCTGGCCCGGGAGGCTCGCGAGGATGGGGCCTCGACCCGAGACCAAGAGCGCGCGTCCCTGCCCCTGGTTCCAGTCGGGCTCGCCTACCAGGAAGTCGGGGGCGCCGTCGCCGTTCACGTCGCCGACTCCCGCGACGCTCGCTCCGAAGCGCGAGCCGACAGTCGGGCTCGGGCTGGTCCAGAGCGTCAGAACCAGGCCCGTTCGCCCCGACACGATCCGAACCGAGCCGATCGCCGGGGCTGGTGCGCGCGCGTCGCTCGGCGATCCGATCAGCAGATCGTCGTGGCCGTCTCCGTCCAGATCGCCGAGCCTGCTGATGCCGATCCCGAACGCACCCACGGCCGAGGCGCCCGGAAGCGGCTCGCCGGGCACGGTGAGGATCAGACTCTGCGCGGTCAGCGCGCTGGTCAGGGTCGCGGTCCAGGTCGCGGCCCACAGACACTTCGAATTCATGCGAGGCCTCCGCGGTGCGGGACTTGCGTCCCTGAACTGCGCGCTGGGCCCCGTCTTTCTAACCGAGATGCGGTCACGGACTTCGCTGTGGCCACCCCGCGGCCGCCGGGCGAGCAGGCGGAACACCTGTCAGGGCTGGCAGGTGGGGCAGTGGAAAGTCGACCGTTGGCCGAGGACGGCCGAGCGGATCGGGGTCCCGCAGACCCCGCACGGCTCGTCAGCGCGCCCGTAGACCCGGAGCTCTCGCTGGAAGTAGCCGGTGTCCTCGGTGACGCCGACGTAGTCGCGGAGCGTCGTGCCGCCGGCTGCGATCGCTGCGGCGAGGACTCCTCGGATCGACTCGGCCAGCCGCTCACAGTCCATGCGGCGCAGGCGTCCGGCCGGTCGGGACGGTCGGACACCGGCGTGGAAGCACGCCTCGGACGCATAGATGTTTCCGACCCCGACGACGATCTTCGCGTCCATCAGGAACACCTTGGTCGCGACCTTGCGGCCGCGGCTGCGCTCGAACAGGTATTCCGCAGAGAACGCGTCGGCGAACGGCTCCGGTCCGAGGTGGGCGAGGAGCGGGTGCTCGCCGAGGTCGGCCTCTTCGCAGAGGTCGAGCGCGCCGAAGCGCCGCGGATCGACGTAGCGCAGCACGCGGTCGCCGAAGCCCATGCGCCAGTGCTCGTGGAGTCGCCACTCCGGATCCTCCCGCACGTCCTCGTCCAGGAACAGCCGACCACTCATCCCCAGGTGGATCAGCAGATGGGGTCGCGAAGGGCCGGAGAAGCGGACCAGCACATACTTGGAGCGGCGGGACACTTCCTCGACGTCGGAGCCTGCGAGCCCCGCGATCGCGTCGCATGGGATCGGCCAGCGCAGGTCTTCCCGCCGGAACGTCACCGAGTCGAGGCGCCGCCCGACGAGCCTCGGCGCGAGGCCGCTCCGGACCGTCTCGACCTCGGGGAGTTCCGGCATCTCCGTCAGCCGAGGTCGGCGAGCGTCGAGTCGAGGCTCTGCATCTGGCGCTGGAGATCGGCGAGGCGCGCCTTCTCGCGTTCGACCACCTCGGCGGGTGCCTTGGCGACGAAGCCCTCGTTGCCGAGCTTGCCCTCGATCCCGCGGATCTGGCCTGCCAGCTTCTCGCGCTGCTTGGAGAGCTTCTCCCGCTCCTTGCCGAGGTCGACGACGCCGAGCACGAAGACCTCAGCGTCCCGGACCAGCGCGGTCGCGGCGTCCTTCGGCTTCTGGTAGCTGTCGGTGATCGTCACCTCCGACGCACCGCCCATGTGCGCGACCAGCCGGTGCGTCGCGTTCAGAGCACTCGCGGTCGTGCCGGTCGCGACGGCGACCACCGGGATCCGGGCGCTCGGGACGACCTGGTACGAGGCTCGCACCTCGCGCACGGCGCCGACGACGTCCTGGCAGAGCCCGACCTGGGCTTCGACCTCCGGCGCGCGAAGGTCGGCGCGCGCCCCGGGCCATGCGGCGTGCACGATGAGTCCGTCGGTGGACTCGAGAGGGGCGTCGAGCCCGCGCGTCGGCGCGAGCTCACCGAGGCGAGCCCACAGCTCTTCGGTGAGGAACGGCACGAATGGGTGCAGCAGGCGCAGCACCTGGTCGAGCGCGTAGGCCAGGACCTGTCGCGCTGATGCGTCGTCGGCCTTGATCCGCGGCTTGATCCACTCGAGGTACCAGTCGCAGAGCTCGTTCCAGAAGAAGTCGCGCGCGGCGGTCACCGCGACGGAAGCGTTGTACTGGGCGAGTCCCGCGTCGACGCGGCGGACCGCGTCGTCCAGGCGGGCCAGGATCCAGCGGTCCTCGATCGGCAGTGCGGCGACCTCGAGCGGCGCGTACGCCGTGCCCTCCAGGTTGAGGAACGCGAAGCGCGCCGCGTTCCACAGCTTGTTGCAGAAGTTGCGGCCGACGTCGAAGCGGTCGGAGGTGGCGCGTGCCGGCGGCACGCCCTCCTTCTCCATCATGCCGACCATGTCGAAGACCTTGCCGGACGTCGGATCGACGTAGGTGCCCTTGTAGGGGCCCGGCTTGCACTGGGCGAGGTCGATGCGGGAGCCGTCGAACGGCGAGATCACCTGGACCGGGAGCCGGATGTCCTGCGTGCCGGTCTGCATCTCGCAGAGCACGTAGCGCATCGCGTCGGCTCCGTACTCGGCGATGACGTCGAGGGGGTCCACGCCGTTGCCCTTCGACTTGGACATCCGCTCGCCCCTCCCGTCCATGATCGTGGCGTGCAGGAAGACGTCGGTGAACGGCACGTCGCCGAGGTTGTAGAGCCCGGTCAGCACCATGCGTGCGACCCAGAGCGTGATGATGTCACGCCCGGTGACGAGGCAGGAGCCGGGGTAGTAGTACGACAGCGAGTCGGGCTGACCTTCGACACCGCCGAGCGGCGTCTGGCCGTCGTCGACCTGTGCGGTCGCGGGGTGGGGCCAGCCGAGCGTGCTGTGCGGCCAGAGCGCCGAGCTGAACCACGTGTCCAGCACGTCCTCCTCGCGGACCAGGCCGGCCGCGCGGAGGATCGGGTCGATCGCGCGCTCGCGGTCCTCGTCGCGGATGCACAGCAGCACCTGCATCGTCTCGGTGCGCGGATCGCCTGCCTTCGCGAGCGCGATCGCGTCCAGCGGGCGGAGCTGCTCGCCGTCCGGCAGCACGATCCACGCGGTCATCCCTTCCTGGGGCACGGCGACCATGCCCTCGACGTCGAGGAGCTGCTTGCGGGTGAACGAACCCTTGTAGACGGGGATGCGGTGACCCCACCAGAGCTGGCGACTGATGCACCAGTCGCGTTTCTCGACCAGCCACTGATGGTAGATGCGGTGGTAGCGGTCCTGGTCGGGCCAGAAACGGACCTGGCGACCGCTCGGCGACTTCCACGCGGGGTCGGCCGCGTCGATCGCTGCCTGCGCGAGTCCGGCGCTCTGGAACTCGTTCGGGGTGCCGCGTCCGCAGACGATGCCGCCCGGGACGTCTCCCATGCGGACGAACCACTGCTTCGACACGTAGGGCTCGACGATCGTCTTGCTCCGGTCCGAGTGGTCGATCTCGATCGCGCGGTCCTCGACCGAGGCGAGGAGGCCGAGCGCGTCGAGGTCGGCGACGATCCTCGCGCGGGCCGCGAAGCGGTCTAGACCGGCGTAGCTGCCGCCGGTCTCGGCGATCGTGCCGTCGGGCTCGAGGATGTTGACGATCCCGATCTCGTCGCGGTGCCGCGTCCAGACGTCGTAGTCGTTCGGGTCGTGCGCCGGCGTGATCTTCACGCAGCCGGAGCCGAGCTCGGGCTTGGCCCAGGAGTCGAGGATGATCGGGATCTCGCGGTCCTGGAGCGGCAGGCGGACCTTCCGGCCCGCGCGCGCCATGCCGGCGACCTGCTCGAGCTGTGCGAGGTGCGTCGCCCTGCGCTCGGTCAGCGCGTCGATCTCGGCCTGGACGTCCGCCTTCTCCCTGGCGGGCACGCGCGCGAGCTTCTCCTGGGCCTTGGCGAGCGCCGCGTCGAGCGCGGCGCCGGGGTCCGGGTGACAGGCGACCGCGGTGTCGCCGAGCATCGTCTCGGGGCGCGTCGTGGCGACCAGGATGTGCTCGGGCTCGCCTGGGGCCGGATCGACGACCGGGTAGCGGAGGTGCCAGAAGTGACCCTGCACCGTCGCCTTGTAGAGCTCGTCGTCGGCGACGGCGGTGTGTAGCGCGCAGTCCCAGTTGACGAGGCGGGCGCCCTGGTAGATCAGGCCCTCGTCGAACATCCGGAAGAACGTGTGCCGGACCGCGCGCGCGCAGACCGCGTCCATCGTGAACCGCTGGCGATCCCAGTCGCACGAGCAGCCCATGCTCTGCTGCTGCTTGACGATCCGCTGCTGGTACTGGTCCTTCCACGCCCAGATGCGACGGACCAGGTCTTCGCGGCCGACGTCGTGGCGGGTCTTGCCCTCGAGCTCGAAGAGCCGCGTCTCGACGACCTGTTGGGTCGCGATCCCTGCGTGGTCGGTGCCGGCTTGCCAGAGCGTGTTCGCGCCGCGCATCCGGTTCCACCGCGTCAGCATGTCCTGCATGACGTTGTCCATCGCGTGGCCCATGTGCAGCGCACCGGTCACGTTCGGCAGCGGCATCATGACCACGTAGCGGTCCGTGCGGTCGTCCGGCGTGGCGGCGAAGGCCTTCGACGACAGCCACCGGTCGGTGACGGCAGGCTCGATGGTCGCGGGGTCGTACTGCTTCTGGAGCTCGGTCATGGCGGAAGTCCGGTCGATTCCCGGATTTGCGAGCCGAGGATGGTAGCGGCGCCCGCTGGGGCCTGCCAGCGCGCCCGCGGCGGGGCGCGTGACGACGACGTCACCGATCGAGCAGCCGCTCGGCGAACGCGGCGAGCTCGGCGCCGGCGAGGGCGTTGCCGCGTCGGTTCCAGTGCGTGTCGCGGAGGTGGTAGAGGTGCCGCTGGCCGTCCGGTCCGGGGGCGAACGCCCGGAACGTCGGCAGCAGATCGAGCGTCGGGATCCCCTCGCCGCGCAGCCAGGCACCGATCCTCTGCTGCGGAAGATCTCGCTCGAAGCCCTGTTCGGCGACCTGGTTCCAGATCGCATCCTCGACCTGGAACTCGTCGGGGATCAGCACGACTCCGATCGGGATCGACCCGGCAGCAGCACGGATCGCACGCAGCGCGCGGAACAGCGGTTCGTAGCGATCGCCGGCGTCCGGCGCGCACACGAACCGAGCTCGCCTGGACTCCACCTCGAGGAACGTCTCGGCCGACAGCGTCGCTTCCTCGAGGCTGGGATCGTCGAGCCAGGGAAAGCGGATCAGGGACTCACGGCGGTCTTCGACCCGAGGTGCTGCTTCTCCCTGGACGGCCGCCGTCGGCCGCTCGCTCCCGCTTCGATCCCGCTCGGCATCGATGCGCCCCAGCCGGTCGAGCAGCAGCGCGATCCGCAGCGACGACCGATCGAAGCATGTGCGCAGGAGCGGCCACGCGGGGTCGAAACGCGAGGCCTCCTCGACGTCGTTGCCGACGAAGAGCGCGATCAGCAGGAGGTCGGGCTCGTCGGTGAGCAGCTCCTCGCGGAGGAGCACCTCGTACTCGGCGGGTCCGGCCGCGATGACCGCAGCGCTGTAGAACTCCGTGCCGGGCAGTCGCTCCTCGGCCGCGGTCGTGTAGTGGAAGGGCGGCGGCACGACGCCGATGCCGAACGAGTCGCCGATCACGGTGACGAGCCTGGATCCGTCCGCGCGACGCAGATGGTCGGCGAAGCCGCGCGGGTCGCAGGCGAACCCCAGGTGCATCTCGCCCGGCGTCTTGCGGTAGGTCGCGAGGATCGACGACGTCGAGCCCGGCGCTGCGAGGAGCGGGTGCGGGAAGACCCAAGAGACGAATCGGAGTCCGACTTCGACTCCGAGCGTCGACAGCGCGAGGGCGGCACCGACCTTCGCGAGCACGGCACCGCAGCGGCCGGTCCACGGAGCGATCACGTAGAGGACCGCGAACGCTCCGGTCGCACACCCGGCGTACATCAGCAGCCAGAGGGCCTTGAACGGCTGCAGCCAGTAGAACCAGGGCACCGCTGCCACGAGCGCGAACGTCGCGATCCCGCGTGCCAACCCTGCGCCCGTCGGGCATGCAGCCCGACGCCTCCGCGGTGCGGCCGCGAACGCCGACAGCAGGACGCTCGCGGCGAGGGTCGCGACGAGCGCACCGAACGCGCGGTCGGACCAGAACATCATCGACCACGGCACGTTGGCCGCGGTCCACAGCGCACCCGCGCTGGTTGCAGCGCCCGCGAGCAGCAGCGCGCGCGCGGGCAGCGGTGGTGTCGTGCGCCCGGTCACGTTCGACAGGACGATGGAGGAGTTCCGGCGGAGACCGGCCTCAGAAAGGCTTCGCGAGCGCCAGCCACGCGGCGACCACGGCGAGGCCGGCGGCCACCAGCCAGCCGATCGCGCTCGGCATCCAGCCCTTGCGGACCGCGACGGGGAGCATGCCGATGACGAGCCAGATCCCGATCTTCGCGTGGGTCCAGCCCGGCCAGCCCAGCCCCGACTTGTGGATCATGCCCACGCCCGCGATCAGCAGCGCGAGCATGCCGATCCCGTGCAGCATTCCGCCCACCTTGCGGGCCCGGTCGACTTCGCGGCCCGCGCCGAGGATGGCGCCGAGACCGAGCATCACGAAGACGAGCCCGAGGATGTGGATGATCTTGTAGGTGTTGTAGTCCATGGCGTTCTGGGGGAGCGGAGCGTACTCCCGACCGCGAGATCGTGCCGAACGGCCGGTTGTCCGGACAGGGACAACTTGCTTTCAGCGGCAGCGGATCAGCCGGTGCCTGGGGAGCTGCTCCCGTTCGACGACGCTGGCGACGTCCGCGAGGAATCGATGCCCGTCGACGTAGTAGCCGGCAGTGGGCCGCAGGCCCGGGACGCGGGCGGCGAACCACGCGTTGAGCACCGACATCATCGATTCGCGGGTGTACTTGGCGAAGCAGCTCGCCAGCGCGGTCGGGAACGCATGCTCCTCGCCCCGGCTGACGAAGGTCAGGCGGACCTCGGTGTCCCCGCGTCGAATCCGGTAGATCGACCCCGAGTCGCGCTCGGACTCGATGTCGACGGTGGCGTCGGTGAACACGCCGCGCAGCAGAGCCCGGTAGCGGACCCTGCCTCCGCACCGGTCGGCGACGACGTGCGCGCCATCCGGGGCGCGCTGCAGCAGGCAGGACAACACGTCCGCGTAGGCATGGAAGTGCGTCTCGCTCTTGTTGTCGGTGGCTGCGATCGACGCGTTGAACGCCGTGACGTCGAGTGGGCTCACCGCGAGGTGCGCGATGCGGATCGACGCTGCGTCGAGGGCCTCTGCGAGCAGGTGGGCCCGGAGCTCGATCTCCTCGGCCGGGTTCGCCAGCGGGAGCGGCACGTCGAGGTCTTCGTACCACGGGCAGTCACCGAGCGGCGTCGGGTCATGGCCCGTGGCGGTGAGCAGCTGGCGGAGCGTGTCGGGCACGTGTCCGAGCCAGGCGCCCAAGAACGCGAGCACCGTGCGTTCGAGCCGCGCGAGCGCGTGCCTGCCCTGATGCACCTTCTTGCTGTCGGCGACCTGGACCTGCCGGGGACCCGGGCGTTTCCGCGCGACGACGGAGTCGAGGGCGTCCCAGGGGTCGATGCCCGCGGGGCCCTCGAGCGCGACTCCGGCGACGACCAGCGGGCCGAGGATCGGACCGAGGCCGGCCTCGTCCAGGCCGCAGAGGCAGCGGATCTCAGCGGCGGGCGGCACGGTGCGGGGTCGGGAGGCGGGGGAGGCTTGGAGCTGTCGCGTTTCCGGACAGTCCGGACTCAGGTCGGGCATCCGGACTGCCGATCACAGGAGTCGGGCGCGGCGCCCAGCGAGACCGGAGCAACCCATGCAGATCCTCGTCGTCGAGACCGATCATCTGATCCGTGACCAGGTCAAGGTCGGGCTGCAGCAGTTCGCCGCGTTCACGGTGACCTGCGGCGAAGGATACGCAGGCATCAATCTGATCCGCCAGCGCGACTTCGATGCGGTCTTCCTGGGCGTGTCCGAGGAGCCTCGCGAGGCGCGTCGGATGATCGAGCACCTGCGGGGCATCCGCCCGAAGCTCGATCTGATCGTGCTCGCCTCCGAGCGCGTGGCCCGGGACCTCGCCGGCGACAAGCAGCGCCTCGGCATCTGGTCGATCCACACGACGCCGATCGAGGTGATCGACTTCTTCCGGCTGGTCAGCCGCGTGAAGGAGCGGCTCGGGACGGGCGGCGCGCCCGAGCCCACCCGTGAGAAGGGCGGCGCACGCAGGGCCGCGCGCAGCGCGTCGAGCTGACGTCCGCGTCGCCCGACCCAGGCGTCGCGATCTGCAGCGGCACGCGCTAGTCTCGGACCGGTGTCCGGCCGGCAGGACAGGCTGTTCTTCGAGTCTCGGTACCGGAAGCTCGTGCGGGACCTGCCGCAGACGATCTTCTGGTGCCCGACGTGCAAGGGATCCCGCAAGCACCGCGTCGGCTGCGAGACGTGTGAGGGCAACGGCAAGCTCTCCGACGATTCGGTGCAGGAGCTGATCGCACGGCGCCTGCTGCCGGCCTTCCGCGCGCGGCGCGGCAAGTTCCACGGCGCGGGCCGTGAGGACATCGACGTCCGGATGCTGGGTCGCGGGCGACCGTTCGTCTTCGAGGTCGAGACCCCGCGCTATCCCGATGCCGACCTCGAAGACATCTGGCGACGGATCCAGGAGCAGGAGGCGGGCCGGATCGAGATCGAGCCGTTCCGGCAGGTCGCGAGAGAGCGTGTCGCCGAGCTCAAGGAGGGGCGATTCGCGAAGCGCTACCGCGTGGGCGTGGCCTGCGAAGGCGCGATCGACCCCGCGTCGGCGACCGCGCTCGAGGGGCTGTCCTTCATGCTCGCGCAGCGCACGCCGGCCCGCGTCGCGCACCGGCGCGCGGACCTCGTCCGCGAGCGGGCGGTGAGCGTGTTGGCGGTGCGTGCGCCTGCGCCGGACGGGGAATTCCCGCTCGAGGTCGACATCGAGACCGAGCACGGCACCTACGTGAAGGAGTGGGTGTCCGGGGACGAAGGGCGTACGGAGCCCTCGCTCGCCTCCGCGATCGGCGTCGCCGCGACCTGCGCCCGCCTCGACGTGCTGGAGATCCTCGACGGCGGCCCGCTCACCGCGGGTGGGTGAACGCGTGGAGCTCGCGGTCGAACGTGAGCATCCAGGGTCGGCGATTCGCGTGGGTCGTCACGCCGTCCGCATCGAGGGCCTCGACGAGGACGGGGAACGTCGTGTCGAGGTCGAACGTGGTGGCGATCGCGAGCGCGAAGAGCGCGTGCTCCTGGTCGGCGCCGTCGCGGAGCACGTGGCGCGCCACCAGGACGTCACGGAGACCGATCGAGCCGTCCGTGCCGGTGCCGGCGTCCGGGACCTCGACGGACAGGTAGCCGCACGCGGTGAAGACCGTCACGCGGAACTTCGATGCCCGGACGCTGCGCGCGGTGAGCGTCGCTTCGACCTCGCCCCGGTTCAGCGCGTCGAGTGACGACGTGGCGACGCGCGTCACTCCGTCGAGCTCGAGGTCGGGCAGATCGGCCGGAGGAAGCAGCGAGCGGCTTTCCGCGCCCTCGAACCGGAGGGTCGGCGCGCGGAACGGGAGCCCCTCCATCTCGCCGTAGGGCACGACGCGCGCGTCCGCCCGCGTCGTCAGCGGCCGCAGCGCGAACACCCGGCGCGGGTCCCTCGCGACGAACGGTGGCTGCAGCAGCCGGTCGACGCCGAGGTGGAGCTCGACGACGGTGCGGCGCTCGTTCTGCCGCGGCAGCCCCGCGACGAAGAGCGGACCCGCCGGCAGTTCGGTCCTGTCCTCGAGGAGCGCCTGGTGGTGGGCCCTGACGTCCGCGTAGGCGGCGAACCAGTCCCGGTGCTGTTCGACGGTCGGCAGTGCGAACACGGCGAGACTCGCGAGGATCGGCACGGGGCCGCCCGCGGCGAGGAGGAGGGCGAGCGCGGCGAACGAGAAGTACGAGTAGCGCAGGCTCTCGACGCCCTGCTGCGCCCAGAACGGGAACGCCGGCAGCGCGAGGACGACGTACGCGACGAAGCAGCCGATCAGCGCGCGGGTCTGACGTCTCCGCAAGATCGTCCCGATCGCGAGCGCTGCGGGCGCGTAGCCCAGGACCACGACGAAGTCCGGGATCGCGGCGACGCTGTGTCCGAGCCGGCGCAGCGGGTTGAGCAGCGTCAGCGTCGTGTCGCCGAGCCCTGCGATCTGGCCGAGCAGATCGCGTCCAGCCGCGGCGTCGTAGCCGCCGAGCTGTCCGAACAGCGCGGTGCGGAGTCCGAAGTACGCAGCCACGAGCGCGAACGCCGGCCACGACTGGAGAACCGCGCGGACACGCTGGCCGGGACGTCCCAGCGTCAGGCCGAGCCCGACGAAGAGCAGCGGCGTGACGACCGCGTGTTCTTTCGAGCACAGAGCAGCGGCGAGCGCGAGGAGCGCGAGCCAGCGGCCGCGACCCTGGCGGCGGATCGCGCGAACCTGGAGCAGGCAGGCGAGGCCGATCCAGACCGCGGTGTGCGCGTCGACCCGGCCTGCGGCCCAGAAGACCGCGCCGGCGTGCGAGGGCGACAGGCCCCAGCACAGGCCGGCGAGCCAGCCGCGCATCGGTCCGAGGAGTCGCGCGGCGATCGCGCCGAGCAGCACAGCGCTGGCCGCGTGGGCGACCGCGTTGCCGATGTGGCTGAGCGCCGGATGCGGGCCGCCGCCGAGCGCCTGCTCCAGCCAGAAGCTGACCGTGATCAGCGGCCGGTAGAACCAGACCACGCCCTCGAGGCCGTACTGGTTCCCGGCGAAGTCGGAGAACGCCCGGCTCGCGCTCGATGCGTAGGTGACCGCGACGAAGTCGTCGCTCTGCCAGTAGGGGTGGAGCGGGAAGCAGGCGGCGAGGACCAGCACGAACAGGCCCCAGCCCAGGGGGAGGGGTCCGCCGCGCGGCCCGACTTCGCGTTCCCCCGGTCCGTCCATCACGGCGAGGTTTCGATCTGTGCTGGAGGCCTGCCGGTCACAGGAGGACGCCGATCAGCTCCATCTCCATGACCATCTTGCCCTCGCAGAACGCCTGGGCCGGATACTTGGCCAGGCGGTTGCCGCTCCGGCGGCCGCGGGCCGACACGAAGTAGACGCGGCTGTTCGGCAGCACCTGACCGCGGTAGCGGACGCCGTCGAGTCCGCCGAGTCCGATGAAGCGCTCGTCGCCCCAGCCCTCGGTCTTCTTCATCAGGATGCTGGCCGCCTGGGCAGCGCCCTCGGCGAGCAGCACGCCCGGCATCAGCGGGCGCCCCGGGATATGGCCGCGACCCCACCAGGGAGCGTCGTCCCAGTCCTTGTAGGTGACGATCTCGCCCTTCTCGATGTCCAGGTGGCAGACGCCGTCGACCAGCTGGAACTCGTGGCGGTGCGGAAGCATCCGCCGGACGTCTTCCTCGGACAGGACATCCTGGGTGAGGTCCAGGCTCGAAAGGTCGACCAGGGGCTGCGCCATGAGGGCCGAGAGGTTAGCCCAACGGCGCTCGGTGGGGAACGCGCGAGTGTGACTCTCGCGCCGCCCGACGAGCCCTACGGGGCGAGGCGTTCGATCTGCCAGCCGTCGGCCGGTCCACGCCTGTAGACGAGGCGGTCGTGCGTGCGGCTCGGGCGGCCCTGCCAGAACTCGATCGAGTCGGGGACGAGCCGGTAGCCGCCCCAGAACGGCGGCCGCGGGACGATCGCGTCATCGGCGAAGCGCGACTCGACCGCGGCGAGCCGCGCCTCGAGCGCCGTCCGATCCCCGATCGGGGCGCTCTGCGGAGACGCCCAGGCGGCGAGCTGGCTGCCGCGCGGGCGCGACGCGAAGTAGGCGTCCGCCTCCTCGTCGGGCACGGCGGTCACGTGCCCTTCGAAGCGGACCTGCCGCTCGAGCGCACCCCACCAGAACGTGGCCGCCGCGCGGGACTCGTGTGCGAGCGCACGGCCCTTGCGGCTGTCGAAGTTCGTGTAGAACGCGAGGCCCTCGGCGCCGAAGCCGCGCAGCAGGACCATGCGGCAGGAAGGGCTGCCGTCGGGGTCCACGGTCGCGAGCGCCATCGCGTGGGGCTCGACGAGGCCCGCGCCGCGGGCGTCCTCGAACCACGTGGCGAACAGGTCGAGCGGACCGGACAGCAGGTCCGAGTGGTCGAGCGTGCCGTGTGCGTAATCGGTGCGCAGTCGATGGACGTCGTTCATTGTGGTTCGGGGTTCCTCCGCTGCCTGCGAGCCTCTCTGCGGCAGCGATCCGAGCAGTGTCGGACCTCGTCCCAGCACCGCGCCCAGCGGCGGCGCCACGCGAACGGGCGCCCGCACGTCACGCAGACGCGGGTCGGGCGATCCGAGGGTCGGGTGCCGGTCACAGACCCACCTCCGAGGCGCGGAGCAGGTCGGGCGTCAGCGTGCGTCCGGCGCGGAGTGCGTCGTTCACGGCGGCGTGGGTGGCCGCGTCCTTGGCCCGCTCGGCGGGCTTGCGGCGCGCGACGTTGCGCAGCGGCATCGCGAGCCGGACGTTGCCGGCGAACAGCTCTTCGTGCCGCGCGAGGAACGCCCAGTAGAGCCGCGTGATCGGGCACGTGGACTTGGGGTCGAACGCGCACGAGCGGCACGCGTCGCCCATCTTCGACAGGTAGGCCGCACCGGACACGTAGGGCTTGGTCGTGAACAGCTCGCCGAGCGCGAACGTCCCCATGCCGAGCACGTTCGGCTCGACGACCCAGTCGAACGCGTCGACGTACGCGACCCAGAACCAGTCGGTGAGCTCCCGGGGGTCCCAGCCCAGCAGCGTCCCGAGGTTGGCGATCACCATCAGCCGCGTGATGTGGTGGCCGTAGGCCTCGTTCCACACGTCCTCGATCACGTGATCGAGACAGTGGAGCCCCGAGGCCTTGCCCCAGAGCGCCTCCGGCAGCGGCTCGCGCGCGCCCAGCGCGTTCGTGGCCGCAGCGGCACCCGCCGCACGGCCGGGGATCGCGCGGAAGCCGTCCGTCTCGCGGTGGACGTGACGCATGAACTCCCGCCAGCCGAGCACCTGTCGGATGAATCCCTCGCGCGACGCGAGCGGGATCGACGTGCGTCCGGCCACGTCCATGACGACGCGTTCGGGCAGCAGTCGGTGCAGGTGGAGCAGCGCCGAGATCCGCGTGTGGAACAGGTTCGACGAGCGCGTAGAGATCGCGTCCTCGAAGGGTCCGAACAGCGGCAGGCAAGACTCCAGCGCCCAGTCCCAGAGGCGCTCGGCGTCGCCGGCCGTCGCCGGAAGGTTCTCGCGGTCGACGCGCCCGGGGTGATCCGCGAACCGCTCCTCGACGAGGTCGCAGACCTCGAGCGTGATCGCGTCGGGCTGGAAACGCGGCGGGACCGCGGCAGGAGGATCACCGCGCCAGGGCTTCCTGTTCTCGGCGTCGAAGCTGAACTTTCCGCCGAGCGGACCGCCGTCCCCGTCCATCAGGATGCCCGACTCCTTGCGGACCAGCCGGTAGAACGCGTCCATGCGCCAAGGCGGCCCCTTCGGTCGGTGGCGGCGGAACTGGTCGGCCGTCGTCAGGAAGCCCTCGTGCGGTTCGTAGCGCAGCAGGCCAGCATCGACGAGCGGTGCGAGGTCGGCGCGCAGCTCGCGCTCCGCGGGCTCCATCGTCGCGAGGCCGCCGAGCTCCCGGGCGACGGGCTCGAGCAGCTCCGTGTAGCCGGCGTCCCCGGTGACGTAGCGGACCGCGACGCCGCGCCGGGCCTGTTCGAGCGCGAACTGCCGCTGGTTGGCGAGGATCAGCGCGAGCTTCTGGCGGTGGTAGGGCCGGCGACCGGCCTTGGTCCGGCTCTCGACGAGCACGACGCCGAGTTCGTCCGCAGGGCGAGAGGCGAGCGGCCCGATTGCGTCCGTCAGCTGGTCGTAGGCGGCGTAGACCCAAGTCCGCGA
>JAQCBR010000048.1 GCA_027621295.1 Planctomycetota bacterium
GGTTGGCAGATCGCCAGCCCGAAGCAGCCGCTCCCCGCTGATCCGGCCCGCAACCTCGCGCACACCGCGCGCGTCGTCTACGCCGTCTGGCCGGATCTCGCCGCCCCTGGTAGCACCGACATCGTGCTGCGATTCGCGCGGTCCACGGACGGTGGTTGGTCCTTCAACCCGCTGACCGCGATCGACGTCTGGACCGCGGACTCACTGTCCGGCGAGACGTTCGATGCCGGAGGCCTCGACCTCCACGCCGACGGTCACAACGTGTTCATCGTGATCTCCGCAGATCGCAACTCGCAGGGTCTCCCTGATCCACAGCAGCGTGACTTCTGTTGGGTCCTCGGATCCAACGACCAAGGCCAGACGTGGCAGGCGATCAACGTGACCAGCGGCATCGATGCCCCGCTGTCCACCGGCGACCAGCTGCTCGATGTCGACGACCCGATCGCTGCCGTGTCCGCGGGCCGTTGCCACGTGCTCTTCGAGGCCGACTACCAGTTCGCGGCGGGCACCGGCGCGGCGTCTGCGCAGGAAGACGTGTTCTACCAGGCGGTCGAGTTCGACGCGCAGGGCAACCTCGTGCTGGTCTTCCCCGAGGAGCGCCGCATGGACGGGACTCCTTCGGGCGCGATCGACTCCGACTTCCCGGGAATCGCCGCCGACGGCGCGAACGTCGTGCTGCACTGGCAGGACGACCGCGGCAGCGTCAACACCGGCCAGGGCGCGAGCGGCCGTTGGAACGACACCTACTCCCGCTGCTCGAACGACGCCGGCGCTTCGTTCGGTGCCGAGTACAACCACACGAACCAGCAGGGCCCGCTGAACTTCGCGAACAACCGGAAGTCGAAGTCGGCTGCGCTGGGGCAGACGCTGATCATCTTCCAGGAAGACAGCCGCAACGGTGAGGACGACGTCTACATGAGCCGCTCGATCGACGGCGGCCTGACCTGGGTCGACGGCACGCGCGTCAGCACCGAGCCCGCGGGGATCGACCTCGACGGCTTCGCCTTCCACATGATCGCCACCCCGTCCCACCCGGCGGGCCGCATCGCGCTGCAGTGGAAGGACGATCGCCAGGGCACCGGCAACGCCGACAACGACACCTACGCGGTCATCGACTACAACGGCGGCGCGGACTTCGAGGGCGGCCTCCAGCAGGAGATCACGCTGATCGACGTCCCGACCAACACGACGATCTACAACGTCGATTCCTACGGCGACACGATCGTGTTCGCGAACGAGACCAGCAACTTCCCGGAAGATGCCGGCTTCGCGTTCAGCACGGACGACGGTCAGACCTTCCAGTGGCGCTCGGTGCTGCAGTTCGGCAACGCCGACTGCGATGACATCTACGCGGCGGTCACGCAGAACCGCGACATCCAGGTCATCTGGCAGGACGACGACAACCTCGGGAACGACTTCAACAACGTCTACACCCGCGGCATCAAGGTCCCGGTCCTCGAGGACCTGACCAGCACCGGCCAGGGCATCCGCCTGAGCCTGACCACGACCTCGGACCAGAACGACCCGGCGCTGCTGCTGGCGTCGATCGCTGGAGGCGGTTCGAACGCGTTCCCGCTGGACGCCGCCAACGGGATCCTGATGAACCTCGTTCCGGACGGCCTGACCCTCGCGGTCGCGTCGAACATCGGCGCGTTCATCAACTTCGTCGACCCGGCCACCGGGACCGTCACCTGGCAGCAGCCGAACTGGGCCCAGCTGACCGGCCTGACGATCACCTGGGCGGCGGCGATGGTCGACATCCAGACCAACGCGGTCACGACCTACACGGACCCGCTCATCCAGCGGTGATGCCCGAGGCCCCCCTCCGGGGGCGCGCTCCCGCCGAGCCGACCCGAGGCCGCCTGCCGGCCGCCCGGGTCGGGCGAGCCTCCCCGGTGCATCCGGGATGGCGCGCCCGCGCGGCAAGAACCCGACCGCGCGGGCGTTGTCCGCTGTCGCGGCGCGATGCGCTGGCGCGGCGGGCCTCCGATCCAGAGACTCGTCGAACGTCCGCCGCCGTGGAGGCCTCGATGTCCGACAGTCTGATCGTTCCCTGTTCGTCCTGTGGCACGCTGAACCGCGTTCCGAGAGCCCGGCTCGGCGACGTGCCGGTCTGCTCCTCGTGCCGTGCGCACCTGCTCGACCGCGAACCGCACGACGTCGACGCCAAGAACTTCGCGGCGTTGGTCGGGAAGAGCGACCTTCCTGTCGTCGTCGACTTCTGGGCCGCGTGGTGTGGCCCGTGCCAGATGATGGCCCCGCAGTTCGCGGCGGCAGCCCGGCATCTCGTCGGCGAGGCGATCCTCGTCAAGGTCGACACCGAGGCGCAGCAGGGCATCGCAGCCCAGCACGGGATCCGCTCGATCCCGACGATGATCGTGTTCCGCCGCGGGCAGGAGCTCGCCCGGACGAGCGGGGCGTCCTCGGCCGACCAGATCGCGGCGTGGGTGCGCTCGGTCGGTTGAGCCCGCTCCTCCGTCGAGGCCAGTAACGACACGGGGCCGACCACCCTGCGGATGGCCGGCCCCGGTCAGGAGTCGCTCGCGACGATCAGAACAGGAAGATCGTCTGGCGCGGCGTGGAGACGTAGTTGAGGACCGGCGAGGCCTGGTCGACCTCGATGACCTGCGAATACATCACGACGCCAGCCATGTTGATGTTGGCCGGGACGGTGTAGAGCAGCGAGCCGAGGCCGATCTGATCGAGCGCGCCCGGGGCGACCATGATGCCGCTCTGCAGGATGTCGAAGCCCAAGAACGGGAACGTCGCGTTCCCGGCGAATCCTGCGCGCAGCAGCCAGATGTCAGAAGGAGCGCCGGCGAAGGAGAACGAAACCGAACCGCCGCGGAACGACTGGTTGGTGACGTTGTAGAAGCCTGGCGATGCGGTGTAGCTGAGGAGCAGCACGTTGCTGGTGCCCGCCGAGTTCGTCACCGAGACCGGATAGGCGCCGAGCGCCGGCGGCAGAGGCGGCGTGAACACGAGCTGGGTGTTGCTCCGTACCACAGCGTTGACCTGCTGGCCGGCGACGTTCACCGCGGTCACGCCGTTGAAGTTGTTGCCGGTCAGCGTGACGAGCTGGCGCGGCGCGACCGAGGTCGAGCTCGGGCTGATCGTCGACAGCGTCGGCGGGAACACCGCGTTGCTCAGGCAGGACCGCGAGTTCTTGAAGTTGACGATCGTGTTGATCGATACCGGTGCGAACGAGTTCAGCGTGCGGCTGCAGCCGCCGAGGCCCGCGCACATGATGTTGCACGGGTTCGAGCTGTCGCAGTGCGGAGCGTTCCAGTTGTGGCCGGCCTCGTGGCAGATCAGGCCGACGTTCGTGGCGAAGCTCGAGAACGCCTTGTCGACGCCGTAGGCGCTACCGAGGTTGCAGATCACGCCGAGGTAGGCGATGCCGACGACCCCGCTGAACGAGCCCTTGCCGGTGAACAGGTGCGCGACGTCGCGCTGGATGTTGCCGTGCTGGGAGTTCCACCGATTCTGGAACTCACCGAGCAGGTTGTTCATGTTCGTGTTGGTGTAGGTCCGGACGGTGCGGACGAGGATCGTCGTGACCGTGTACTGGATCTCCAGGTCGCGCTGGTAGATCGCGTCGATCGCGTTCATCAGCGCGGTCACCGCGTTCTGCGTGGAGGTGACGTTGCTGCCGTTGCGCTGGAAGTACTCGAGGTCGCAGTCGATCGCGATCTCGGCGAGCTTCAGCACGCTGCTCGCTGCGGAGGAGCCGCCGGTCGACTGCCAGTGCGTGTGGTCGGTGCCGCAGGTGATGCCCGGGACGTTCGCGTCGTGCGTCGTGTAGACGACGTGCTCGGTGGCGCCGGCGGTCAGATCGAACTCGCGGACCGCTTCGATGCCCCAGAGCTCGTGGTCGTGCGCGTCGAGGGAGATCGTCGCGCGGAGTCGCCCTTCGACGACCGAGCCGGCCACCCGGCTCTCGGGGACTCCGAGGATTCGGCCGATGAAAGTGACCGAATCCGGGGTCGGGACCTTGGTGATCGAGTTGCCGTCGTCGACGAGCAGCTCGAAGTCGGGGCTGCGGATGTCGTTCGGCTCGAGCTCAGCCGTGACCAGCCGTCCGCCCAGCTCGACCTGGAACTGGAAAGTCCGGCGCTCGGTCGGGATCTGGAGGTCCTGGATCGTGCCCTGGTTGAGGTCGAGTGCGGTGAGCAGCCACTGGGGGGCCGGGCGTGGGTTCGTGGTCTGCGCGACGAGGGCCGTGGGCGCCGCGGCCAGGACCGCGAGCGTGGCCAGGCCACATCGGAAGAGAATCTGATTCATGGCTCGTATGCAGGATGCTGCCGAGTCGGGCCCGGGCAGGGTGGCCCTCGAACGGTGTCGATGCGGAAACGTCCGACGGGAGGGGTGCGGCACAGGTTCCGTGAGATCCGACCATAGAGGTTCTCTCAGGGATCGCGGTCCGTACGGTCCAGGAACGGGAGATGTGCCCGGGCGGTCTCCGCCCTCGCCCGCTACCGCCGGACCATCGAGATCCACTCGCGCAGCGCATCGAGTGCCAGGTCGACCTGGGCGAGGTCGTTCGGCCAGTGTGGCGAGAACCGGAGATGCCCGTCCGGAGTGGCGACCGCGATGCCTCGATCGGAGAGCCCCCGCGCGCAGTCCGCGAGATCGAGGTCAGCGGGCGGTATCGCGGAGAGGATGCACGAGCGGAGTTCGGGGTCGGCCGCTCGGACGGAGCGGAACCCCTCGGCTGTGAGCCCACGTTCGAGCGCGTCGAGGATCGGCTGCACGTGCGAGTGGATCACCGCAGGCCCGAGAGCCTCGAGCGAGGCGGTGGCTGCGTCCAGGGCCGCGAAGCCGGTGGAGCTCGTCACGCCGACGTCGAACACCTGAGCGGTTCCTCGTAGATGCCGGTCGTAGCGGAGCTCGTCGCGCGCGCCGAACAGGAACGCCGCGCCGTCCTCGTGGCTCAGCCAGCCGGCGACGAGTGGCCTGAGGGCGGCTGTGCGGGCGGAGCGCACGTAGAGGAACCCGGTGCCCTCGACGCCCATCAGCCACTTGTGGCCGCCGCATGCCAGGAAGTCGATCCGCGCGGCATCCACGTCGATCGGGACGGCACCGACTGCCTGGATTCCGTCGACGAAGAACAGCGCACCGTGCGCGGCGCAGAGCGCGCCGATCGCCTCCAGCGGCATCCGCAGGCCGGTCTGGAACTGCACGGCACTCGCGGCGACGAGGCGTGCCCCTCGTCGCAGTGCTCGAGCGAGGGGCTCGAGGTCCAGCGGCGCGCCGTCGGTCGGCACACACGGCGCGGGCAGGAACTCGAGCTCGAGGCCGAATCGATCGGCCGCGCGCTGCCAGGGCGTGACGTTCGTCGGGAACTCGCCGGCCCACGTGATGATCCGATCCCCGGACTGCCAGTCGATCGCGGTTGCGATGTCGATGACGCCGTAGCTCGTATTCGGGACTAGAACGACCTCGTCAGCGTGACGAGCTCCGATCAGCCGCGCGAGCCGATCGCGCAGAAGTGCGCGTCGCTCGGACCAGTGCATCCAGGCGCCGGCACCGAGCGCCGCGTAGGAGTCGATGGTCTCGAGCACGGCCGCGCGGACCGCGCGCGACGGCGGGCTCATCGACGCGTGGTTGAAGTAGGCGCGGGCCTGGACCGCGTCGAATCCCGAGCGATCACCGAGTCGGGCGTTCATGCGGGCGGAGACTGTCGGATCGCGCTCGGGTCTGCAAGGCGGCTGGTAACGACCGCGGGGCGGGCCCAGGTGGGCTCGCCCCGCGGAGAAGGGCCGGCTGTCGCCGGTCGTTCGCATCGCTCGATCAGTTGCCGAGCGTGACTTCGAGCACGCGGGCCTGCGACAGGCCGCCCGTGATCGACAGGTCGACGTTGAGCGCCTGGAACAGCAGCGTCGCGCCCGCGAACGACGGGTTGTTCGGGATCGGCACGCCGAACGCGGCGTTGCCGTTCGCGTCTGCGGTGACCGTCGTGCTGAGGAACGAGTTGATGTAGATCCGGCTGCCCGCCTGGGCGCCGAAGAGCTCCAGGTTGATCGGCGTCGGCAGCTCGAAAGCGCCGATCAGCATCGCCGTCGGCGAGAACGGCGCGAGGCTGGCGAGGTCGAGGCCGAAGCTCGCGTTGCCGATCGTCGGGAACGAGTTCGGGTCCATCGTCGGCGTGCCGACCGAGTTCGGCGTCGCGTCGTACTTGTAGTTCGCGTCAGCCGTGCCTTCGCTGATCAGCAGGAAGTCGAGGATCGGCGGGTTGGCCGAGCCGTTCTGCGTGAGGAACTCGCGGTAGCCGATGTAGATGCCGCCCGGCGAGCCCATCGTCGTGCTGCCCTTCATCTGGTCGCCGTCGTCGGCGCCGAGGGTGCCGCCGAAGCGCGCTTCCGCGAAGCCCTTGCCAGCACGGATGCGCAGGCGCTGCCAGCCGTCGTTGACGCCAGCCGTGACCGCGATCTGGCCCAGGATCCGCTCCGGCGTGGCCGCCGTCGCACCCCAGCCCATGTCGTTCGCGTCGACGAGGTAGAGGTTCCCGCCGAACTCGTCGTTCTGGTAGATGACCGCGATGCCGGAGCCGCCGTAGGCGTTCGCCGTCGCGGCTGGGTTGCCGCTGTTCGGGAAGCCGGGGTGGTTGCCGAAGGTGTCGCAGGTGCCCTGGACGCCGATCGACCAGCTCTCGTACTCGCCGGCCGGCTCGGGCGTGGCGTTGAAGTAGACGTAGGCCTCGAAGATGACGTTCTCGACCGCGTCGGTGTTGAGCGTCGCGTAGTTACCGCCGCCCGTGGGGTCCCACATGATCGCGGCGTTGCCGCCCTGCGGCGACGGCGGAACGAGGCTCGGGTTCGGCGGCGCGATGTTGGTCGGGTCGATCGCGCGGAACGGCACGAAGGAGCTCGACCAGCCCGGGACGTCCATCGCGTGGGCGTAGGTGTCGAAGAACTCGACGACCGGCAGGACGTTCGCGAGGTTGTTCGAGGCGCCCGGCGTCCAGGCGATCTGGCGGAAGTCGCGGCCGTTGCGGTTGGTGTCGTAGCCGTCGCGGATGCGCGACCAGGACGAGAAGCTCGACTCGATCATCGTGAAGGTCGACCAGATCCCGTCGCCGATCTCGGCGGCGATGTCGGCCGGCCAGGTGCCCGAAGTCGTCGCGGGACCCGAGTAGGTCTCGTAGGCAACCGCGTCGACCAGCGTGCCGGCGGCGTCACGGAGTTCGAGGGTCTCGTTGCTGTTCTCCCAGATGTTGGACGTGCCAACGATCTGCGTGACGTTCGGCACCGTGCCGGCGCCGAGGACGTAGAACGCGCCGGGCGCGAGAACGGTGCCAGCCGGGATCGTGAAGCCAGCGTTCGCACCGCTCGGGTCTTGCGAAGCGAGAACCCAGTTGGAGACGTCGACCGCGACCGAGTCAGCGTTGTAGAGCTCGACGAACTCGTAGTTGTCGGTGCTGCTGTCGTCGTAGCTGAATTCGTTGATGACCACGCGCTGCGCGAACGCGGGCGTCGCGGCCGCGGCCATACAGGCGGCGAGAAGGGAGAGACGGATGGAGCTCATCGAGTGGGAGTCCTTGTCGATTCGATTGGTGGAACGGAGGCCTCGGGCGGTGCGCCCGGTCCGCTTGGATGGAGCCTGCGAGAGGCACCGCGGGATGTGCGGCTCCGATCTCGCCTTACGCGCAAGGAAGGTATGTCGAGAGCGTAGTCTGTCAACCGGCACCCGGCGGCGATGCGCAGCGCCGAAAACGCAATGCGGTGACGGCTCGGTGGGTGGTCGCGGGCGGTCCCCGATCGCCTAACGTCCGGCGTCATGGCCGCGATGCGCATCGGGGTGTTCTTCTCCCTGATCCTCTTGGGCACCGCTGCCGGTGCCTCACAGCAGGACGATCCTCCCGCTCCGTGGATCGCGGGTCCGCCGCCGACTCTCCGGGTCGCAGGAGAGACGATCCAGGGGACGGCCGAGTCGGTTGCGTGGATCGAAGGAGGCGGTGCCGACCTCGCGCACGACGGCGCGGAGATCACGTTCGCGCCCTCTCGGCAGCTCGCGGTGACGGATCAGCGCGCGTTCACGATCGACGTGTCGTTCCGCGCCGCGCGGCAGCCCGGCTTCGCGACGCTGTGGATGTGCCGCGAAGGACAGGCTGTCCACCACTCGCTGGTCATCGGGCGTGAGCCGGGACGGATCTCCTTCGAGGTCTGGTCGTGGAACGCGGAGCGCGCGACGTCACGCACGCGGATCGACGATGGTCGCGAGCATCGGGTTCGCGCGGTCTTCGCGCCGGAGCATCGCGTCCTGGTCCTCGAGGTCGACGGGGTGATCGAAGCGGTGGCCCCGGTTCGCGCCGCGTTCCGTGGGACGCCGCCGCCCGGACTCCGACTCGGCAACAACTTGAACGATGCGGTGCATCAGCCGTTCGACGGCGCGCTGCTCCGCGCAGGGTTCTCGCACTCGGCCCCCGACTCGGTCACCGAACGGCTCGCGTTCTACGACGGCGTGCGGGTCCTCGCCCCGGGCGAGGCCGAGCGGCAGGTCCGTGCGTGGAACGATGCGCTGCGTCCGCACCGGGCGCCGGACTGGGGCGCTGCCGACCACGAAGCCTCCGTGCGCCGCATCCGCGCCCTGGTCCAGGATGCGCTCGGGCTCTGGCCGCCGCCGTTCACCGGCCAACGGCTCCAGGGTCGTGCTGGCCCGCTGGCCGGCGGGGAGTTCGCGCCGACGGACTTCGCGGAGCTACGGCCCGATCTGCCGCTCGACGAGCGATCGGGCGGAGCACTGGAGCGCGACGGCTACCGCGTGACCCGCAAGTACTGGTCCGTGTTCGAGGGTCACGAGGCGAGCGGCTGGTTGTACGAACCGCGCGGTCACGAACGCCGATTCGGCGCTCGCGGTCCGGCGATCCTCTGCCCGCATGGCCACTGGCAGGACGGAGCGCGACACCCGACCGTCCAGGCGCGTCTGATCACCCTGGCGAAGCTGGGCTACGTCGTTCTGGCCGTGGACTCGATCCACGTCGAGGACACGCGCGTCGCGCTGTCGTCGGTCGGTGCGATGACCTGGTCCAACTTGCGTGCACTCGAACTGCTGCGCAGGCGCGAGGACGTCGATCCGTCACGGATCGGCTGCACCGGGGCTTCGGGGGGCGGTCAGCAGACCTACTACCTGACGGCGCTCGACTCCGGTCTCGCGGCCGCGGCGCCCGCTGTGATGGCCTGTCACCTCACCGAGATCCTCGACCCGGATCACGTGCACTGCCGCTGCAACCACACGCCGCACCTCGCGCGGGTCGTGGACGTGCCGGAGATGTCGGCTGCTTTCGCGCCGCGCCCACAGTTCTTCCTGTCGGTGACCGGGGACTGGACGCACGCGTTCCCGAGCGAGGGCTATCCGGAGATCCGGGCGCTGTACCGGGCGCTCGGCGCAGAGACCTCGGTCTCGGGCGACCAGTGGGACCGCGGACACGACTACGACCGCCCGATGCGGAACGCTGCCTACGCGTTCTTCGAACGGTGGCTGGGGGGAGTGGCCGATCCGTCGCACGAACTCGAGCCGGAAGGCCTGCAGACGGAGCCTCTCGAAGCGCTGCGGGCGCTCGACCGCGACGACGTGCGCCACGATCCGAGGGCGATCGCGGCGGAGTTCCGCGACCGCTTGGCGGTGGACCCGCCGACCGAGGACAGCGATCCCGTCGAGCTTCGCGATCGCCTGCGGGCACTCCTCGGTGCCAGCGTGGCGAATCCCCGCGTTCGTTTCGACGAGGCGCAGGACGAGAACGGGCTGCGGCGCGGCCGTGTGCAGAGTGACGACCAGCCCGACGTGCCCATCCTCGAGTTCGCCGGCGAAGGGCGCGGCTGGGTGATCTGCACGAGCGACCGCGGCATGGCCTCGACCTGGTTCGAGCGGAGCGCGCTCGTCACGGCGCTGCGCTCCCGGTTCGCCAAGGTCTGGCTGGCGGACATCCGCTACAGCGGCGAGCTCGACGTGGGTGGAGCGTTCCGCGGGCTCCACGGGCGCTTCTTCGGACAGGACGAAGGTCAGCTCGGGGTCCTCGACGTGCGTCGCGTGGTCGCAGCGATCCCTGGCACCGACCGCGTGACCCTGGTTGCGCTCGGACAGACCGGCGCCGTCGCGGTGTTGGCGGCCGCCGTCGAACCCAGGGTCGCGGCCGTCGTCGCCCCGACCCTGGGGCCGACCTGGCGGGAGTCCGATCGGTCTCCGCAGCTGTCGCGCATCCTGCTGCACGGAGACCTGCCCGAGGCGGTGCTCGCAGCCGATCACGCGCGCTTCCGTCTCGGCGGCTCGCCCGCGCACGCGTCCTGGGCCGCGGTCGATCCTCGCGCGGGATCCCGCGTGGTGCGAACGTCGGCGACGCCCGCGGACGAAGAGCTCATCGAAATGATCCGTGGTCTGTGACGTCGGGTCCGAGTGTGTCGTCGTTGTCCGACGGCCGGAGTCGCGCGACGATCCCGGGCGCCCATGATCCCGCTGAAGGACATCGACCACCCGACGGAGCGCGTGCCGGTCGTCACCTACGGCTTCGTCGCGCTCAACGTGCTCGTGTTCCTCGCGGTGGCCGGAGATCTGGATGCGGCGGCGCGCTCGTTCGGCGCAGTGGCCAACCACTTCACCGGGCTCGACGCGGATCCGGTCGTCGGCATCGGCGCGGACGGTCGGCGGGTCGTCGTCGAACCGGTGCCGCGCAGCGGCTTCTGGCCGGGAAGGGTCCTGTCCCACATGTGGTTCCACGGCAGCCTCATGCACCTGCTCGGCAACGTGTGGTTCCTCCACGTCTTCGGCGACAACGTCGAAGACCGCATCGGCAGGCTCCGCTTCGTCGGGTTCTACGTCGCGTGCGGCGTGGCTGCGCTGCTCGCGCAGGTCCTCGCCGGGCCTGCGTCCGGACTGCCGATGGTCGGCGCGTCGGGAGCGATCGCCGGCGTCCTCGGCGCCTACTTCCGGTTCTTCCCGCGTGCGCGCGTGCTGACGCTGGTCCCGCTCGGCTTCCTGCTGACCACGTTCGTCTGGCCGGCCTTCGTGTTCCTCGGCATCTGGATGGGAATCCAGCTGCTCAGCGCGTGGGCCGAAGTCGGTTCGGGTGCGGGCGGCGGCGTCGCCTGGTGGGCGCACATCGGCGGGTTCGTCGCCGGCTGGGTCCTCGTCGGCTGGCTCGCGCCAGCCGAGCGGAGCGCGTCGGCCCCGCGTCCCGCTCGCTGATCAGCGGTCGGTCGGCACGAGCGGCTGTGTCGTCACAGCGGTCGGAAGTGCGTCGAACCGCTGGAGGATCAGCATGGGCTCCCCGCCCCCGAGGCCGAACGGCAGTCCCTGCGCGCCGCCGATCTGCACGTCGATGGTCAGCTGGCCGGAGGTCCCGCCCGTGACGACGAAGCGGAGTGCGCGTCGGACGTCGGCGCTGCGCTGGATCTGCTCGTGCAGATCCTCGAGGAAGTCCTCCGGGGACGTGCAGCACACGATGTCGAACTTCTGGCGCAGCCCCTCGATCTCGAGTTCCTGGAGGTCTTCGACGGCGACGCGCAGCAGCTGGGCGTCGTTCTGCGAGTTGGCCCGGTGGAAGCGCTCGAGGATCCGTTCCGTCAACGCCAGCGTCGTGTCGAACTGCGGCTGCAGCTTCACCAGGTCCGCGCGCTGCATCCATCGGATGATCTCGGCGGAGCCGCGAGCGCGTCCCACGAACGGGTCGAGCTCGACCACCACCTCGCGCGGATCGACGTCGTCGATCGCCTGGACGACATCCAGCGTGCGGCTCTGCAGCGCGGAAACGGCTTCGACGCACTCGAACTGGCCAGCCTGGGCCACCGTCTCCGGGCGCAGCGGCGCCAGGACCGGTGTCCGGGACAGGAGGCTCGGCTCGTAGGGGCGCAGGCCGCGGGTGCCGGCGTCCGACGGAACCTCGGTCCCCGCCGGAGCTGCAGCGACGCGGTCGGGTCCCGGCTCGCCGATACCCCTTCCGCCTGCGAAGTTCGCGAGCGTCAGGACCAGGGCTGCGGCAGCTGCGCCCGTCGCCACGTAGCGAACCTTCGTCGTCCACGGCAGCGGGGTCCGGAACACGGCTTCGGGGGACCCCTCTCCCGCGCGGATGCGCTCCCAGAGGGTCTCGGTGAACTCGGGCCCGACGGCCTGCGTCGGCAGTTCCCGGGCGAGCGCGCGCGCCGCCTCGAGTTCGCGGAGTCGCTGCGCGGTCTCCGGATCGTCGGCGATGCGGTCGAGGAGCTGCTCGCGTCGTCCGCTGGGCAGACGGCCGTCGAGGAACTCGGAAAGCTCGTGGTCGAGTCGATCTCTCATGGCGGCCGGGTTCCTCAGACGTTGATCAGGTCCCCGACGGCCGCCTTGAAGCGTTGGCGGGCCCGGAACAGTCGGGTCGAGACGGTCTTGACGGGGCAGTCGAGGATCGCCGCCGCGTCCTCGTAGCTGAGGCCCTGCATCTCGCAGAGCAGGAACGCCTCACGGAACTTCGGGGGCAGCGCCTCGATCGCCGCCTCGATCCGCTCGCGGGCCTCGCGCGTCTCGGCCAGCTGGTCGGGCCGTGCGCCGCCGCGGTCCTCGGGCACGAGCGGCTGGTCGTCGTCGCGCTCGACGTCGCGGAACAGCCTCAGCTTGAACTTCCGGCGGCGGAGCTGGTCGAGGCAGAGGTTGCGGGCGACCCGGTAGAGCCACGGCCGGTAGGCCGATGCGGGCACCTGCTCGAGGTGGCGGTAGAGCGCGAGGAACGCGTCCTGGGCGACGTCCTCCGCGGCGAGCGAGTCGCCGAGCATCCGGGCCGCGAACGTCTTCAGACCGTCTGCGTGGTCTGCCATCGCGCGGTTGAAGGCCACCAGTGCGGCCGGGTCGGGCGTCGGTATCGAGGACGATCGCATGCGGTCTCGTGCGGCGCGGGTCGTGCGCCGGGGCCGATGGACGTTCGGCCACCTCAGATTACTCCCGGCGCCGCCGGGGGTTCGGAAGAGAGCCGGGGGCGCGTTCGGCGCTGGCCCCGCTAGCATCGGCGGGATGACCGTCCTCGAGCTGCCCCGGCCCGCCCGCGTCCGGGCCAAGATCCTCGCCGGAATCTGCCTGGCCGCCGCAGGCTGCGGGACCCCGCACGAGGAGTCCGACGTTCGGGCATCCTGGGAACAGCCGGCGGACCTCGCAGTGCTCCGGGTGCGGATTCCGCTGGGTAGCCTGACGGTGCACGCAACGGAGCCGGGCTCGATCAGCCTCTCGGGCCGAGCACGCAAGACGGCCCGTGATGACGCGGAACTCTCGCGCCTGAAGGATGTTGCGTTCGAGCCGTCGTTCGCTGCGACGTCCGATTCCGGGGTCTACGAACTCTCGTTCCCCGCTCTTCCGGACGGGGTCGACCCCGGGGAGGGCGCGATGATCCTGCGCGCCGAGCTCTACCTCGCCCCCGAGATCGCGATCGATGTCGAGACCGGGCGTGGGTTCCTGTCGGTCCGCGATCGTCAGGCTGATGTCCGCCTGCGATCCGGCAGCGGGGACGTCGAGCTCGAGGGTGTGCGTGGGACGATCGACGTGTTCACCGGCAGCGGCGGCGGAATCCTGCACCGCGTCGCCGGAACCGTCTCCCTGGAGACGGGGGAGGGCGCGGTGCTCGCCTACATCGACGAGCTCGGGGCGGGGGGGCTGCGACTCAAGACCGGCGGGCCGTCGATCGTCGCGCACCTGCCCGCCGACTCGGCGTTCGACCTCGAGGCCAGCGTGCTGCGCAGCCACGAGGGCAAGGTCGGCGTCCGCAACTCGTTCGGCGTCGATGTCGTCGAGGAGCGATCCGGGCACCGGGCCGTCGGGCGGGTCGGCGCGGGCGGCCCGACGGTCGCGCTCGAGGTCGGAACAGGCTGGATCTCGGTCCCGGTTCGGGACTCGGAAACATCGAAATAGGACGATATTTCCCGGGCGGTCTAACATACGGTGCGTCAATCGTTTCTGGGGATGAGCGGCTTGTTCCTGGGCGAAAGGCCCAGAAAAACCGAAGTCGGGCGCAAGTTCCGGCCGAGTTCAGGCACTCTCACCCACGAACAGGGGAGTCCATGACACCGGGCAATCCGGTCCAGACCAGCCTGACCTCGCTACACTCGGCCCGTTCTCGGGGCCCCTACCCAGGAGAGACCATGTCCGTTGGCAAGAGACTGTTGATGTTCAGCCCGCAGGACCCGAAGGCGTCTTCCCTCGTCGCCCGCACGGCCGACTGGGGCTGTCTCGCCTCCAGCTGCGAGACGATCGACGAGCTGCGCGGCCGCTTCGAAGGCGGCCAGTACGAATACGTCCTCGTCGAAGACTCGACCGTGCTGCGCAAGCTCGCCGCCGAGTCCGATCCGACCGGTGAGATCCTCCGCACTCCTCTCGCGGAGATCGAGAAGCGCCACATCCTCCGGGTGCTGTCCTCGACCGGTGGCAACAAGACGCGCGCGGCCAAGATCCTCGGGATCGACACCAAGACGCTCTACAACAAGCTCAAGGCGTACAACGCAGCGGCCCAAGCGGCTCGTCGCCGTGAGCAGGCGGCCCTCGCCGCTGCGCAGTCGGCCAGCCACCGCTGACCCGCTGCGGTCGCCGCGGAGGCGCTCCACAGTCCTGGGCCTGACTCGGTCACGGCCCCTGGTGCGGTGACGCCGAGAGGAGCAGATCGGACCGCTCGCGGTCTCGGACGAGGTCACTCCGCGGAGTGGCCTCGCTTCGTTCCCGGCAGTTCGTCTCGCGGGCGCGGCACAGCCGCCGAGCACCTCGTCCACCCGCCGAGCGCAGCGTGCGCCTCGAAGGCAGGGACGAGAAGAAGAGGGGGTCGCCGCGGGTTTGCAGGCAAAGGATCAGAGTCGGCGAATCTCCCCGCGCGACCCCCTCCGCTCCAAGGTGGCAGCACTCTCGTGCATCCACACCAGAGTCTCCGGTCGTTGCGCACGCGACCTGAGCGTGGGCTTCGAGGATTGCGCATCGTGCGTAGCCGTGTCGCCGCTGGCAGCGTGGCTACCGCTCGCCGGCGGTCGCGGAAAATTCTCGAACAGCGTGCTACCGTGCCCGCGATGAACCTCGAAGGCTTCCGCCAGATGCTCCGCAACGCCCAGACCCGCGTGCAGCAGCTCAAGGAGTCTCTTTGACTACGAAGCGAAGCTCCGTGAGCTGCGAGGCATCGAGCACCAGATGACGCAGCCGGGGTTCTGGGACGCGCAGGAGCGCGCCCAGACCCTCGTCCTCGAGAAGAAGAAGCTCGGCGCGGTCATCGATCCGATCGACCGCACCAGCGGCCTGGTCGAAGACGGGCAGGTCCTGCTCGAACTCGCCGACGACGATCCGGCTGCGGTCGCCGCGGACATGGAGCAGACGGCGGCGGCGATCACGCAGACGCTCGATCAGCTCGAGTTCCAGGTCATGCTCAGCGGTGAGCACGACGCGAAGAACGCGATCCTGACCGTCACCCCCGGAGCGGGCGGCGTCGATGCGTCCGACTGGGCCGAGATGCTCGCGAAGATGTATCTCCGCTGGGCCGGAGATCAGGGTTTCGACCTCGAGGAGCAGGACTTCCAGCGCGACGAGGAGGCGGGGATCCGCACCGCGACCTACCTGGTCAAGGGGCCGTTCGCCTACGGCCACCTCCGCGCCGAGCAGGGCGTGCACCGTCTGGTCCGCATCTCGCCGTTCGACGGCAACGCGCGCCGGCAGACCTCGTTCGCGTCGGTCGAAGTGATCCCCGAACTCGACGACGACATCGAGATCGAGATCGAGGACAAGGACCTGCGGATCGACACGTTCCGAGCCAGCGGCGCCGGTGGTCAGCACGTCAACAAGACCGACTCCGCGATCCGCATCACCCACCTCCCGACCGGCGTCGTGGTCTCGTGCCAGGCTGAGCGCAGCCAGCACAAGAACAAGGCGCAGGCGATGAAGACCCTCCGCAGCAAGCTCTACCAGCTCGAGGAGGCGAAGCGGGAGGCTGAGCTCGCCAAGTTCTACGGCGAGCGCGGCACCGTCAGCTGGGGCAACCAGATCCGTAGCTACGTCCTGCATCCCTACCAAATGGTCAAGGACCTGCGGACCGGGGTGGAGACCTCCAACACCCAGGCAGTCCTCGGAGGGGATCTGCAGGAGTTCATGGAGGCCTACCTCAAGGGTGTCCGCACCAAGAACTGATCCATGAAGCGTCGCGCACTCATCTCTGTCACCGACAAGACCGGCATCGTCGAGTTCGGTCGGGGCCTCGCCGAACTCGGCTTCGAGATCCTCTCGACCGGGGGAACCTTCCGCGTGCTGCAGGAGGCCGGCGTGCCGGCCGAGGAAGTCGCGGACTACACCGGGTTCCCGGAGATGATGGACGGGCGCGTGAAGACGCTGCACCCGAAGGTCCACGGCGGGCTTCTCGCGCGTCGCGGCCATGTCGAGGACGAGGCGGCGATGGCCGCGCACGGCATCGACCGGATCGACGTCGTCGCGGTCAACCTCTACCGCTTCCGCGAGACGGTCCGTCGCGAGGGGGTCACGCGCGAGCAGATCGTCGAGAACATCGACATCGGCGGACCCTCGATGCTGCGCAGCGCTGCCAAGAACCACGCGTCGGTCGCCGTCGTCGTCGACCCGGCGGACTACGCGGTCGTGCTCGACGCGATGCGGGCGCACGACGGCGCGCTGCCGCAGGACCTCGCCCGCGAGCTGGCCGGCAAGGCCTACAGCCACACTGCCGCCTACGACACTGCGATCTCGCGCTGGTTCGCCGACGAGTCGGCCCGTGAGCGCGGTGGTGCCCGTCACCCGGCGGCCTTCCTCCAGTCGGGCCAGAAGGTGCAGGATCTCCGCTACGGCGAGAACCCGCACCAGCACGCGGCGCTCTACGCGGATCCGGATCACTCCGGGCCCGGACTCGCGCAGGCGCGCCAGCTCTCCGGCAAGGAGCTGAGCTTCAACAACATCCTCGACCTCGACGCGGCGCTGGGTCTCGCGCTCGAGTTCGACGAACCGGCCTTCGTCATCGTCAAGCACAACAACCCGTGCGGGACGGCGACCGCAGGCTCGCCGGTCGATGCGTTCATCGCGGCGCTCGACGCCGATCCGCTGAGCGCCTACGGGGGCATCGTCGCGACCAACCGGCCGCTCGACCTCTCCACGGCCGAGGCGATGGTCGAGCGGGGTACGTTCGTCGAGGCGGTCGTCGCGCCGTCGGTCCAGCCCGAGGCGCTCGCCAAGCTCGGGGAGGCCAAGTGGGGCAAGAACGTCCGGGTGCTCGAGCTCGGCGGGCTGCCTGTTCCCGCCCCGATCCCGACCGTGCGCATGGTGTCCGGCGGCTTCCTCGTCCAGGACCTCGACGCGCGCGGCGTGGCGCCCGCGGGGGACACCGTGCCGACCCAGCGCGCGCCGTCGAGCGACGAGGCGGCCGCCCTCGAGTTCGCGTGGAAGGTCTGCAAGCACGTGAAGAGCAACGCGATCGTGCTCGCGCGTCGCGAGCCGAACGGCGCCTGCGTGTCGGTCGGCGTCGGTGCGGGACAGATGAGCCGCGTCGACTCGGTGCAGATCGCGGTGCAGAAGGCTGGTGACCGCGCGAAGGGAGCAGTGCTCGCATCCGACGCGTTCTTTCCGTTCGCGGACGGGCTCGAGGCTGCGATCGCGGCGGGCGTCACCGCCGCAGTCCAGCCGGGTGGCAGCAAGCGGGACGACGAGGTGGTCGCCGCTGCGGACGCCGCGGGCCTCGCGATGCGTCTCACCGGCGTGCGCCACTTCCGGCACTGATCGGTCGATGGAGCTGCGCGAAGCCATCGACCGGGTCCTGCTCGGCGAACCGCTCCGGTCGATCGCGGTCGCGCACCGCGAGGCGGTCCTGCGGAGCCTCGGGATGCAGTCCGATGAGGTTTCTCCCCGAGAGCTGTGGGACGACACCGGCCGGTTCATGAACCGGCTCTGCCGCGAGCTCGGCGAGCGGCATGGCGGTGACCGGCGTGCGGGCGTTGCGCTCGCGGACTGGGCGCAGCGGGTCGAGGAATACGACGTCTACGACGCGCTGCTCGCGAACTTCGACTCGTTCGAGGGGCGCGAGCACTTCGTGCAGCGCGGCCGACAGCTGTTCCCGGGTCCTCTGACCGCTCACTGGGAGTCGGGCGATTGAGCGCGATCGCGGACCGGCTGGCGTCGGTGCGCGCGCGGATCGAGCAGGCCTGCGCGGCCGCTGGTCGCGATGCGTGTTCGGTCCAGCTGCTCGCCGTCAGCAAGCGGCATCCACCCTCTGCGGTCCGAGAGGCGCTGGCAGCCGGTCAGTCCCTCTTCGGTGAGAATCGTGTCCAGGAGTTCGCGCCCAAGGCAGCCGAGCTCGCGGGCAGCGGCGCGCGCTGGCACTTCATCGGCAGCGTGCAGACCAACAAGGCCGCTGCGCTGTGTGCGGTGCCGTCGCTCGAGGTCCTGCACAGCGTCGATCGGCCGAAGCTGGTCGAGCGCCTCGCCGTGGCGTGCGGCGAGCTCCGGCGGAGCCTGCGCGTGCTGATCCAGGTGAACGCGACCGGCGAGGATCAGAAGCACGGCGTGCTCCCGGCCGATGCTCTGGCGTTGGCACGCGAAGTCGTCGCCGCAGGCCCCGCTCTCGCGCTGGACGGCGTGATGGCCATGGGGCCCCTCGACGGCGCGCCGGAGCCGGTGTTCGCCGATGTCGCTGCGCTCCACGCGCGGCTCCGCGATGCGTTGGGGGTTCCGCTCCCGACCCTGAGCCTCGGCATGAGCGGGGATCTGGAGGCTGCGATCGCAGCCGGCTCGACCCTCGTGCGCATCGGCACCGACGTGTTCGGCGAGCGCGTCGCCGGCGCGTGAGCTGCGCGTCAGCGCTGCCAGCGCTCGACGGTGCACGCGGGCGACAGCACTTCGGTCGAGACCAGTCGGAATGCGGGTGCCAGCGGACGCGAGAAGAACGTGTCGCCGTTCGGCGCCTCGTCGAGCACGCGGGTGACCAGGAACTCGTCGATCCGGTCGAAGAGCAGGTCGTAGATCTGCGCGCCGCCGATCACGAAGACCGGTCGCTTCAGTCCGGCGAGCGCGGCGTCGAGCCCTTCCGGGGTCGTCGCGACCGCGCCCTCCTCGCGGAACGCATCGGGGTCCCGCGTCAGCACCACGTGGTCCCGACCGGGCAGAGGGCGCCGGGGCAGGCTGTCCCAGGTGACCCGGCCCATCACCAGTGTCCCCCCGAGCGTCGTCCGCTTGAAGAACTGGAGGTCCTCCGGGTGGTGCCACGGCAGGCGCCCAGCCTCGCCGATGCAGCCCGCGGGATTCATCGCGACGACGCCGATCATCAGACGGCGACCGTGCCGGTGAGCTTCGGATGCGGTTCGTAGCCGACGAGTTCGACGTCCTCGGTGCGGAAACCGGTAACGCAGCGGACGTCCGGGTTGAGGCGTACGGTCGGCAGCGCGCGTGGCTCCCGCGCAAGCTGCTCGCGCACCTGGTCGAGATGGTTCTCGTACAGGTGCGCGTCGGACAGGAAGTGGACGAACGTCCCCGGCTCCAGCCCGGTCGTCTGCGCCATCATCAGGGTCAGCAGCGAGTAGCTGGCGATGTTGAACGGCACGCCGAGGAACGAGTCGCAGCTCCGCTGGAACAGTGAGCAGTGCAGCCGGCCGCCGATCGCGCGGAAGTGCATCAGCACGTGGCAGGGCGGCAGCGCCTGGTTCGGGCGATCGACCGGGTTCCACGCGCTGACGATGATCTGCCGGCTGTCCGGGTTCTCGCGCAGCTGCTGCTGGGCCCAGAGCAGCTGGTCGACGCCTTCGCCGGCGTAGTCGGTCGAGCCCTCTTGCTCGCCCTTCATGCCGCGGTAGGTCGCGCCGAAATGCCGCCACTGGAAGCCGTAGATCGGTCCGAGGTCGAACTCGGGCCGGCCGCGCTTCGCACACTGCTCGGCGGTCGCCCACTCGTTCCAGATCCGACACTTGCGGTCCTGGAGCCAGCGCACGTCGGTGTATCCACCGACGAAGAACAGCAGCTCGGCGACGACCGACGGGAAGTGGACGGACTTGGTGGTCACCAGCGGGAAGCCCTTCGCGAGGTCGAAGGACATCTGGTGGCCGAACACTCCGACGCACCGGACGCCGGTGCGGTTCTCGTACCACTCACCCTCGTCGAGGATGCGGCGGAGCAGGTCTTGGTAGGCGTGCACGGCCGGATGCTAGCACGCCGCCACGCCGCTCACGGAGCGGATCGCGTCGAGAAGGGCGATGAGGTCTCCGGGCCCGGTTTCCGGGTGCAGCACGGTGCAACGGAGCCACGTCTCACCGCGCAGAGACGTCCGGGTGATGTAGAAGCGGCCCGACGCGACGACGTCCCGGCGAACCCGGGCCTGGTGCTGATCCAGGTCGGCGGAGCCTTCCGGAACATGCCGGAAGCAGACGATGTTGGCGTCGGGCCGGTGCGCGAGCTCGAAGTCCGGCGCCGCGTCGACCGCGTCCGCGAACTCGGCGACCACGTCGACCATGCGCTCCAGGTAGCGGGCGATGCCCGCCTCGCCGACCGAGGCCAGCGTCGCGTAGAGCTTCAGGCCGAACGCTGGCTTCGTGCACTCCAGCGTGCGCCTGCCGAGGTCGAGGTCTGCGACATCGGCGTCGTCGGCCACGAACAGGTACTCGGCGGCCGGCGCGAACGAAGCGTTCACGTGTGCTCCCTGGCGGAACAGCACGCCGGTGACCAGGGACGAGCAGAGCAGAGTCTTGTGGGCATCCCAGACCACCGAATCCGCGCGTTCGATGCCCGCCAGCTTCGCGCGTTCGCGCGCCGAGATGACCAGCGATGCGCCGTGTGCGCCGTCGACGTGGAACCAGAGGTCTCGTGCCTCGCAGAAGTCGGCGATGGCGGTGAGCGGGTCGATTGCGCCGGTCGAGGTCGAGCATGCGCTCGCCACCACACCGATCACGCGACGACCGCGGCGCTCGGCCTCGGCGAACGCCGCGGGGAGCGCGGCTGGGTCCATGCGGAGCGTGTGTGGGTCGGTGGGAACAGGTATGAACCCGTCGTCACCCCAGCCGAGGACGCGCACCGCGCGTTCGACGCAGTAGTGCGTCTGGGCTCCGACAAGCACCGCGAACCGACTCTCGGACGACTGCCCTTCGTGCCAGAGGTCGTAGCCGGCCTTCACCTGGCGCATCGCGAGCAGCGCGGTCAGGTTGCCGAGTGATCCTCCGGACGTGAGGAGTCCGTCCGCGGTGGCGGGGAAGCCTAGGCGGTCGCACATCCAGCGGACCACGCGGCGCTCGACCGCGGTGGCGACCGGCCCCATCTCGTAGATCGCCGCGCTGTTGTTCAGCGTGTTCGCGAGCAGGTCGGTCAACGCCGCGACGTGATGGGGTGCAGAGACCTGGTGTCCGACCGACCGCGGGTGGTGGAGGTGGTGCGCTCGCTCGATCGCCGCGCGCCAGAGACCGATCGGATCCGCTCCGCCCTCGAACGTGTCGCCCCATGCCGCGAGCTGTTGGGCAGGGGGTGTCCCGGGCAGCACGGGCAGGCTGCGACTCTCGCCGCGGGCGGCGGCCAGGTGATCGGCCAGCAGGTCGACGAGCCGATGGCCGAGGTCCCGGAACTCGTCGGGCGGCGTGGAGGGGGCGTTGTCGGTCACGCGCGGAGTGTCCGCGGGGGACGCTCTGCGGCAAGCGGGAACCCGCTCCGCGCCGTCACGCCGCCTTGCGGAGCGATCGGAGCAGCCGTTGCTTCTCTTCGGGCGTCGTGCCGTAGGCCGCGCCGACGAACAGAGCCGGCACGCCGATCACGACCGCCTTGAGCAGGAACGTGCCCATCGACGAACCGACGTCCCAGCCCTGCGACAGGTAGGACAGCGTGCCCACGGTGGCGAAGACCAGGAGCGGCGGCCACGGCACGGCTGCGATGTACGACAGCAGTGGCGCGTGGATCCTCTTGGCGACGAAGCGCGGCAGCATCCAGACCTGAGTGACGGTGACCGCGATGACGCCGGCCAGCGCCGCGCCCAGGATGCCCAACTGCCAAGTCAGGACGACGGTGAGCACCAGGTTGACCAGCGCCTCGAGCATCGTCACGCGAGACAGGAACCGGACTTCGCGGAGCCCGAAGCAGACCTGCTTGGCGGTGGACACCGAGCATCTCAGCAGCGTTCCGAACGCCAAGAGGCCGAGGATCACACCGCTCGACACGAACTCCTCGCCCGACACGAACTCGTCGCCGAGCCAGATCCGCAGGAAGTCGCCGCCGAGGAACACGAACCCGGCTGCGAACACCGCCGCGAACGTCGTGACCGCGCGGCTCCCGACCAGCCACAGCCGGCGAAGCCCCTCTGTGTCCCCGCGCGCGTCGGCTGCTGTCGCCTGCGGCGTCAGCGTCCACGCGATCGCGTTGACGATGTTCAGCATGTACGGGATCGCGATCGCTCCGGCGTTGAAGTGGGCGAGCGCGGTGTCCGTCAGGATGATCGGGATGATGATCGCGAAGCCCTGGATCTGGACCAGGTCGGCGGCGTTCACCAGCACGTTGAACGACCCGTAGGCGAACAGCTCGCGCACCGAACTCCGTGACCAGTGCCTGCGCCCCAGTCGCAGCCCGGGCAGCATCCGGAACGCGATGACGATGCGGATCAGGTTGCCGAGGATGTTCGTCCCGACGTGGACGAACGACAGGACCACGAGGTCGTAGCCGAGGTCGAGGACCAGGTAGGTCAGCCAGGCGGAGCCGAGCCGCTGCGTGATCCCGACCGCATTCGCGATGTCGAAGCGCTGCCGCGCGTAGGTCGCCGTCTGGAAGATCTTCAGCGGCAGGTCGATCGCCACGCCGACGCCGATGACGACGAAGGTCAGCTGCGCGGTCCTGTCGTCGACGCCCTCCAGGTGGAAGAGGTCGGGCACGAACCACGCGAAGGCGAGCGTCACCGGGATGACGACCGCGGAGATCCCGAGCAGGATCCCGAGCGCGGTGCTCATCGTCCGCGACACGCCCTCCATGTCGCCGCTCGCCCAGTAGCGGGTCACGTACTGGGAGACCGCCGATCGGACGCCGAGGTCCAGGAGGCTGTAGTAGCCGGTGACCGCGACCAGCATTCCCCACACACCCCACGCGGACGTCCCGAGCTTCTCGATCACGAACGGCGTCAGCTCGTAGGCGACGGCTGCGCTGACGACGTAGCCCGCCCAGTTGCTGAGGACGTTTCTGGTGACGGTCCGGAGAAGGCTCATGGGAAGAGGCGCGGACGCCCGATCGATCTATCGGCAGGGTAGTCTCCCGGTGTGGAACCAACCTCGGGCCAGCGCGGCATTTGGAGACGCGCGACGCGGCCCTCGGGAAAGTTCCGGGCAGATTCCGATCCCGCCGGATCAGCCCGCGAAGGGTCTCCGCGCCATCCCCAACCGTGAAGATCGCGATCGTCAGCTACTTCGCCCCGCCGCAGCCGGCCGTGGCCTCGCACCGGGTGATCCGGATGACGCGGGCGATGCGGGCCGCCGGGCACGACGTGCACTGGGTGACGCTCGATCCAGCGCAGCTCGATCGCGTCGATGAGACGCTTGCCGCCGTGACTCCCGCCGAGGTCACCGTGCACGGTCTCGGGGGCGTCAACCTCGTCGACCGCACCGCGCGCGGCCTGGTCGAGAAGGTGTTGCGCACGCTGATCTTCGCGCTGCCCGACTGGTGGCCGGTCCTCGACCGGCACGTCGAGTGGTCACGACGGCTGACCCGCGAGCTGCCGGGGATCGTCCGGCGCGAGGGGCTCGACGCGGTCCTGCTCTGCTGCGGACCCCATGGCCAGCTCGAGTGCATCCCAGCGCTGCGCCGGAAGTGCCCGGACGTGCGGATCCTCGTCGACTACCGGGACCTGCTCTCCGGCAACACGTGGCGTGACCGGAAGACCGAGAAGATGCGCGCGCGCGTGACGGCGCGGGAACGACGCCTGCTCGCCGGGGCCGAGGCGCTGTCGGTCAACACGGCGGACGCGCTCGCCTCGTTCCTCCGGACCTTCGACGGTTTCGACGGCCTGTCCGTCGAAGTGGTCCGCAACGCGGCGGACCACGAGCTCGGCGCAAAGATCCTGGGCTTGGGGCCCGAGGTCGAACTGGGGCCCGGTCTCCACCTCGGCTTCTTCGGGACGATCTTCCCGAAGCGTCGCCTCCTCCCGCTCCTCGAAGCGATGGGGGAGCTGGGGGACCGAGACCTGACGCAGCTCACCGTGCACGTCTGGTGCGACGCGCACGGCTCCGCTGCGCTGCTCGCGGAGGACCTCGCACAGGTCTCGCCCGCGGTCGCCGCCCGCGTCGTGCGGCACGACTTCCTCGGCTACGGCGAAGCGCTGCGAACGATGGCTGCGTGCGACGCACTGGTCCTGGTCAACAGCCCGGACCCCGTCGACCAGATCTTCGTGCCGGGCAAGCTCTACGACTACCTGATGGCCGCGCGGCCGGTCCTGTTCTTCGGGGACCGGGGCGACGCGTGGAACATCGTGGCCGACACGAGCGGGCCCGAGTGCTGCTTCACGCACGACGAGCGCGAGAGCGCCGCGAGCTGGCTGCAGGGCCTCGTCGCGACGGGGCGCCCTGACGACCGCCCGCCGGTCGCCGCATACGAACCGGCCGCGAGCTTCGCGCCGCTGCTCCGCCGTCTCGGCTCTGGAGCGGATCAGAGCACGCCGAAGTCGGCGAAGCCGACGTAGAGCAGGAGCACCAGCACGCAGAGCGTGACTGCAACCGGTCGCGCGAAGCGCCACGGCGTCAGGTCGACCTCACCCGTGTGCACGTGCTTCCAGGCGCTCGCCTGCGGGGCGGCTGCGCCGAAGCCGAGCATCAGCGCGACGAGCGTCGCGAACACCGCGCCCAGGAAGTGGAACTCGTGCAGCCCGAACGGGCCGCTGCCGTCGTCGAAGCCGAAGTAGCCGACGCCGATCAGCACCGGGCCGCCGACCAGCACGATCTTGGCGGCGATCGCCGGCACGCGTCGGGCGGTGAGGCCGACGAGGACGACCGCGAAGATCGGGATGAAGTAGATCCCGTTCAGCTTCTGGAGGTATCCGAAGATGCTCTCCTGGCCGGCGAGCAGGGGCGCGGTGCACATCGCGGCGACCGCGACGACCCCGCCGCAGATCTTGCCGGTGCGGATCGTCCGCGCCTGGTCCTCGGTGTGCGCGAAGTGCTGGAAGACGCCGAGGCTGAACAGCGTCGCGGTGCTCTGCAGCGCGGAGTTGAAGGAGCTCAGGATCGCGCCGACGAGCACGGCGGCGAAGAAGCCGACCAGCGGCTGGGGCAGGACTTCGGCGACGAGGCGCCCGTAGGCCTGGTCCGGCTTGATGCCGTCCTCCGCGAACAGGTGGAACGCGAGGATCCCGGGCAGCACGAGGATCACCGGTGCTACGACCTTCAGGAAGCCCGCGAGGAGCACGCCGCGCTGGCTCTCGGCGAGGCTGCTCGCGGCGAAGGTCCGCTGGATGATCTGCTGGTTCGTCGTCCAGTAGAACAGGTTCAGCAGCAGGACCCCGGTGAACAGGGTGCCGAACGGCACTGACTGGTCCGGTCCGCCGATCGAGTTGAACTTGTCGGGGTGGGCTTCGCGAACCGTCGCGAGTGCGCCGAACACGTCGCCGTCGCCGATGTGGGACAGGCCGTAGATCGTGATCATCACGCCGCCGACGAGCAGTCCGAAGCCGTTGAGCGTGTCCGACACCGCGACGCTGCGGAGTCCGCCGAAGATCGCGTAGACGGAGCCGAGCAGGCCGATCAGCCACGTCGTCAGCCACAGCAGCGCGTCCGGATCCTCGATGCCGGTCAGCGCCGCCATGTCGAGGACGCCGATCAGGCCGGTCGCCCCGGTGTAGAGGATCATCGGCAGCAGGATGGCCGCGTAGGCGATGACGAAGATCAGCGTCGTGATCAGCCGCGTGGTCCCGTCGAAGCGCGACTCGAGCAGCTGCGGCACGGTCGCGATGCCGCTCCGCAGATAGCGCGGCAGGAACCACAGCGCCATCAGCACGAGCGACAGCGCGGCGACCACTTCCCAGGCCATCACGCAGATCCCGTCCTTGAACGCAGCGCCGTTGAGTCCGACCAGCTGCTCGGTGGACAGGTTGGTCAGCATCAGCGAGCCGGCGATGTAGCCACCGGTCAGCGCACGGCCCGCGAGGAAGTAGCCCGTGGAGCTGTCCGACGTGCCCTTCCCGCGCGTCAGGCGCCACGTCAGGAACGCGACGAGGCCGGTGAAGACGGCGAAGGAAAGGAGGGTGCCGAATCGATCCATGGCGAAGGTCCCGACAGCGGGAATCGGAAGAACCATAAGAAAGGCTGCCCCGCGACCGAAGCGCCGCGTGCGGCGCCGCAGGTCGGGTTAGCCTGCTGCGCCCGTGATGAACCGACTCGCCGTCGTCTCCCTGCTGGCACTCGCGACTTCGTGCGCCGCTCCCGATCGGGGGATGCGCCCCGAGCACGGCCGTCTCGCGGTCGCCTGGGTCAGGCACTCTCCCGAGCGCATCGCGCTCTGCGAGCAGACCTACCGAGCCGCGACGACGGCGTTGCGGCACGAGGCGGCTCTGGCCCGGACAGGCCTTCCGCTCCCGCTTGCGGTCGTCGTCGACGTGGACGAGACCGTGCTCGACAACAGCAGCTACAACGCCGGGCTCGTCAAGCGTGGGGAGGCGTTCCAGCCGACGACCTGGGCGTCCTGGGTCGAGGAGCGCAGCGCGCCGGCGATCCCGGGAGCCCTGGCATTCGCGCGGACCGCAGCAGAGCTCGGCGTCACGGTGTTCTACGTGACCAACCGCACCGTGGCCGAGGAGCAGGCGACGCGGGACAACCTGCGGGCGCTCGGGTTTCCTCTCCAGGACGGCGGCGATGCGCAGCTCGACGTGGTCCTCACGCGCGGTGAGCGTGCCGGCTGGGAAGGCAGCGGCAAGGGGCCTCGGCGTGAGGCGGTCGCACGCACGCACCGGGTCGTGCTCTACGTCGGGGACGACCGCGGTGACTTCCCCGTCGAGGGGCCGGAGTCGTTCGGCGAGGGCTGGTTCGTGCTGCCGAATCCGATGTACGGCTCGTGGGCGCGGAGCCTGCCGCCGGACGCGTGACCCGTCGGCTCACACATGCTCGAGCAGGATCGGCACGATCCGCTCGGCGGCCTTCCCGTCCCAGAGCGGCGGGATCGAGCCGGTTCCGGCTTCGCCCGACAGCACCTTGCGGTAGGCGGCGAGGATGTTCGCCGGGTCGCCGCCGACCAGCTGGTTGGTGCCGACGTCGCAGGTGATCGGGCGCTCGGTGTTCTCCCGCATCGTCAGGCAGGGGACGCCCATGATCGTCGTCTCCTCCTGGATGCCGCCCGAGTCGGTCAGCACGAGGCGCGCCGCGTCGCAGAGGCGGACGAAGTCCAGGTAGCCCTGCGGCTCGAGCAGCCGGAGGTTCTGCATCGCCTCGACGCGGGGTCGGAGCGTGTCGCCGAGCATCCGCTGGCGGGTGCGGGGGTGGACGGGGAAGACCACCGGGAAGTCCTTCTGGACGACCTCCAGCGCGTCGAGGATGAGGCCGAGGCTCTCGTCGCTGTCGACGTTCGACGGGCGGTGGAGCGTGACCACCACGTAGCCGCGCTCCTCGAGGCCCTCGCGTGCCAGCACGTCCGAAGTCCGAGCCTTCTCGAGGTTCAGCAGCAGCGTGTCGACCATGCAGTTGCCGACCATGAAGCAGCGAGCCGGATCGACGCCTTCCTTGGCGAGGTTGTCCATCCCGCTCTGCTCGGTGCAGAACAGCAGGTCCGAGATCGAGTCCGTCAGGACGCGATTGATCTCCTCGGGCATCCCTCGGTCGAAGCTCCGCAGGCCCGCCTCGACGTGGATCAGCTTGATGCCGAGCTTCACCGCGACGAGCCCGCACGCGATCGTGCTGTTGACGTCGCCGACGACCAGCACGGCGTCGGGCCTGTGTTCGAGGAGCACGGGCTCGAAGCGGACCATGACCTCGGCGGTCTGCTTGGCGTGGCTGCCGGATCCGACCTCGAGGTTGATGTCCGGCCGGGGCAGACCGAGCTCGCGGAAGAACAGGTCGCTCATCCGCTCGTCGTAGTGCTGGCCGGTGTGGACGAGCAGCGGCTCGATCGCGGAGTGCTTCGCGTAGGCGGCCATGATCGGGGCCACCTTCATGAAGTTCGGCCGCGCGCCGACGATGTTGACGATCTTCATGTCTCGGACCGCGGGCCGATGGTCGGCCCCGCGG
>JAQCBR010000208.1 GCA_027621295.1 Planctomycetota bacterium
GCTGATCTGCCGCTCCCGGGGCGCGAGACCGAGGTCGTCGAGTGCAAAGGCGCGGGCCACCCCGACACGCTCTGTGACGCGGTGGCCGAGGAGCTCTCGGTCGCGCTCAGTGGCCTCTACCTCGACACATGCGGCCGGATCCTGCACCACAACGTCGACAAGGTCCTGCTGCGGGGCGGCGCGGCGAGGCCCTGTTTCGGAGGAGGTCACCTCGAAGCCCCGATCGAGGTCTTCGTCGCGGGTCGCGCGACGCGGCGGATCGACACCTGGGACCTGCCGGTCCGCGAGCTCGTCGTCCGGACCGTCCGCAGGGTGCTCGGCGCGCGGGTGCGTCACCTGGACGTCGAGCGGGACGTCCTCGTCCACGATCTCGTGCGGGCCGGCTCCGGCGACCTCGTCGGCCTGTTCGAGAGGGCGGGTGCGGTGGCCGTCCCGCTCGCCAACGACACGTCGGTCGGCGTCGGGTCCGCGCCAGCGACTCCGCTCGAGCGGGCCGTCCGGGCCGCGGACGATGCGCTCCGCGCGCGGGCGCGCTCGGTCTCGTCCTGCGGCGAGGACACGAAGGTGCTCGGGGTCGCGCTCGGCGACCGCATCGAGCTGACCTGCGCGTGTGCGATGGTCGGGCAGCATCTCGCCGACCTCACGGAGTACATCGCTGCCGTCGAAGGTGTCCGCGCGAGCATCGCCGAAGCCACGGGCGTCGACCTCGGGCTGATCCACGTGAACACGGCCGACGAGCTCTCGTCCGGTCAGTGTTTCCTCACGGTCACCGGCACCTCGGCCGAGGCCGGCGACGACGGTGAAGTCGGTCGCGGCAACCGCGTCGGGGGACTGATCACCCCGTCCCGCCCGATGACGCTGGAGGCCGCTGCGGGCAAGAACCCGGTCGCACACGTCGGCAAGCTCTACAACGTCGCCGCGCACATCCTCGCGGAGCGCCTCGTCGAGGCTGTGGAGGGCGTCGAGGCGGCGGAAGTGCTCCTGGTCAGCCAGATCGGCCGGCCGATCGATGATCCGCACGTTGCCGAGGCCAGGCTTCGGCTGGCTCCGGGCCTGACTCAGGAGCACGTCGCGCGCCGCGTCGAGGCCCTCGTGGAAGAGGAGCTGCACGCGCTCCCGTCGCTGTGGCGCCGCATCCTCGTCGGCGCCGTCCGGCTGTTCTGACCCGAGCGCGGCCTCGCGGCCGGATCAGGTCAGATCTTGCGGCTTCGCTCCAGGACCTCGGTCAGGTTCTCCACGCACTCGTCCCGCTTCCCGTCCGTCAGGCCGAGGATCTCCTGGAGCGCCTCGCCGATGTGGGGGATGTAGGTCGAGATGTAGTTCCGCTTCTTGAACTCGCCGGAGAGCTTCTTGCCCTTGCGGATGTGGGTGCCGAGCTTCCGGCCGCACTCCTGCAGCGCGAGCTTCAGCTCCTTGATGATCTCGTCGTAGTGTGCGATCGCCTCCTTCGACTCGGAGGTGAACGGCACCCAGACGGACGCCATGTGGACGAACACGACCATCGGACCGACCGGCAGTCCGCCGCGCGGCTGCTGCATCCCGTAGCCGCGCCAGTTCGTCTGGATCACGGCCTTGGTGACGGCGCACGCGGACTGCTGGAAGAGCAGCGGGACCCGGTTCGCATAGCGGATCAGGCGCGCCGGCTGGTCGGCCTCGGCGAGCAGGTCCTCTTCGGCGAGCTTCTTCCGACGCTTCTTCTTCTCGGCATCCTCGAAGATCTTCCCGGACTCGGAGACGTCCAGCGTGTCGCCCGGCCGCCCGTAGGCGATGCCCACCTCGATCTGGAACGGGTGGCCCCGGTAGACGACCGGGGCACGGGTCGTCGCCGTGTAGAAGTCGGCTTCGACCTCCTTCTTGAGGCCGGCCAGGATTCCGTCCTCGCCGATCGGCGCGATGCACGACGTCGGCGGCGCCATGATCTTGGTCGCGTCGATCGCCTTCTTCAGGGCCAGCGCCTGCTCGCGAGCGATGCGCTTCGGATGTGCGCGGTCGCTGATCTTCGCCTTGTCGCAGATCTCCTTCGCGACCTTCGGCCCGACGCGGGAGAAGTCCTTCTGCAGGAACAGGTGCACCCACTTCTCACTCGTCTCCTGCAGCATCTTCTGCAGGATGCCGAGCTCGACGCCGTGCGGGTGCGGCTTGATCTCGTCGGTCTCCTTCGGCAGCTCCTTCGTTGCGGCCTCGTAGACGACGGCCTCGTTCTCCGGGTCACGGAAGCTGATCTTCGCGTGCGGGTTGGCGACCGCGACGAGCTTCAGGAACTCGCCGACGCTCCGCTGCCCGCGCCGGAACTCGCCCTCGAGGTCGATCTCCACGCGGGTGCCCTGCGCCTTGTCCCACTCGACCTCCTCGTCGGTCGCGACCGGGTTGTTCTTCGACGTGTCGATCCGGATCGTGAACCTGTGGGCCTTCGCGCGGCGGCTCGTCCGACTCCACACGCGGATCGGCTGGCCGGTCGTCAGCTGGCCGTACATCCCTGCCGCCGAGATGCCGATGCCCTGCTGGCCGCGGCTCTGGCGCAGTCGGTGGAACTTCGAGCCGTAGAGCAGCTTGCCGAAGATGTTCGGCACCTGCGCCTTCACGATGCCGGGACCGTTGTCCTCGATCGCCACCGTGAAGTGGTTCTCGTGGCCCTCGACCTTCGAGATCTCGACGAGCACTTCCGGCAGGATTCGGGCCTCCTCGCACGCGTCGAGGCTGTTGTCGACCGCTTCCTTGACCGCAGTCAGGAGCGCCTTGCGCGGGCTGTCGAAGCCGAGGAGGTGACGGTTCTTCGTGAAGAACTCCGACACCGAGATCTCGCGCTGGCGCTTGGCCATCTGCTCGGCCGTCGCGCCCCCGCCGCCTCCCGCCTTCTTGCGGGTGGGGCTCGACGGCTTGTCCGCAGAGGTGCCGTCGTCGTCGAACAGACCCGGCTGGATCGACTCGTCTTTCATCTCGCCTCCCGAAGGGGTCCCGGTCGCGCACCACCGGTCCCGTCTGTGCATCTGCTCCCGGGGTCGTCCCCCCGGCGAGCGATCGTCGTTCCGCGCCAACCGCCCGGCGGGCACGTCCCCGGACGGCTCTGCCCGGGGGTCGCGGATGCTAGTCGGAGGTCCGGTCCGACGCACGCCCTCGGGGCATCGTCTCGACGAAGCGTGGGCTGCAGCCGGGCTCGGTCAATCCGAGTGCGTGTGCCTCTTCGGCGAAGCGGGCCAACCCTTCGCGTTCGGCCGCACCGAGGTCGTAGTGCACCCCACCTTCCTCGGAGGTCCGAGGCAGCGCCCGCGCGGCTTCCCGAGCCCGGCGCAGGATCGTCGCGAGCGCGGCTGCATCGACGCCCGGGCGGATCAGCCACAGCGCGAAGACGAACGGAAGCCCGGTCCACGCGAGCCAGGCCGCGCCGAGGTCGATGGGTTCGCGTTCTCCTGGATCTGCGTGGAGTCCGTCGTCCCCGATCAGGAGGACCAGGTCGTGGGGCAGCTGGTCGGGGGTGCGCGTCGAACGGACCCGCTCGAACGTGCAGTTCGGCCCGGCGCCGAGGGGGCCTCGCAGCAGGGCCTTGAGCAGTGCGACCGAGCTCTCGCTCTCGTGGGTCAGGCCGACGCTGCGGATCGGTTGCCCCCGTCTGCGGAAGGCTCGGACGCTCTCCACCGGGCCGTTGCAGCAGATGCCCACCCCGTCGACGGCCGCGTAGCCGGGCCGGCGGAATCCCTCGATCGACGACACGAGGGCTGCATCGATCGAACCCGCTCGCAGCGCGGGGATCAGCTCGGTGGGCACCGCACGCACGAGCTCGATCTCCGGTTCGGCGTCGAGGCCGTGGAGGAGTGGAGCGCCGACGCCGAACGGGACGCCGCCGATGCGGAATCGGGGGAGGTTGGCTGCCAAGAGTCCCCGGACTCTAGCGTCGAGCACCGCCGCGGCGCGAGCGCGTGCACATCCGGCTCGACGTGGCGCTAGACTCGGCGGCCGTGCCGAGCATGAACGAGCCAGCGCGCGCGGGGGCGGGCCGCGCCGGAGCCGGTCGCGTGCCGTCCGGAGTCCGCCTCCTGGCCGCGGTCGGGCTGGTCTACGGGCTGGTGCAGGGCGGGCTCGCCCTCGTCCGGGCCTACGTCGACTCGAGGATCGAGAGCCGCGTCGGCGAGGCAGCGCTCGACTTCGTGGTCCAGGACGTCGAGGGCAGGACGTGGCGGCTCGCCGAGCTCCGCGGCCGCGTGGTGGTGCTGAACTTCTTCCGCTCCCGCTGCGTCGGGTGCCTCGCCGAGCGCGACGCGATCCGTGCGCTCGCCGAGCGACTCGACCCGGAACGAGCCGTGCTGCTCGGCGTCCTCGTCGATCGCGTGCAGGGCTTCGACGAAGCGACCACCGAAGCCACGCTCGCGCGCATGGGGTACACGCACCCGATCCTGGTCGCCGACGCGGCGTTCGCGGACGCGTTCCACGGCGCCGGTTGGACGCACGTGACCCCGGTCACCTACGTCCTCGACGAGGAGGGGCGGATCTCAGCATCGCTGCGCGGGCACCAGGAACTGGAAGCGCTCCTGGCGGCCCTTCCGGCTGGCGCCGTCGCGGCAGGAGCCGGCAGGTGAGGCGTGCGGCGCTCGCACTGGTCCTGGTGGTCGCGGTCGCGCTGATCCCAGGCTGCGGTGCGGGGGTGATCAGCGCGGGGCTGCTCGGCTCCCGCAACCAGAGCGATCCGGTGGCGGAGCCGAGCATCACGCTCTCCCAGGGGATCGGGCCGCTGTCGATCGACGCCGACGAGTTCTACGTGCGGCGCGCGATCCTGCGGAACGCCCAGATCCCGGCGACGGCCGACTTCGAGGTGCTCCTCACCGCGAATGTCGCCGGCACGTCGGTCGAAGAAGTGCAGACGCTGCTGCTCGTCGAGCGGACCGAGACGGAAGTGTCGGTGGGCTTCGCGCTGAAGACCGCTGCGCTCCGCGCCGAGATCACGGATCCGACTTCGGAGGACGTCGCGGCGGAGATCGTGGTGCGGATCGACGCGGGCGTGTCGATCTTCCGCGCGCCGTTCCTGCTGCTGCGGCAGCCGCGG
>JAQCBR010000001.1 GCA_027621295.1 Planctomycetota bacterium
CCAACCAGCCGGACGCGGTCCGCGAGGTCTTCATCATGGATGACGACGACGGCAACCTCGCGAACGGCACGCCCAACCATTCGTCGCTGGAGGCTGCGGCCGTCCGACGCAACCTGCCCTACCCGCAGATCCAGGTCGGCTCGATCACGCACGCCGCCCTGTCCAGCACCTCGGACCAGCTCGAGCCGCAGGTCGTCCGCGCGAACGTCGTGGCGTACTCCGGCTCGTTCAACGCGATCAACCTCGTCTACGACCTGGGCGCTGGTGCCCAGACCGTGTCGATGGTCGCGACCGGCAACGGTTCGGAATACGTCGCGCTGATCCCGGGCGTCCTCTCGCCGAACTCGGTCGACTACCACATCGAGGCGGCGCACTCGACGGGCCTCGCCATCCGCTACCCGACCGCGGGTGAGATCCGCTACGAGGTGGGTGAGGAGTCGGTGTTGTTCGTCGAGGACTTCGAGTCGGGTGCGGCGGGGTGGACCCACGCCTTGGTGCGGGTCCAGGACGACTGGCAGCTCGGCACTCCGGCTGGCCTGTCGGGTTCCTCCGGCGGCGTTGCGTGGAGCGACCCGAACACCGCGGCGAGCGGCACGGCGGTCTACGCGAACGACCTCGGCGCTCCGGGTTGGAACGGCGCCTACATTGCGAACGTGACCAACTACCTGCGTTCGCCGGTGATGAACCTGACTGGCGCCGAGTTAGTCAAGCTCGCGTTCAGGCGTTGGCTGACGGTCGAGAAGAGCACCTTCGACCAGGCGACGATCTCGGTCAACGGCCAGCAGATCTGGGTGAACGACGCCAACGTCGACCACATCGACACCGCTTGGACCGACTTCGAGGTCGCATTGCCCCCTTCGGTCAACAACAACCCGTCGGTGCAGCTCGAGTGGGGGCTCAACTCCGATGGGGGCATCGAGCTTGGCGGCTGGAACATCGACGACGTCCGGGTCCTGAGCTTCCAGGGTCTGCCGGCGCCGGTGATCCAGGCAACGCTCGATCCGGCCCAGGTCCCGCTGGGTGGCTCGACGCAGCTGTCGATCCAGGGTGATCCGCTCGCCCTGGCCGCCGTGCTGATCTCGCTGTCCCAGGGTCCGACCTCGATCCCGGGTCTGCCGGAGCTCGCGGTGGGCCTCCGCTTCACCGCGATGCCGATCGGCCTGGACGCCTCGGGTGGCTACCAGGCGACGCTGCCTGCGTCGAACGATCCGGCGACGCGCGGCCTGCTGATCTACGGACAGGTCGTGTCCGTCATCAACAACGCGCTCGACGTGTCCAACAAGATGGTGCTGCTGATCGGCAACTGAGGTCGATCGAAGGGCTGTCCGGCCGCATGCCGGGCAGCCGCGCACGGGGCTCCGGTTCTCGACCGGGGCCCCGTTCCGTTACCGCGACCCCGTGCCGCTGCGATCTGCCATCGTGTCGATGACGTCGGCTACATTGCACGGGAGGTCCGCCCCGGAGCAGCAATCCCAAATCCATGAACTCGTCCCTGCGCTCCGCGGCCCCGGTCCTCGGGCTCTTCGCGTTCGCGTGGCTCGTGCGGTGGCTGTTCGTGTCCGCGTCGCCCGACGGGCTTGGACCGTTCTCTCCGTACTACAAGGGGGACGCGCCTCTCTGGTTGGCCTACGCGGCCTCGCTCCAGCAGGGTCAGCCCTTCGGTCTCGAGCTCGGCCTGCCTCTGAGGCCGCCCGGCAACGCGTGGCTCGTCGACGCGGTCTGGGACGGGAGCGTCGAGGGTCTGCCGGCGCTTCGTTCGCTCTTCGTGTTCCTCGGCGCGTGCGCCGTGCCCCTGACCTACATGGTGGCGGCGAGTCTCGGCAGGTCGGTGGCCGTCACGGCCGCTGCTCTCGTGGCGGTGTCCTTCAGCGCGATCCAGCTGGCCGCGTCGCCGAACGTCGAGGCGCCCTACCTCGTTCTGGCGCTCCTCACGGTCTGGGCTTCCCAGCGCGCGCGCGTTCGCCGGGGCTTCGTGGACTTCGCGTTCCTCGGTCTCGCGTTCGGGTTCGGTTGTCTGTTCCGGGCCGAGCACCTGCTGCTCGGACTCGGGCTGCTGGGCTGGGCGATGCGCGGGGCGTCGGGCTCCGAAGGCGTCGGGAGACCCTGGTCACTCGGCGCAGGATCGGTCGTCGTCGCGGCCGTCGTGCTCGCTCCCTGGCACGTGAGCGCTTGGGCCCGCGTTTCCGAGTTCAACCGCGTGGAGTTGCCGGTCCGCTCGGCGAGGACGCTGCCGTGGACGGACGATGCGGTGGCTGCGGTCGATGGCCTGCCCGGGTTCGCGCGAGCGGATGCCCAGCGGTTGATCGAGGACACGGCGCGGCACCGCGGGGCGGGGGCCGTGTCGCTGCAGGAAGTCGCGGTGCTCGACGAAGCGTTCGGCTGGCGCCCGGAACCGCTGTCCGAGCGCTTCCTCGTCGCGCTCTACGGGCCGCTCAACTTCTACCTCGGGCAGACCGGCGGGCCCGGCTTCCGCCGAGACGCGCTGCAGCGTCTGCCCGCTCTCGCCGGGGGAGAGGATCGTTATCCGATCGCGTGGCTTCGCTCGCTGCCTCCCCCGGGCGGCCTGAGCTTCGGCTATCCGCCACACCTGCGTCCGGTCGTCCATGGCTACGCGGACGGAATGGGCGTTCTGCTCGGAGACCTTCCCCACGCCGTGGGGCTCATCGGCGAGAAGGTCTGGATCGCGCTGCGGGGTGCGGCGTCCGGGCTGGGCGGCTGGAACATCCCGTGTCCGGGCTCACTGGTTCGCGCCCGTGTGGACGCGTCGGTCGCGACGGGGGCTCTCGGCGTCGGGTGGTCGATCGTCGTCCTCGCGTGCGCAGGATTCGGCCTGTGGCGCGGGCGGAGTCGCTTCGGCGAGCTCGTGCCGTTCCTGTGGTGGGCAGGTGCCGGGCTGCTGGTCGTTGCTGCGTTCTTCGGATACGCGCGTCTCGGGGCGATCCTGGTCCCGGTTCTCGGGGTCCTCGTCGGACTCGGCCTCGAGCCCGTCGCCCAGCGCTACCCTCGGGTCGCGGCTCGGGCCCTGGTCGTGGTCCTGGCGGCGATTCTCGTCGCGGATTCGTTCCGCTGGGGTCGCGGTGTCCGGGTCCTGGTCGACGGCGCCGAGGTGCAGACCGTCGAGCCGTGGCCGCCGCTGGAGTTCGAGGACCGGAAGCTCGAGGTCCGGATCGGCGCTCAGGACGGCTGACCGTCCGCGGAGGCGTTGCGGACGAAGCTGGCCACGTCCGTGTTGGCGCCGCAGAGGATCAGCGCCGTGCGCCTGCCGACGAGGTCTCGTGCCAGCGGTCCGAGCGCGGCCGCGGTGGTCGCCGCGCCCGCCGGCTCCACGCCGAGCTTGAGCTCCGTGAAGAGCACGCGCATCGCCCGGGCGAGACCCGGGTCGTCGACGTGGACGAGACGATCGACGAACCTGCGACAGACCGCGTACGTGTAGGGTTCTGCCCGCGGAGCGCCGAGGCTGTCCGCCATCGTGCGGACCGCGTCGATCGCCGCGGGCGAGCCTGCGGCGAAGCTCCGGTGCATCGTGTCCGCGCCGACCGGTTCGACTCCGACCACTTCGCAGTCGGGCCGCAGCTGCTTGACGGCTGCTGCGACCCCTGCGCAGAGCCCGCCACCGCCGATCGGCACGACGACCCGCTCGACGTCCGGGAGCTGCTCGACGAGTTCGAGTCCGAGCGTCGCGGTGCCGAGCACCGTGCCGGGGCCTTCGAACGGGTGGACGAACGTGCGCCCCTCGGTCGCCGCGATGTCCTCGACCGCACGTCTCGCGTCGTGGACGGTGGGGACCAGCACGACCTCGGCGCCTGCGGCTCGGCACGCGGCGATCCTGCCCGGATTGGCGGTCTCGGGCATCACGACCTTCGCGGTGGTGCCGACCACGCCGGCTGCGTAGGCGACGGCGAGCGCGTGGTTCCCCGCGCTGAAGGCCGTCACACCCCGAGTTCGCGCGGCGTCGTCGAGTTCCAGCATCACCGTCAGCGCGCCGCGTGGCTTGAAGCTGCCGGCGTGCTGCCAGAGCTCCAGCTTGACGTGGATGTCGAGTCGAGCACCTGCCGCTTCGGTCAGCGCGGGCGAGTCCCAGGCCCAGACCGGCGTGGTGCGGACGAGGTCGCCCAACCGAGCCCGCGCAGCGCGGATCGCGTCGAGGCCCGGGGGCGCAACGTCGGCGGCGGTCATCGCGCGTAGCGGGCGCGGATGTTCGGGAGCAGGTATTCCCCGAACGCGCTCGCCAGGTCATGCCGAGGAGCGAATCCCCAGTCGCGCCGCGCGGCCGTGTCGTCCACGTCGGCGGGCCAGGAGTCGACGATCGCCTGGCGCTGCGTGTCCGGCGCGAAGGTGATCCGGGCTCCGGGGAATGCGTCGGCGACGAGGTCGGCGATCTCACCCGCCGTCGGCGCGAACGCGCCCAGGTTGTAGACCTGCTGCGTCAGCTGCTCGCGCGGTGCTGCGGCCAGTGCCAGAAGGGCCTCGATCGCATCCGGCATGGTCATGAACGGGATCTGCGCATCGGCGCGGACGAAGCACGCGTACGGCTCGCCCTTCGCGGCTGCGTGGATCATCTCGGGCGCGAAGTCGCTGGTGCCGCCGGACGGAACCGTGTCCGAGGAGATCAGCCCAGGGAAGCGCACCGAGCGGAAGTCGACCAGGTCCGGCACGCGGTCCTTGGCGAGCATCCGGTAGTGCCGCGCGTAGTAGCGGCCGAGGTGTTCGCAGTAGAGCTTGTTGCAGCCGTACATCGTGATCGGCTCGAGGAACTGGTCCTCGCGGACCTTGCCGGCGGCGGCCTTCGTGGCGAGGTCCGAGATCCCGTAGGCGGCGATCGAGCTCGGGAACACGAATCGGACCGACGCGCCGTGGGAGCGCGCCTGCTCCGAAGCCAGGCGGAGCAGGCCGAGCGTGCCGCCGACGTTCACGTCGTGCGCGGTCTCCGGAGAGAACTCGGCCCGGGTCGAGAGGAGCGCCGCGAGGTGGAAGATCTCGTAGACCTCGAAGGTCGCCATCAGCCGGCCGAGCAGCGCTTCGTCGCAGATGTCGCCGACGAAGGTCTCCATGCAGAGTTCGCGGATCTCGGCGTCCAGCTCGCGGATGTCGATCGCGACGATGTCGCGGTGACCGGCTGCGGAGAGCGCGCGGATCAGGCCGTGACCGACTTCGCCGCCCGCGCCGGTGATCAGCACTGCGGCGTTCCGGCGGCTTCCGCTCTGACTCGAAGGGTTCTCGGGGGTCTTCATGCCGCGGGCATCGTAGGTCTGCCCGGATGCGGCGCCACAGCGAGTCGCAGGGGCTCCACGGCGTTCCGGGGAGCTGGTTGGCCCGCCCCGCGTCAGCCCTGCCGACGACCGGCGCAGCGGAAGTGCTTGCTCAGCGCGAGGCCCTGGCCCTGGTAGTGGGAGCCGAGCCCGCGATCCCCGTAGGCGATCCCAGGCTCCTCGAGCGTCCGGAAGAACTGGAGCCGGAAGAACACCTGCCCGTCCTCGACGAGGAACGGCACGTCGTGCGGACGCACCTCCAGCACGGCTCTCGTGCCGCACTCGCCGCCGAAGCCGTTGTCGAAGAAGCCTGCGTAGTTGGTGCGCAGCTCGCCGAGGCCGACGTCGTAGGCGCCCATCTCTGCGGCGAGATGGCGGGGGATGCGGACCCTCTCCTTGCTGGCGAAGATGTAGAAGGCCTCGGGCTGCACGACCGTGCGGCCGTCGGGCGGCGGCGGGATCTCGTGGAAGAACCCAGCGGGGTCGTAGCCGCCGATCCGCGCGAGGTCGACCACGTCCGTGTAGCCCCGGGCCTCGTAGCCGACGGGGCCGGTCAGGTCGGCATCGCGTCGGAGTGCGATCCCCATGCAGAGGCCCTGGTCGAAGCGGGCCTCCTCGACCGGGATCGGTAGGCCGTCGGCGTGGAAGAGCAGAGGGGAACGCTCGTACTCCGCGCGGAGCGCAGCATCGTCGAGGACGGGATCGCCGAGCACGAAGCGGACCTGCGTCAGGGACTGACCGGTCCGGACGCGGACCGGGAACGAGCGTGGGACGACCTCGAGGAACAGCGGGCCGGTGTAGCCGGGGGGGGCGACCTCGAAGCGGCCACTCCGATCCGCGAGCAGTCTGGTGAAGAGGTCGAGGCGTCCCGTGGACGACTTGGGGTTCGCGCGGATCTGGTAGGGCAGCGGCGTCGTCACCTGCTCGAGGAGAGGCAGCACGTAGGCGTGTCCGCGCTCGAGGATCGCTCCGTCGGTCAGGTCGAACCGGTAGAGCGTCTGGTCGTCGAGGAAGTCGGCGACCGGCCGTCGCTCGGGGAGGAATCCGCTCCTCACCCGGTAGCCCACGGTTGCGAGCCTCAGGTCGAGGCTCGCGGGTTGGACCTGGTGGGGGGCGATGCCCGGGTTGCTCGACAGGGCCCCGGAACGGATCAGTTCGACGATGCCCTGATGGGGCAGGATCCCAGCTTCCATCCGGGCAGAGGTTAAGGCCCTGGGCCCGCCGGGAGAACGCGTCGACGCCGCGCGAACGGGATCGTCCGCCGGCTGTTGTTTCGGGTCTGCCCCGAAGTACCCTACTCGCCCTCGCAGCCCGGAGACTCGGTCCCGGGCATCGAGGCCGGGCTCCAGGACGAGGGCCCGATCGCTGCCGAAAGCACGGTTCGACCACGATGAAGATCCACGAATTCCAGGCCAAGCAGGTCCTCGCCCGCTTCGGCGTTCCGGTGCCGGACGGAATCGCGTGCGACACCGCGGATGAGGCTGCCGCTGCGTTCACGCAGCTCGGCGCGCCCCTCTCGGTCGTCAAGGCGCAGATCCACGCCGGCGGCCGCGGCAAGGCCGGCGGCGTCAAACTGGTCCGCTCCGCCGATGAGGCGCGGGACGCCGCCGCGGGGATGCTCGGCAAGACCCTGGTCACGCACCAGACCGGCCCCGAAGGCCGGGTCGTCCAGAAGATCTACGTCGAGCGCGGCAGCGAGATCGACCGCGAGCTCTACCTGGCCGTCGCCGTCGACCGCGCGACCTCCGCTCCGGTCCTGATGGGTAGCGCCGAGGGCGGCATGGAGATCGAGGAGCTCGCCGAGGAGCGGCCGGAGGCGATCCTCCGCGAGCGCATCCACCCGATGAAGGGGCTGCTTCCGTTCCAGCTCCGCCGGATGGCGAAGCACCTCGGGCTCTCCGGCGACACTGCGAAGAAGGGGATGGCGCTGATCCAGAAGCTGGCCGTCGCCTTCACGGAGATGGACTGCTCGATCGCGGAGATCAACCCGCTGATCGTGACCAAGCAGGGCGATGTCCTCGCTCTCGATGCGAAGATCAACTTCGACAGCAACGCGCTGTTCCGCCACAAGGACGTGATCGAGTACCGGGACCTCAACGAGGAGGACCCGAAGGAAGTCGAGGCCTCGAAGTTCGACCTCAACTACATCGCACTCGACGGCAACATCGGGTGCATGGTCAACGGCGCGGGTCTCGCGATGGCGACCATGGACGTCATCCAGCTCAAGGGTGGGAGCCCCGCCAACTTCCTCGACGTCGGGGGCGGAGCCAACAAGGAGCAGGTGACGAACGCGTTCAAGATCCTGCTTTCCGACCCCAACTGCCGGGGCGTGCTCGTCAACATCTTCGGCGGGATCATGAAGTGCGACACGATCGCCGAAGGCGTGATCGCAGCCGCCAAGGAGGTCGATCTCCAGGTTCCGCTGGTCGTCCGGCTCGAGGGCACCAACGTGCAGCGGGGTCGCCAGCTCCTCGAGGAGTCGGACGTCAAGCTGGAGACCGCGGCGTCGCTCGACGAAGCCGCCGAGAAGATCGTCGCACTCGTGAAGGCCGCGGGCGCCTGAGAGGAGGGAGAATCCGATGAGCATCCTGATCGACGGAAACACCAAGGTCATCACCCAGGGCATCACCGGGAAGAACGGCACGTTCCACTCGCTGCAGGCCCGCGCGTACGGCACCCACGTGGTCGGCGGCGTGACTCCGGGCAAGGGCGGCACGGAGGTCGAGGGCATCCCGGTCTTCGACACCGTCCGCGAGGCGGTCGAGGCGACGGGGGCGACGGCTTCGGTCGTCTACGTGCCTGCGCCGTTCACCGCCGACTCGATCTGCGAGGCGGTCGACGCCGGCGTGGATCTGGTCGTCGCCATCACCGAGGGCGTCCCCGTCCTCGACATGGCCTGGGTCCGCGACTACATGCGCGGTTCGGGCACGCGGCTGGTCGGCCCGAACTGTCCCGGGGTCATCACTCCGGTCACGGCCGAGTCCGGCTGCAAGATCGGCATCATGCCGGCCTACATCCATCGCCCGGGACGGGTCGGCGTGGTCTCGCGCTCCGGCACGCTGACCTACGAAGCGGTCTGGCAGCTGACCAGCGCAGGTCTCGGGCAGTCCACGTGCGTCGGGATCGGCGGTGACCCGATCAACGGCACCGACTTCCTCGACGTGCTCAAGCTCTTCAACGAGGACCCCGAAACCGACGCGATCATCATGATCGGCGAGATCGGGGGGACCGCCGAGGAGGAGGCCGCGGAGTACATCGAGGCCCACGTGAAGAAGCCGATGGTCGGTTTCATCGCAGGTGCCACTGCGCCTCCGGGTAAGCGGATGGGGCACGCCGGCGCGATCATCTCAGGGGGCAAGGGCACAGCTGCCGACAAGAAGGCCGCGCTGACCCGCGCAGGCGTCGCCGTCGTCGACACCCCGAGCGTGATGGGGGCGACGATGAAGGAAATCCTCGGAGGCTGAGTCGGTCCATGGCGGGTGATGCACCCGCCGTGGTCCCGCAGTTGCTTCTCCATGGCCAGAACTCCGCGTCCGACCGCCGCGCTGGCGCTGCTCGCGCTCGCCGTGCTGGTCTGGTTCGAGCCCTGGTTGCCCGGTCGGGACGCGATGGTCCGGGTCGTCGGTCGCGACGGCCTGCTCCGCATCGCGGTCGGCGTGGTGTGCGTGTTCGCCGCGCTGCTGGTGCTGGAGCGCCAGCGGCTGTCAGCCCTTCTCCGAGAGCTCCTCGCCGAGCGTCGTCGGGCTGCGGCAGGCAGTCCGGGCATCGACCCCTCGGCCAAGCGGGACGCGGTGCGCATCCTGGTGGGGGCGCTGCGCTCCGACGATGCGGAGGTCCGCGCGTCCGCCCACGAGAACCTGGTCCGCATCTGCGGTGAGGATCGAGGTCTCGATCCTGCCGCGTGGCAAGGCCTGCTGGACGACGCCTCGGCCTGACGCGGGGTGATCTGGCCGAGGCTGCCGTCGTTCGTCGGCCGCGGACGCCAATTCCGTCCGGCTGGCTTGGCGCTCGGCCCGGGGCACCTTAAAACACGTGGCCCGTCGCGCCGCCGCCCGGCGCCCGAAGCGGGTCCTCCGCAACTACCCGATGACCGCCCAACTAGCGTTCCTCCCCGGGCCGACCGAGCTCTGGGTCATCCTGATCATCGCCCTCCTGCTGTTCGGCGGCTCGAAGCTGCCGAGCCTCGCCCGGTCGATGGGGTCGAGCGTGACCGAGTTCAAGAAGGGGCTGAAGGGTGAAGCGGACCCCGGTTCCAGCAAGCCGAAGGTCGGGTCTGGATCCGATGACGGGGCCCCGGCGAAAGGCGACGGGTGACCTCGTCCAGCGAAACCGTCGACGGCCCTGACGCCGCTCCGCTCGATGGAGCACTGACCGAGCTCTTCGGTCCCGTCCAAGCCCAGCTCGACCAGGTCCAGCGTGAGCTCGTGGGCGATCTCGCCCCGGGTGAGCGTGACCTCGAGCCTCTCGTGGACCTCGCCGTCAGCTTCCGCGGCAAGCAGCTCCGTCCAGCGATGGTCTGCCTGTCGGGTCTCGCGGTGGGATCGATCGGGCCCGATCACGTGCACGTCGGCAAGGTCGTCGAGCTGCTCCACACCGCGACGCTCGTCCACGACGACGTTCTCGACGGGGCGAAGCTTCGGCGTCGGCAGACCACTGTCAACGCGGCCTACGGCACCGAGGTCCCGGTGCTGCTCGGCGACTACATCTACGCCCGAGCGTTCCACATGGCGGTGACGATGGCGGATCCGACCTGCAGTCGGGTCCTGTCGGAGGCGGTGCGTCAGATCTGTCAGGGTGAGATCACCCAGATCCTCCACCGGTTCGACTTCGAGTGGGACGAAGAGCGCTACTTCCGGGTGATCGCTGACAAGACCGCGTGCCTCTATGCGGTGTCCTGCCAGCTGGGGGCCCACTACGCCGGCGGCAGCCTGGAACAGTGCGCCGCACTCCACACCTATGGCATGGAGATCGGCATCGCGTTCCAGATCATCGACGACTGTCTCGATCTGGGGGGCGATGAGGCCGTGGTCGGCAAGTCGCTAGGCACCGATCTCTCGAAGGGCAAGCTCACGCTGCCGCTCCTCTGGCTGATGCGCGATCCCGAGCGGCGGGCAGCGCTCCGGGCCCTGATGCAGCGGGAAGGCACCGAGCCGGAACTCCTGGGCGCGCTGCGCGATGAGTTCCCGCTCGACGAGGCGCTGGCCTACTCGTCCGCCGTCGCGCGCCAGCGCGTCGAGGTCGCGCGGCGCGCGCTGGACGGCTTGCCTCCGTCGTCTGCCGTGGAGTCCCTCGATCGGATCGCGGGCTACGTCCTCGAGCGGAGCCTCTGACGAGCGCGGCGGATGGCTCGGAACCTGCCCGCGTTCGACCTTCCCCGCCCTGCATCCGCGGTCCAGGCGCTGATCGCCGCGAACATCGCGGTGATGCTGGCGTCCGCGATGGTGGGGCCGCACGTGTTCGGCGGTTCGCTCGCGGACTTCCTCGGCCTGTCCTGGGATGGGCTGTTCGGTGGCTACGGCCTCGGGGTCGTCCGGCTCGTCACCTACCAGTTCACGCACGGGGGGCTCATGCACCTCGTGTTCAACATGATCGTGCTGTACTTCTTCAGCCGGATCGTGTTGAGCGACACGGGGGATCGAGGGCTCGTCCACCTGTACATCGTCGGCGGGCTGCTCGGTGGGGTCTGCCAGCTGCTGCTCGGCGCGGCCGCCGGGCTTTCCGACCAGATGCTCGTGCTCGGGGCGAGCGGCGCGGTCTACGCGATCATGGTCTACGGAGCTTGCCTCGCGCCGCGGCAGACCGTGCTGCTGTTCTTCGTGTTCCCGATCGAGCTGCGCTGGCTGGTGATCTTCCTGGTGCTGGCCGGCGTCTACGCGTCCTTCCAGACCCTGCACGGCGTTGCGGGTGGCACCGCCGACGCGGCCCACCTCGGCGGTGCGCTGTGGGGCTTTCTCGCGTTCCGGAGGATGCGGGGCTACTACCTCGGTCTCGGGCATCGCGGAGCTCCTCTGTGGCCCTGGCTCGCGCGTTTCCGCGCGGCGCGCGTCGCCCAGAACCGCGCGGCGCTGCAGGCCGAGCTGGACCGCCTCCTCGAGAAGGTCCACCAGCAGGGCATGGGGTCGCTCACCAGCGACGAGCGGCGATCGCTCGAGCGGGCGAGCCGCGACCTCCATTCGAAGGGGCGTTGACGGGCCGCCGCCCGGGCCTGCGGCCTCCGCGCGAGTCTCGATCCGACGACTGGGGGGGCTAAGATCGACGCCGGTCGCTGCGCCCTCCCCCGGCGCGGCCACAGGGCCCTGCCCCGACCGCAACGCCATGATCTCCAAGCGGCTCCTGTCCATCTTCCTGCTCGCCGCGGCCTGCGCCGCGGGGCGAGACGCATCCGCACAGAAGGTCACTTCCGACGAGTTCTCGCGGACCGTCGACGAGACCATCCGGCTGGGCGACGAGAAGCGCACGGACAAGGCGCTGCGCGAGAACCCGATCCATGCGGTCGGCCACTTCCGCGCGCTGGTCCTGGCCGCGAAGAAGGACCCCGCTGTCGACAACGCGGCCGAGCGCGAGGCGCTGCGCGCTTCGTGGGAGCGGGTCTTCGAGGGCCGGACCCTGGAGCTGCTGGGGCGCTGGCTGGAGACGGCGGACTCCTCGATCCTGCGGAGCTACGACCAGGGCCAGTCGGCCCTCGCGAAGGCCTACGGGGAGCTCAACCGGCTGACCGCGGCCAAGGAGCCTGACCGGAAGTCCTACGAGACCCTCCGCGACTCGCTGATGAAGATCGCCGAACTCTTCGAGGGCATCGGCGACCCCCTCGATGCGGCGGACGCGTGGGGCGTGATCGCGCGCGTCTACTCGATCATCCCCGACCGGAGCCTCGCCGATCAGCGGGAAGGGATCTATGCGATCGAGCGGTTCATGGATCTGCGCGAGCAGTGGCAGTGGACGAAGGACGTCTACTTCCAGCAGAACCAGAACTGGATGAAGGCGGAGAAGGAGCGGCTCAAGGAGGCGCAGGCCGAGGCCGACAAGCGCAAGGCCGAGGGCTACGACGGTCCGATGAAGGGGGTCGACTCGTTCCTGATGCCCGACGCGGAAGCGACCGAAGTGGTCAGCGACCTCGCGTTCCACGTGCTGAAGGAGCCCAAACTCGACCTCTGTCCGCAGGGTGGCCCGATCCCGATGGCCTGGCCAGCGGTCACCGTGATCCAGTCGGGCCCGGCCTCGTTCCAGTGGTTCAAGGGTGCTGACATCTACCTCGTGCGGCCCGGCGCGACCGACTTCGGCGTGACGCTCGTCGGCAACGAGACGGACCTGTCGAAGAACCCGTTCACCGAGGTCGACTCCGGCAACAAGCTGAAGAAGCCCGGGATGTTCGCGCTCGATGCCGAAGGCAACCGTCGCTACGCGATGTGGTTCTTCACCGGCGGGAGCCAGGAGCCCTACATGGGCGTCAACCAGAACCTCGAGCCGACGCGGGACTCCGCGGTCGTCTACTACAAGAGCGCGTCCGTCTGGACCGCAGAGGTCGACGGGCAGGAGATCCAGTTCTTCGACGACAACACGAATGGGCTGCTCTTCGAGGAGGACCCGTTCGCCTATGGCCTCAAGGATCGCAATCTCGGCGCCGGCCCCGACGAGGAGATCCCGGTCCCTGCGTTCGACTCGGTCCAGATCGGCAAGGCGACGATGCAGCCGTTCAGCGAGTGGATGCAGATCGGCGACGGCTGGTACCACGTCCGCGGGAAGGAGGACGGCGCCAAGGTCGGCTTCCGTCGCGCGAACCCGGAGTACCTGCAGACCGGCACGCTGAAGCTCGACTGGAAGGGCTCGAAGGCGACGCAGCCGGCTGTGCTGATCGTGCAGGGGCGCGGCGACTTCCGCGGCGCTCGCTTCAATCTGGCGGGGGGCAAGCCGTTGACCGTGCCTGCCGGCGAGTACGAGCTGATGTTCGGGCGGATCGAGTCCGGCAAGGGCGCGAAGCTGATGACGGCGAACATCTTCCCGGGCATGTCCGAGAAGGTTCTCGTCGAGCCCGGCAAGGAGGCTTCGATCGTCCTCGGCGATGACATCCGGCTCGACTTCACGAAGAAGGGGGCGGACGGCACCGTGACCATCGATGCGGTGACGATCCGGGTGCGAGGTGGTGCCGGCGAGATCTACACGCACATCAACGGCGCGGCTCCGGCCCCCGTAGTCTTCGTCGCGCGCGGTGAAGACGGGAAGGGCGCCCGCGAGGTCGGCGAGTTCCAGAGCATCCGTGACCCGGAGACCCTGAACCAGGTCTCGATCAAGCACAGCAGCACGCTGTCGAGCCACGTCGGCTTCTATCCGATCCCGAAGGGATCCCGCGGCGAGACGGCCCTGGAGGTCCAGGTCCCGGACGGCTACTTCGTCGGGCTCGCCGAGAAGAAGAACAAGCTCTTCGGCAAGCTCGAGGCGATCTACCGCTAGCAGCAGCGCGCGTCCCCGGTGTAGGACGGCGCTCGTCCGCGTCCGGCGTCCTCCGTTCCGCCCCCGTATCGAACCCCTCCCGACTCCCTATCGTGCTCGACATCAAGGTCCTCCGCGACGATCCGGAGCGCGCCCGCCAGGGTGCGCTGAAGAAGCACTTCCCGGCCCGTGCCGATGCCGTGGACCGCGCGCTCGCGGTCGACGCCGAGCTGCGCGCGCTGATCCCCGTGCTCGACGGGATGCGCGCCGAGCAGAAGCAGGCTTCCAAGCGGATCGGCGCGCTCGCTCCGGCGGAGCGGGAGTCGTTCCTCGCCGAGCAGAAAGCGAAGAAGGTCGAGCTGCAGAAGCTCGAGCAGAAGGAGAGGGAGCTCCAGGACGGTCTCAGGGAGGCTCTGCTGCAGGTGCCCCAGGTCCCGGACCCGGAGGTGCCCGACGGCAAGGACGACGCGGCGAACCTCGAGGTGCGTCGGATCGGCGAGCCGCCGGTCTTCGACTTCGAACCGCTCGCGCACGACGACCTCGCGGTGTCGCGGGGTTGGCTCGACGTCGAGCGCGCCGCGCAGATGGCGGGCAGCCGCAACTACCTCCTGTTCGGTGATCTCGCGCTGCTCCAGGACGCGGTCCTCCGCTTCGCGGTCGACCACATGGTCGGGAAGGGGTTCACCGCCGTCGATCCACCGCTCCTCGTGCGCGACGAGGTGATGACCGGCACCGGGTTCTTCCCCGGGGGCGAGGAGCAGACCTACCGGGTGCTGGAGGACGGCCTGAACCTGATCGGCACGGCCGAGGTCCCGGTGACGTCGATCCACGCCGGCGAGATCCTCGACGAGGCGACGCTGCCCCGGCGCTACGTGTCGCGCTCGATGTGCTTCCGTCGGGAGGCTGGCACCTACGGGAAGGACACGAAGGGGCTCTACCGCGTCCACCAGTTCCAGAAGGTCGAGCAGGTGGTCGTGGACGCGGCGGACGAATCGAAGAGCCGCGCACACCACGAGGACATCGTCCGGAACTCCGAGGAGGTCCTCGCCGCCCTCCAGCTGCCCTACCGGGTGGTCGCCGTCTGTGGCGGCGACCTCGGTGTCCCGCAGGCGTTCAAGTACGACATCGAGTGCTGGATGCCGTCGCGCAACGCATACGGCGAGACGCACTCAGCGTCGCGCTTCTACGACTACCAGGCACGGCGCCTGAAGATGCGCTATCGGACCACGGAAGGGCGCAAGGTCATCCACTGCCACACGCTGAACAACACCGTGCTGGCGAGCCCGCGCATCCTCATCCCGTTCGTCGAGGTCCACCAGACGGCCGATCGTCGCGTCCGCATCCCGGAGGCGCTCCGGCCCTACCTCGGCGGCCGCGAGCTTCTCTGATGCTCCGGATGCGGGGCGGCCCCGTGTTGCGGCGCTGAAGGATCAGTTCCCTCGGCCGCCGCCGCCGCCGCCGCCGCCGAGACCGCCCGGGAATCCGCCGTTGCCGCCGAACAGTCCGCCCGCTCCGCCACGGAGCAGATCGCGGAAGTCGATGGGTGGCCGCGAGGGGTTGCCGGGGCTGGGAGCGGCGCGATTCCCGCCCTGGTTGCCGGCGCCTCTCGCGTCTCCGCCGCGCGTCGAGACCTCACCGAGGTCCGGGAGCTTTGCGCCACCCGCGCCCGGTCCGCCGCCTGCGGCTCCGCCTCCGCCGCCGCCGGCACCTTCTGCGGCCGCGGCTTCGGGCGCGCGGGGCGCGGTCGGGATCATCGCGACTCCCGCCTGCAGGATGTCGACGTAGCGTGGGTCGAGCGTGATGTGCCGGACGTAGGTCTTCAGCGTCTGCTCGTACTCCTCGACCTCGGTGCCGACGATCTCGTTCCGGTTGCCGATCCTGCGGTGGAGCGTGAACTCGATCTTGATGCGGCGCGGCAGGCGGCCGTCCTGACTCGAATCCCAGTCCTGGAAGGGCTCGGCCTCGTAGCCGAGCGTCTCGTAGTAGGTGATGTCGAAGCTCTTCAGTCGGTCCGTGACCAGCTGGAAGCGACCGCCCGACATCAGGTTGTCGTCGACGAGCGGATCCTCGCGGCGCCACAGCTCGAGAAGTCCCGGCTGCTCGGGGTTGGGCTTGAGCCAGTAGCCGACCTCGCAGAGGCCGGGGAACGACAGGTCGGTCTTCGTCCCGACCACGCCGCCGACCGCGTCCGTGCTGGTCAGCAGGTCGATCCGGTCCGCCGGGTTGCCGCCGATGTCGCTGTCGCGTCCGCGCAGCACGGCGTTCCGCTTGACGTTGTAGTGCCAGATTCCCTGGATGTCGCGCTCGAGCAGCGCGAGCACCCGCTGGCCGGCCTCGGTCGAGGAGGTGAGATTGTCGATCTCGTAGTGCGTGCGGAGAGTGCCGACGAACGCGCTGGTGACCGCGACCATCGCCATCGAGGCGATCATCACGGCGAGGAGGATCTCGACGAGCGTGAACCCGTCCTGGCGGGAGTACGTGCTCTGTTCTGCGTTCATCGGGAGCTCCCGGACAGCGGATCTCCTGCGGAGCCGCCAGTGCCTGAAGTGCCGCCGCGCTGCCGCGCGACGATCTCGGCCAGCTCTGGGGTCAGCCCCTCGATGGCCATCGTCGATGCCTTTGCCTTGAGGATGAAGTGCGACTCGATCGGCTGCGAGTCGTCGCCCGGCCGGATGTTGGGGTAGAGGATCATCACCGCGACGTCCTCGAAGACGTCCTCGGCGGGGATGCGCTCCTCTTCCTCCTCGTCGCGCTGGAAGTCCTCGTATTCGATCATCGACATGCCCATCGACTGGGCACGCCGCAGGTTGTCGCGCTCGCGCTGCCACGCGAGTCGGTCGGTGCTCGACGTCGCCCCGACCGGCATCGACATGTCGACGGTGTCGGCGATCTCCGACTCGGCGTCCTGGATGGCCGCCTCGCCGATCAGGAACTGGTAGCGGAAGCCTGGGTAACCCTGCACCTCGAGCTGCTGTCGGCTCTCCGGGGGGACTTCGCGGGCTCCGGCGAGGAGCTCCGACAGATACTGCTCGGCCAGCTCGCGCGCGATCCGCTGGTTCCGCGCCTCCGCTGCGTCGACGAGCGCGGTCGAACGCATCGACAGGAACTGCAGCACGACGATCGAGAGGAGGACCATCGCGACGAGCGCCTCGATCAGCGTGAAGCCCCGCTCCTCGGGGCCCGGCCGTGGCTGCGCGTGTGCACGCATCGTCAGAACGCGGCCTCCGTGGTCTCGCCGAACCGTGCGGCGACGCCGTCGTTGCCCTTGACCAGCCGGGCCTTCCGGTCGAGGCCGCGGACCTGGATCGTCCAGACCATGTCCTTCAGCGCCTCCGAGCGCATGCCGAGCGCGATGATCTGGTCGGCGGTGAAGCCCTGGTGATCGATCACCACGGTCACTCGGCCCGAGGAATACACGGTTCCGCCGACCGGCTCGTAGCTCAGGAAGCGGGCTCGGTCATCCAGCGGTGTCCAGCCGAGAGCAGCCTCCTCGAACGCACGCTCGTCCTGTTCGATGGAGACGCGCATCTCGGCCGGGAGGATCCGGCGGTAGCGGTGCTTCTCGAGATCGAGCTCGACCTTGTAGGTCTTGCCCTGCAGCTGGGCCTCCGAGCGGAGGAACTCGATCTCGGACATCAGCCGCTGGGACTCCGAGTCGAGGACCGTCGACGGCACGATAGCGCCGATGTTGCTCAGCACGAGCTGGCCGACGATCGCGAGGATCGTCACGACGACCATGATCTCGATCAGCGTGAACCCGGATTCCTGTCGGGTAGGGCTGCGCATCGGATCTCGAGAGAGGGTCGTCGACTCGGGGTTCGTTCCGCGTCTGGCCGACGGGGTCCGCTGGCCCCGGGCGCGCGGTCGGGTCAGTTGTCGCCGCGCGGCGGGTAGACGATGTCGTCCTCGTCGCCCTCGATGCCGTTCGGGCCGTAGCTGATGACCTCGAACCGGAGGCGGCCCTCGGTCTGTCGGATCTCGTAGGGAGTGTCCCACGGATCCTTCTGCGGCTGACCGCCCTCGATGTAGGGGTTGCCGGTGCTGTCGGGCTCCAGCAGGTCGTCCCAGGTGGGAACCTTGGAGTTCCGCGTCGCGTAGATCCGGGCGGTGCCGTGGATCGCGTTGGTGTCGGCCTTCGCCTTGTCGAGGCGGGCCTGCTCGCCGTAGCCGATGACGTTCGGGACGACGAGGGTCGCGAGGAGGCCGATGATGACGACCACGACCATGATCTCGACCAGGGTGAAGCCGCGTTCGCGGCAGGCGGAGGTCACGGTGGTGCGGGCGTTCTGGGTCATGTGTCTTCCAGGATCAGCGCGTTTCGGGTGATCGGCCGACCAGTCTAGCCGTCCCGTCGGAGGGAACGAAGCCGGAGGATCGGGCGATGCGGACGATTGGACGAGCCCCAGCCGCCGATCTTCCCGCCGGGGAGCATGTCCTGGGCGGGCGAGGCGACCTCGGCACGGAGCCGGGGCATCCCTGGTTCATCGGCGCCCGGGCGTGGCGGCCTTGCGCTCGCCACGGAGCCGGTCCGATCCCCGCCCTGCCATCGGCCCCGCCCAGCAATCGGCCCCGCCCAGCAATCGGCGGTCAGGGCGACCGGCTCACTTGACCTTCTGCAGCTCGAGCAGAGGCATCACGATCGCGACGACGATGCCGGCGACGATCACCGCGAGGAACACGATGATGAGCGGCTCGATCAGTGAGGTCAGCTTCTGGGTCGAGAGATCGACCTCTTCGTCGTACGTCTCGGCGACGCGCTCGAGCATCTCCTCGAGGTTGCCGGCCTGCTCGCCGACGCCGACCATGTAGCAGACCATCGGCGGGAACGCGCCGGTCATCTTCATCGGCGTCGAGATGTCGGTGCCCTCGAGCACGTGGTCGTGCACCGAGGTCAGCGCGTTGGTCAGCACGACGTTGTCGAGGACCTTCTTCGTGACCTCGATCGCCTGGAGTGCGGGAACGCCCGAGCGGAGGAGCGTCGCGAAGGTCGTCGAGAAGCGGGCGACGGCCTGCTTCCGCATCAGGTCGCCGAAGACCGGGACACGGAGCTTGAACGAGTCCCAGGCGAGCCGGCCCTTCTCCGAGTTCACGAAGAGCTGGAACAGGATCACCGCGAGCAGCGCGCCGACGAAGACCAGGAACCAGTTGTTCTGCAGGAACGTGCTGACCGTGATCAGGATCTCGGTCGGCAGCGGCAGCTCCTGGTTCTTCGCGCGGAGGAGCTGCGTGACCTTCGGCACGACGGCCGTCATCAGGATGACCACGACGACGAGGCCGACGACGACCATGATCATCGGGTAGACCATCGCCGCCCCGACCTTGTTCTGAAGGCGGGACTGGGCCTGCAGGAAGCCGGCGAGCCGGACCATCACCTCGTCGAGCGCGCCCGACGACTCTCCGGCGCGGACCATGTTGGCGTACAGGTCGCTGAAGTAGGCGGGGTGCTGGGCGACCGCGTCGCCGAGCGGCACGCCCTGCGTGACCTTCTCCCGGATGTCCCGGAACGTCGCCTCGATCTTCCGGTCGGGGGCCTGCTCGATCACCATCCGCAGCGTCTCGGCCAGCGGGATGCCGGCGCGCAGCAGCGAAGCCATCTGCCGGGTCACCTGCGCGACCTGGTCGTTCCGCTGCTTGTTGGGGAACTCGACCCCGGTGACGCCCTTGATCTGGACGCGCCGCCCGCCGCCGCGCTTCTTCTCCTTGATGTCGGTGACGTACAGCCGGTCACCGCGCAGCTTGAGCCGGGCCTCACGCGCCGAGTCGGCGTCGATGATGCCCTTGCGCTGCTTGTTGCTGCCGTCGACGGCCTTGTATTCGAAGATCGGCATGATCCGAGCGCGGGCGGGGGGATCAGGACACGTCGAGCTGGGTCACGCGCAGGATCTCTTCCGGCGTCGTGTGTCCGTGGAGGAGCTTCTCGACGCCGTCCATGCGCAGCGTGCGGAGACCGCGCTCCAGCGCACCACGCTTGATCTCGCTGGCCGTCGCCTTGTTGACGATCTGTTCCTGGACCGGCGCGTCGATGGGCAGGACCTCGTAGATCGCGGTGCGGCCCGAGAAGCCGCTGTGGAAGCACTCGTCGCAGCCGCGTCCGAAGGCCACGCCGTCCGGGAACTGGTCGAAGACCAGACGCAGCTCCTCGAGCTGGAACCGCATGCGTTCGTCGAGGTCCTTCGTGTAATCGCGGCAGTGCGGGCAGATCGTCCGGACGAGCCGCTGGGCGATGACCAGGAGCATGGACGACGACACCAGGTAGGGCTCGATCCCGATGTCCAGCATGCGGGTCACGGTCGACGCGGAGTCGTTCGTGTGGACCGTCGAGAACACGAGGTGGCCGGTCAGCGCCGCGCGGATCGCGATGTCCGCCGTCTCGGAGTCGCGGACTTCGCCGACCATCATCACGTCGGGGTCCTGGCGGAGGAACGAGCGGAGGCCGGCGGCGAAGGTCAGGCCCTTCTTGGCGTTGACCTGGACCTGGCTGATCCCGTCGAGGTTGTATTCGACGGGATCCTCGATCGTCAGGATGTTCAGCTGCGGCGAGTTGATCTCCGCGAGGCCCGCGTAGAGCGTCGTCGTCTTGCCCGAGCCGGTCGGGCCGGTCACGAAGATGATGCCGTGGCTGTAGTGGATGTAGCGCTTGATCGTCTTGAGGTTGTCCTCGTTGAGCCCGATCTGGTCGAGCGAGTAGACCTTCGTCGTCTTGTCGAGGATGCGGAAGACGATGCGCTCACCGTTCTGGACCGGGACCGTCGAGATGCGGACGTCGACGTCGCCGTCGCCGATGCGGATCGACGCGCGGCCGTCCTGCGGCAGGCGGCGTTCGGCGATGTCCATCTTCCCCATGACCTTGACGCGGGAGACGATCGCCTCCTGCGCCTTTTTGGGGATCGACTCCGTGTCGTAGAGCACGCCGTCGATCCGCATGCGGACCTGGAGTCGATCGGCGTAGGGCTGCAGGTGGATGTCCGAGGCGCGGAGCTTGAGCGCCTGGAACAGCAGCATGTTGACCAGCTTGATGATCGGCGCCTTGTTGGCGACGTCGAGCAGGTCCTCCGACTCCTCGATCTTCGACGCGAGACCGACGATGTCCTGCTCCTCGATGTCATCGAGGGCCTCGTCGACGCCGTCCGCTTTGTGGCGGTAGGCGCGGTTGATCAGGTTGGCGATCTCGGAGCGCGGGACGAGGACCGCCTCGCACTCGGTGCCGAGCATCGTCGCCAGGTCGTCCATCGGCTTGACGTCGAGCGGACGGTGCGTGGCGACCTTGGTCGAGCGGCCGTCGGACTCGACGGCGACGAGGCCGTGGGTCCGCGCGAACTGGACCGGAACGTGCTGGATGAAGTCGGAAGGGGCGGCGACACCTTCGAGCGAGTCGCGCACCTCGAGGCCCAGGAAGTCCCCGAAGAACTTCAGGCACTCCCGCTCGTTCATCAGGTTCCGGCCGATCAGGACCTGGTCGAGGCTCTGGCCGGTCTCGCGCTCGGCGGCGAGCGCGTCCCGGATCTGCTCCTCACGCAGGCCGGCGGTCTGGAGCAGGCGTTCGCGGATGCGGTCTTCGAACATGGGGTCCGGCTTCGGGGAACTCGGAGAGGTCTCGGGCGCGGCCCGGCGAGGATGCCGGGCCGCAGGGGGTCAGCGGCCGTCGCCGCTGCCGGCAGCCTGGGGTTCGGTCGGCACCGGAGCCGGCTTGGGGGCCGGTTCGAGCGGCGTGCCTTCCTCGAAGATCTCCTGGAGCGTCGGCACGCTCGGCTGCGAGCCGTCGAAGGTCGGGGTCTCGGTCGGACGGTTGTAGAACGGGATGTCGAAGCCGCCGTGACGGTCGAAGTCGTCGGCCGTCGTGCGGGGGTCGTCCAGCGTCGGCACGACGCCGCCCGTCCAGCGCGAGTCCAGGATGCGGAGGCGTCGGTTGCCGATGTAGTCGGCGGCCTCGAGCTTCTTCCGCTGGCTGACTTCCTGCAGGTCGGAGAAGTCCGGCTCGTTCAGGATGGTCGGCGTGACGAAGAAGTAGAGGTTGGTCTTCTGGAACTCGTCGCTGCGGTTCCGGAACAGCACGCCGAGCAGCGGGATGTCCTTCAGCAGCGGGATGCCCGACTCGCTCTCCGCCTCCAGGTCCTCGATGATCCCGCCGAGCACCATCGTGTAGCCACTCGGCAGCGTGACCTGGGTCTGCACCTGGCGGCTGATCGTCGTGCCGCCGGTCGTCGGGTCGGCCGCGCCGATGAAGCGGGACACCGTGATGTCGATGTCGAGGCGCAGGTAGTCGTTGGACGAGATCGACGGCGAGATCGTCAGCTCGATCCCCGCGGTCCGCGGGTCACCGACGCCCGTCTGGGTCGTCGCCTGGCCCTGGGAGACCGTCTGCGTCGGCCGGTTCTCCTCGGTCTTGACCAGCGCCTGCTCGTTGTTGTTCACGACGATGCTCGGCAGCGACAGGATGTTCGAACGGTCGTCGTTCGACAGCGCGTTGACGACGACGGGGATCGCGAAGTCGTCCGACGTGATGATGCCGCCGGTCAGACCCTGGAGCGGGTCGTCGAAGTTCGGCAGGCGGGTGTCCGGCAGGCCGTCGTCGTCGGTGTCCGAGAACTCGGTCAGGCCGAACGACGTGAAGCCGAACGGGCGCTGGAACTGCCCTTCTGCGAGGTCGAGCAGGCCGAGTTCGACGCCGAGCCGGTCGCGGTTCGACGTCGACAGTTCGACGAGCGCAGCCTCGATCAGCACCTGCGGCTGGCGGGTGTCGAGCTCCTCGATCATCCGCTCGATCTGCCGGAACTTCGACTGCGTGGACGACACCAGCAGCGAGTTCGACTCGGCGTGGGCGACGATGACGGTCGGGCGGGGGCGCCGTGCGACCGCCTGCTGGCCGGCCTGTGCCTGCTGCTCCGCCTGCTGGTCCTCGCGGAGGAACTCACGCAGCGTCTGCTGCAGGTCCTGGGCGAGGACGTTGCGGAGCTGGATCACGTGGATGTCACCGCCGCTCGCCTCGATCGGCTGGTCGAGGCGGGCGATCAGGTCGAGAGCTTCGACGATGCGCTCGGGCTCGCCGGTGACGAGCAGCGCGTTCAGCGAGCTCAGCGCGAGCACCTTCACGGCCTCGCCGCCGGCGGCCTGGATCTGGCCGCCGGCCGCGCCCTGTGCCTGCTGGACGCGGCGTGCGCGGTCTTCGAGAACCTGGCTCAGAACCGGCTCGAGCTCCTCCGCCGTGGCGTAGCTGAGCTTGACCACGCGGCTCTCGTTCGCCGGCTGGACCGGCGGGACGTCCGAGAGCTTGAGGAGCTGGTAGGCCGCGTAGACCTGGGGGCCGAAGCCCTGCAGGATCATCGAGCGGTTGTCGCCGAGGTTGCCGGTCAGGACTCCGCCCGACGGCTGGGCCGACTGGGCGAAGAACGGCCGGGTCGCGGTCGATGCGGTCACCGCGTTGATGTGGTTCAGCTGCAGCATCGTCAGGATCTGCACGCCGGTCTGCGTCGCGTACTTTTCCAGCTCCTCGGCCGGGACGTAGCGCGCGCTGGCGGTCACGTCCGCGCGCTGCGGGCCGGCCAGCGAGACGATCTGGACGATCTCCGACTCCTCGTCTCCGCGGATGACCACCGCGAAGCCGCGCATGTAGAGCATCGTCTGGAAGAACCCGAAGAACTGCTCCCGGGACACGTTGACCGTGCCATAGAAGTTGATCGACAGGTTCGGCTGCTGGAAGTCGGTCTCGGAGAAGGTGATGACCTTCCCGGTGATCTTCTCGGTCAGCTTGATGAAGTCCTTCAGCGAGACGCCGGTGGCCTCGTTGACGGACAGCGAGATCCGGCCGTTCTCGATCGTCAGCTCCGCGATGCCCGGGTCGGTTCCTTCGGGCACCTGCGCTGCGACCTGCGAGGGGGCCACGGCCCAGAGGCCGAGCAGCGCGGTCAGGAGCGCGGTCTTGCCCGCGCGGTGCAGAGTCTCTTTCACGTCCGTCTGGCTTCCCATCTGGAGAGGTCCCGCTGGCGTCCGACTCGGTCGGTCCTGGAGCGTTCGAATCCGCCGTGGTGCGGGTTCGATCGGGCCGTCGGACGGGGAGCCTTGGGTTTTTATTTCGTTCCGCCACGCGGGGAAAGAGCACATTTCGGCCTTTCGGTTGGCTCTGCCGGTGCGCACGGGTATCCATGGCCCACCGCGTCGACGGCGGTCGAGTCGGCGTTCGGAACGCCATGAAGTTGTCGCAGCTGCTCGCACCTGAACTCGTCGTCCATCCGCTCGCCGCGGGCGACAAATGGGACGCGATCCAGCAGCTGCTGCGCGCTGCGGTGGAAGCGGGCTCGGTGCGTGCCGACGCCTTCGATGCGGTCCACAACGCGCTCGTGCAGCGGGAACGCAGCATGTCGACGGGCATGGACCACGGCGTCGCGATCCCGCACGCCGCGGTCGACGAGGTCGACGATGTCGTCACCGTGCTCGGCATCGCGCCGGACGGGATCCCGTTCGGATCCCTGGACGGACTTCCGGCCCGCATCCTGGTCTGCCTCGTGATCCCGCGCGCGAAGAAGCTGCTGCACATCAAGACCCTCGCCGAGATCGCTCGCCTGCTCTCGAAGGCCGAGGTCCGGGACGCGCTCCTGGCCAGTGCCGACGCGGCGTCTGCGCTGGAGCTGGTCCGCGAGAAGGAGCAGGGGGCGCCCTGAGGTGCCCGCTTGGGCGGCGTTGAGCGCGGGCCCGTGGCGGTGAGCGGGGGCGACGCGCAGCGGGAGCGGGATGGTCCGGCCGCGGCGCTGACCCGGTCGCTGTCCGCCGCGCTCCTGGCCGGCTTCGGTGGGCTGGCGTTCGAACTGGCCGCTCTGCGCCGTGCGGGACTCCTGCTCGGCAACACGGCCGAGGCCTCTTCGGCGGTCGTCGGACTGTTCCTGCTCGGTCTCGGGATCGGGGGTTTCGTCGCCTCGCGGAAGGCGCGCGCGGTCGGCGGCGCAGCCTTCCTGGGACGCGCCTACGGGATGGTCGCGCTCGCGGTGCTGGCGGGGATCTCGGGGCTGGGTCTCGCCGATCCCCCCGGGCCGGTCGTCGGGGCGGTGGTCCTCACGTTCTGCGTGCTCGGACCGGCCATCGCGATGGGTTTCGCGTTCCCGCTGCTGTTCGCGTTCGCGCCGCGCGTGCCGCCTGGGCTCGTGCTCGCCGCGAACCTCGTCGGCTCGGTAGGAGCCGCGTTCCTCGCCGGGAACTTCCTGATCCCCGGCGTGGGGATCGTCGCGACGGCATGGATCGCAGCGGGCTGCTACGCGGTCACGGCGCTGGCCGTGCGCGGCGCCCCCGCAGCCCTCCCCGCGGGCTCTGCGGAAGTCGAGGACGCGCCGGTGGGGCTCACCAGGCTGGCTGCCGCGCTCGCGGTCTCGTCGGGGCTCCTGACGGTGGGCTTCGAGATCCTGCTGTTCCGGCGCCTGCCGTTCTTCCTCGAGGGGTTCCAGCCGACCGTGTCCGGCGTGCTGGCGGCCTGCCTGCTCGCGCTCTCTCTCGGCTCGGCGCTGACGATCCGGATCGCAAAGCCAGGAACCGGCTCCGTCGTCGCTGGGCGTGCGCTGATCGCAGGTGCGGTGGTCGCGAGCCTCGGCATCCATGAATGGACCGGCCCCGGGCTCGCCCGGTTCCCCGTGGGCTCCGACCTGGGGCTACACGGGCGCGTGCTGTTCGGGGCCCTGGTCGCCGCCGTGCCGCTGATCCCGCTCGGCGTCGTGGTGCCGGCCCTTCTCGTCGACGTCCGCCCGGACGTCCGCGCACGCGCTGCGGGTCTGCTCTTCCTGTGGCAGGGCGTCGGAAGTCTCGCTGGGAGTCTCGCCCTGGGGCAGGCGCTGCCGCGCTTCGCGTCGGAAGCGTTCTTCGTCCTCGCCGGGCCCGTCGCGGCGCTGCTGGCGCTGCTGGTCGCGGCGATCGGCGGCAGGGCCGATCGGCGGCCGGTGTTCGCGACCGTGCTCCTCGTGGTGGCCTCTCTCGTCTCCGGGGCGGGCGGTGCCGGCATTCCGTGGTCGCCGACGCCGCCGGTGCGTGGTTCGCGCTACGACCGCCCCGACGCCTACGCGCCGATCGCGCACCGCACGGACTCGATCACCACGGCGTCGGTGGTCTACGACCGGGCACACCACAGCACCGTGCTGTTCACCGACGAGTTCCGCGCCGCCTACACGGGGCCGGGAACCAGCTACATGCAGGTCCTCGGCCACCTGCCGTTCCTGTTGCGCGACGGCCTGGAGGACGTGGCCGTCCTCGCGCTCGGAACGGGTACGACGGCGGAGGCGGTCCGGGTGTGGCCGAGCCCGGACCGGATCCACGTCGTGGAGATCTCGCGGGCGGTCTTCGAGCTCTGCGATCGCTTCGCCGGTGATGGTCCGGCGGCCGAAGTCCGGCCCGCGCCGTTCCGCGTCGACCCGCGGACCGAGGTCCACCTCACCGACGGGCGGCGATGGTTGGCGACGAGAGAACCCGACAGCCTCGATCTGCTGACGATGGAGCCGCTCCTGCCCTATGCGCCCGGGACCGCGCCCCTCTACAGCGCCGAGTTCTACCGCGCGGTGCGCGCATGCCTGCGGTCGGGCGGCATCTGCGTCCAGTGGGTGCCGACCCACGCGATGCCCCGCCCGATGTTCGAGACGCTGCTCGGCACGTTCGCCGACGCGTTCGACCACACGTCGGTGTGGTTGGTCGACCAGTCGACGCTGTTGGTGGGATCGAAGTCCCTGCCGCACCTGCCGTCACCGGAGACGCTGCGTGCGCGTCTGGATGCAGCTCCGGCCGCGGCGCGTCGGACGCTGCACGAAGCCGGGATCGCGGCGGTCGACGACCTCGCCGCGGCCTGTCTGCTGCCTGCGGCGCCGGCGCTGTTCCCGGACGCGCGGCGCCTCGTCGACGACAGGCCGTTCCTCGAGCGGATCGGCTACTGGAGCGGGGCCGAGCGGCTGTCCTTCTACCCGGAGAATCTCGGTGCGCTGCGGGAGGTCGTGCGGGCTGCTGGCTCCGCAGAGGACCCACTCGGCGGCAGTGCTGCGATGCGGACGACCCGACTCGCTGGTCTCGCGGCGCGGGCGTCGGTCCTGCTCGAACCAGAACAGGCGGCCCTCGCCGTCGCCCGCGCGGCGGAGGCAAGGGCAGCGCTCCCTGGCTCGACGTTGCTCCACGGCGAGGAGACGCTCGCTCTCCGGGCGCTGACGCTGGTCCGCGCGAGGACCGATTCGGCCGAGGCGGTGCGCGCGTCCGCGCGACGCCTCGCCGAACGGGATCCTGGATCGGCGGAGATCCAGGTGCTGGCCAGCGGCGACGCTCGCGGGGTTGCGCGCGCGACCGCGGTCGACCCGACGGTTGCGGACCGAAGTGGCTGGGCGTTCGAGGTGGCAGGCGTGGATCTTCCGTCGACGGCGGGGTTCGGGCCCCTCGAGACCGTGTCTTCGATCCCGGAGGGGGAGGGCCTCGTCGACGCCGCCGCGGCCGACGACGCGCTCGGGGCTGCTCTCCGCGCCGCGTATCGGGTTCGTGTCGGGCGTGCGATGGTCCAGGAGCTCGCGCGCCGACCGCTCGACCGCCCGGGCGAGGCGTGGGCGTTCGCGCAGGTCCTCGACCCTGCGCTGTTCGAAGCGGCTGCGGCGGTGACGCTCGACGCGCGCGGAGGACTTGCGATGCTCGAGGAGCTGTCGCCGGTCTGGCGGAGAGACCTGCCCCTGCCCGCGGCGTTCGGCGTGCTCGCAGCTGCCGAGGACGCCGCGATCCGACGTCGATTCGTCGAAGGGATCGAAGGGCGGCGCGGTCCACGCGCGGCGGACGCCCTGGCTTCGCTCGCCCTCGACCCGGACCGCGACGTGCGGGTCGCGGCGTCGGCGGCCGCCTTCCGCGCGTTCGGCGCCGCGGCTGCATTCGATCCGGATGCTCCCGAAAGCGAGAGGCAGCGCGCGGCGGATCGGCTCCGGTCGCTGCATAATCGCCGCCCATGATCGAGGAGTCGGTAGCGAGTCTCGCCGAGCGGATCGGCGGGCAGGTCGTCGGAGACGGCAGCGTTCGGATCACCGGAGTCGCGGACCTGCGCGCGGCTGGGCCAGCGGACCTGGGCTTCGTGCGCGACGCCCGCTACGCAGATCTCGTCGCCTCCAGCCGTGCCGGCTGCGTGCTGGTCCGCGCGCCCCTCGAGCATCCGGTCGCGCAGATCGTCGTCCGCGACCCCGCGGCCGCGTTCGCGCGCGTCGCGCAGGTCTTCCATCCGCTCCCGCAGGCGTCCCGCCACGACGTGCACCCGACGGCGGTCGTCGATCCGTCGGCGGAGCTCCAGGAGCCCGTGCGCGTCGGCGCCCACGCCGTGATCGAGTCCGGCGCTCGGATCGGTGCTGGGACCGTCATCGGCAGCGGGGCGTTCGTCGGCCCAGGCGTCCAGGTCGGGGAGGACTGCGTGCTCCAGCATCACGTCGTGCTGCACGAGGGGACCCGGCTCGGTAACCGGGTCGTCCTCCAGGCGTGCACGGTGGTCGGCTCGGACGGGTTCGGCTACGCGCGGGATGGGGCGGAGTGGGTGCGGATCCCGCAGCTGGGTGGGGTCGTGCTCGGTGATGATGTCGAGCTCGGCGCCCAGTGCACGGTCGACCGCGGGGCGCTCGGCGACACGCGGATCGGACGCGGCACGAAGATCGACAACATGGTCCACGTCGGCCACAACTGCGTGCTCGGCGAGGACTGCCTGCTGGCCGCGTTCTCCGCGCTGGGCGGCTCGACGATCCTCGGCGACCGCGTGACCTTCGGCGGCCACATCTGCACCGCAGGTCACATCAAGATCGCCTCCGACGTTCGCGTGGGGGGGAACAGCGGGATCATCGCCGACATCCCCGAGAAGGGTGACTACATGGGCTACCCGGTCCTGCCGAAGGGGCGCTGGATGCGCGCGATGGTCGGGATCGGCAAGCTCGCCGAACGTGGCTCGCCGAGGCGCGGCGCCGGCGAGTGAGTTCGCGGCTCTCCGGGCGACTCTCGCGGTGAGCGAGCGGGCCGAGGACTGGCTCGGAGCTCTCCTCGCCCGGCGGTCAGGAAGGTTCCGGCAGGATCTCGCCGACCCGCGCGTCGACCGCTCTCGCGATCGCGTCGCGTGTCTTCCGGTAGGCATCGAGATCGTGGCCGAACGGATCCGGGATGCCGGCCCCGGACGGGTCGAGGAGCTCGATCCGGTCCGCCGCCTCCGGCAGCATCGCGCGCGCGGCGACGAGGTGGGACGGCCCGAGGCAGAAGATCCGCTCCGCGGCGCGGATCCGATCCGCAGTCAGCGCGGAAGTCCGGTGGGCATCGAGTGACAGGTCGATCTCGGCCGCGGACGCGATGCTGCCCTCGCTCGCGTCCTCGCCGGGCCATGCCGCGACGCCGGCGCTCTCGAAGACGAGCCCGTGCGCGACGACGCGATCGTCCGTGGTCCCGAGTCGGCGGGCGGCGGCACGGCGGGCGAGGGCTTCGGCCAGCGGCGACCGACACGTGTTGCCCGTGCAGACGAAGAGGAACCGTCGCGACGTCGTGGTCTGGAGGTCCGCGGCCGTCAGCGTTCCCTCGCGCAGGATCTCCAGCTCGCCGAGCTCCGGATCGAGGGTCGAAGGCAGCCATCGGACGACGGTCGACGCCTGGCGGAGCGGAGGGTCGCCGACGTCGTAGAGCACGTCGATCTCCTCGCCGAAGGCCTGCTCGATCTCCTCGGGCGTGGTCAGCGGCGGCTCGCCGCTCCGGTTCACGCTGGTGAGGAAGAGACTCTTGCCGAACGCACGGATCACCGCGGCGGTGAAGTCGTCCGACGGAACGCGCAGGCCGACGGTCTGGCCGTCTCCTGTCGGCACCACGACCGTCAGCGGTCCCGGCCAGTACCTCTCGCAGAGCTGGCGGACGCGCGCGGGCATCGTCGGCGCGAACTGCGCAGCGTCCGCGAGGGAAGCGATGTGGTGCGTGAACACCAGGTCATCGGGGCGGTTCTTCAGCGCGCGCACGCGCTCGGACGACGACGGGTCCCCCGGATCGGCCGCCAGGCCGTAGATGGTCTCGGTCGGCAGGGCGACGACCTTGCCCGCCTTGATCTCCGCGACGGCCTCGGCCACGAGGTCGTCCGGGACCTTGCCGATCGGGATTGGGACTCGGCGCATGGTCATCGGGGAGTGCGGGGATTCATGGCAACGATCGCCGTCGACGGAACCCTGGAGTGCGTGCCAGCTCGTCCTCGCGCGGATGCCGTTCGGGGGTTCTGATCTGGGGACTGCCGCCGGGGCCCGTCCTCGGCCCCCGAGAAGCGCGTCCCGATCGCGTCACGGGGCCGGAACCTCCGGCCCGAAACGAGCGAAGAGCGTTCCATGTCCGACAGCGCAGCGCAAGAGCGACCGGGCCAGCCGGCCGAGAACGAAGCTTCCGATCCGCCGGTGGGTTCGCTCCGCGAGCAGGTCCGCGTGCGCCAGCTGGCCAGGCTGGGAGCGCTGTTCGCGGGCTTCGCCCACGAGATCCGCAACCCGCTGTCGACGATCGGTCTGAATCTCCAGCTCGTGAAGGAGGACATCGGCAGCTCGGAGAGCCCGCGGGACCAGAGGGTCCTGCGCCGCCTGACGGTGGTCGAGTCCGAGGTCCAGAGGCTGCAGGGGATCCTCGAGCAGTTCCTGGGCTATGTCCGCGTGCCGGAACTCCGCGTCGAGTCGGTCCCGCTCGATGCGGTCCTCCGGGAGATCGTCGACTTCTTCCAGCCGGAGGCCGCCGGGCGTGGTGTGTCCCTCCGCTACTTCGGCGACCCCTCGCTCCAGGCGGTCTCGCTGGACCGTGACCAGTTCCACGCGGTGGTCGTGAACCTGCTGCGGAATGCGCTCGAAGCCTGCGCGAGTGGCGACGAGGTCATGCTGTCGCTCCGCTCGCTCGCTGGACACGTGGTGGTCCAGGTCACCGACACGGGGGCCGGGATGCCGGCGGCCGTGCGCGACAGCGCGTTCGCTCCGTACTTCTCGACCAAGAAGCATGGCACCGGACTCGGTCTGCCGACGGCGCGGCGCATCGTCGAGCAGCACGGCGGCGAGTTGACCCTCGACTCGGAGGAGGGGCGCGGCACCATGTTCACGATCCGACTGCCGTCGAACGCGGCGGCGAACCCGACGGACGGAGCCAAGAAGTGAGTAGCCGCGCGATCCTGCTGGTGGACGACGATGACGCGCTGCGCGAGACGCTGCGCGAGGCGGTCGACTCCCTCGATGTCGACGTCGACACCGCCGAAACGGGTGCGGATGCGATCGAACGCGTGCGCGCCCGGACCTACGCGGTCGTGGTCACCGACCTCGTGATGAAGGGGATCGATGGTTTCTCCGTGCTCGAGGAGGTCCGCCGCCGCAGTCCGGCGACCCGGCTGATCATGCTCACCGGCCACGGCAGCCGCGAAGTCGCGGTCCAGGCGATGCAGCAGGGGGCGACCTACTACCTCGAGAAGCCGTTCGATCTCGTCGAGTTCCGGACGAAGGTCCAGAAGTGCCTCGCCGAATACCGGAAGGACCTCGACTACGAGGAACTCCGGTCCCGCGTCGACCGCGAGTTCGGCACCGGCGGGATCATCGGGCAGGACCCGAAGATGGTGCGCCTCCTGGACGTCGTCCGGCAGATCGCGTCGACCAATGCCTCGGTGCTCGTGCTCGGGGAGTCCGGCACGGGCAAGGAGCTCGTCGCGCGTGCCGTGCACGGCCAGTCGCCGCGGCGCGATCGTCCGTTCGTCGCGCTGAACTGCGGCGGGCTGGCCGAGGGCACGATCGAGAGCGAGCTGTTCGGGCACGTGAAGGGCGCCTACACGGGGGCGACCAGCGATCGCGAGGGCAAGTTCGAGTATGCGGACGGCGGCACGCTGTTCCTCGACGAGGTCGGCGAGATGCCCCTGCAGACGCAGGTCAAGTTCCTGCGCGTGCTCGAAGAGCGCGAGGTCGCGCGGCTCGGCTCGAACAAGTCACGCCGGGTCGACGTTCGCGTCGTCGCAGCGACCAATGCCGACCTGCAGCGGAAGGTCGAGGCCGGGGAGTTCCGCGAGGACCTGTTCTACCGGCTGAAGGTCGTCACGCTCGAACTCCCGCCGCTCCGGGAGCGCAGCGGTGACATCAAGCTGCTCGTCGAACACTTCCTCCGGCACTTCTCGGAGCAGCACGGCAAGGACGTCGACACGATCGACCGGGACGCGCTCGTCGCGCTCCTGCGCTACGAGTGGCCGGGCAACGTCCGCGAGCTCCGCAACGCCGTCGAGAGCATGGTGGTCCGCGCGCGCGGGAACATCCTGACCGTCGACGACCTTCCCCCCGAGATCGGCACGGCGCCCGGCTCCGACCAGGACGGGTGGCAGTTCCTCGCCGGCAAGACCGTCGAAGAGGTCGAGCGCAACCACATCCGCGTCAACCTCGACCTCGCGTCCGGCAACCGGCAGCGCGCCGCGAAGGCGATGGGAATGTCCGAGCGAACGCTGTACCGGAAGCTCAAGGAGTACGGGCTTGGCTGAGTCCCTCTCGCGAACCCGTCGATCGATGACGGTAGCTTCGCTGGTCCCGCTTCGTCGTGTCCGCGTGTCCGCTCGGGATCGAGTGCGTGCGTGTGTCGCGGTGCTGTGCGGCCTGTTCCTGGTCCAGGGCCTCGCGTCGCAGGAGGACCTGTACGCAGAGGACCGCGTCGCCTTGGAGAGGGCTTTGGTCCGCGGCGAACTGTCCCGCGCCGAGGCGCTCGCCGACGAGATCCTGGCCGACTGGGAGGAGCTGGAAGGGGAGCCGGATGCGCCGTCCGATGCGGTGATGCGCGCGGTGTTCCGCGTGCGCGCCGAGATCGCGCTGCGTCGCGGCGCCTACGCGGACGTGTCGTCCGGGTGGGACGATCTGCCGGGGTTCGCGAAGACCGATCCGGAGCTGCGCCGGCTCGCGGCGGTCGCGCTCCTCCGGTCCGGTGCCTACGAGGAGGCGTTGGAGCAGCTGCAGGCGTTGGCCGCCGAGCGTCCGGACGACCCGGTGGTCCTGGTCGAGCTGGGCCTGGCTCTCGCGGCTTCCGGGCCGCGCGCGGCGGCGCGGGAGGTCTTCGAGCGCGTCGCGAAGGGGGACGCGGCCACCGACCCCGATGCGCTGGTCGCGAGGGCGCGGGCGCACATGGAGCTCGGCGGTCGCGCGCACGTCGAGCGCGCGGCTTCGCTCCTGGTGGAGGCCGTCGCGCTCGACGAGGATCACCCCGGGGCGCGCACGCTCCGGGGCCAGCTCCAGTACGAGGTCTACGGGGAGTGGAGCGGTGCCGACAGCGGCGAGAAGCTGCTGCTCGAAGTTCTTCGCCGCAACGGTGAGGTCGAGCCGGCGCTCCTCTGGCTCTACCGCATCCGCAAGTCGAACCACCTGCTGGACCCCGCGAAGACCGACGACTTCCTCGAGCGTGCGCTGTCGGCGAATCCGAACAGCGTGCCAGCGCTGATCGAGAGGGGCATCTCGCTCGTCGAGGATCGTCGGCTCACCGAGGGGGCGGCGATGTTCGATCGGGCGCTGTCGGTCGACGGCCGCGACCGGGAGGCGCTCGCGCAGCGTGCTGCGGTCGCGCAGCTCCTCGGGCAGGCCCGCGAGGCTGCCGCGCTGCGCGAACTCGCGGAGGCGACCGATCCCGGCTGGAACGGCGTCGACCGTGCGCTCGGGGATCGGCTGGTCGCGCTCTACCGCTTCGAGGACGCGCTCGTCCCGTACGAAGCCGCGCTCGCCCGGGACGGCGAGGACGTGGCGGTGCTCCACGGGATGGCGCGAGCGCTCACCTACGCGGGGGATGGAGAGCGCGCCCGTGAGCTGCTCGAACGGGCTGCGTCGCTGCAGCCCGGCTACGTGCATCCCTGGCGCAACAATGCGAGGGCGGTGCAGGACCTGCTCGGCGAGGAGTACGAACGGATCGAGCGAGACGGCTTCACCTTCCTCCTCCACCGCGAGGATCGCGCGGTCCTCGAGTCCTACTTGGTTCCGTTCCAGCTGGAGGCGCGCGAGGTCCTGGGCACGAAGTACGGCTTCGAGCCGGAGCGTCCGGTCCGCGTCGAGGTGTTCCACACCTGGGATGACTTCTCGGTCCGGACGATCGGCTTCCGTGGCTTCACGGCGCTCGGTGCCTGCTTCGGCCCGCTGATCACCGTGGTCTCGCCGGTGGACGGCGACCTGCGGCGCAACGACTTCATGTGGACCGCGACCGTCTGGCACGAGTACGTCCACGTGCTGACGCTCGGTCTGAGCAAGGGGCGGGTGCCCCGCTGGCTGACCGAGGGTTTCTCGGTCTACGAGGAGGGTCGCAAGGACCGCGCGTGGGAGCGCGGCATGGACCGGGAACTCGTCGACGCGTGGCACAACGACGCGATCCCACCGGTCCGGCTGATGAACCGGCTGTTCCGCGGTCCGCAGATCCTGTTCGGCTACTACCTGGGTGGGCGGATCGTCGACCTGCTGTCGCAGGACTACGGCTTCCCGAAGGTCCTGGACATGCTCCGGGCCTACGGTGAGGACAAGACGACGGAGCAGGTCTTCGAAGACGTGCTGGGGATCGACTCCAGGGACTTCGACCGACGCTTCCGTGACTGGGTGCGCGATGAGCACATCGCGCGGCTGCGCCTCCGCCCGCGGCTCGATGCGCGTGGCATCGAGCGCCTGGAGTTCGCTGCGAACCGCGATCCGGACGATCTCGACGCGCGCTGCAGGCTCGCCTTCGCGATGCTCGACCGGGGTTCTCTGGTCGACGCGGGTGCGTGGCTCCGCGACGTGCTGCGCGCCGACCCGGGCTACCCGGACGGCCTGCTCGCGCAGGCCCGCCTGCTCGCGGCGCGGGGTCGGACAGCCGACGCTCTCGAAGCGTTCCGAAGGGGCTTCGCGGCCGGCGCGGACGACTTCGACTCGCGCATGGCCTTCGCGCGGGCGCTCCTCGCGGAGGGTGACCAGGAGTCGGCGATCGAGCAGCTGCTGGCGGCCAAGGCCTGCTGGCCGACCTGCACCGACCAGGCCACCTCGCCCGAGGTACTGCTGGCTCGGCTCTATCGGGAGCAGGGTCGCGAAGCCGAGGCGCTGGCGGAACTCGCGTCGTTCTGCGCGCGCACCGCTCGGGCGTTCGAGCCGCGGCGCCAGCTCGCCGCGCACGCGCGCGAGAACGGGGACCGGGCCCGCGAGACCGAGCTCCTCGAGCAGATGGTGGCGATCGATCCCTTCGCGCGTTCGGTCCACGAAGACCTGGGCGCCGCCTACGAGGCACTCGGCCGTCTTGCCGAGGCGGCGCGCGAGCTCGAAGTGGCGTTGGCGATCCTGCCGACCATGGACCGGGACCACATGGGAGATGCGCCTGGGGAGGTCCCGCGCGTCGACAGCCCGGCGTTCCGCGAGGAGCAGGCCGTGTTGTGCGTTCGGCTCGGCCGGATCCTCGCCGAGCTGGGGCGGGAAGACGGCGCGCGGCGGGCGTTCGAGCGGGCGTTGGCGGAATCTCCGGACGGAACCGCCGCGTCCGAGGCGCGGGAGCGCCTGGGCGGCTGACGGACGGCTCCCGGGTGGGCGACATGCCTCGCTGCACGAGCTCCGCGGGTCGGGGCGCGGGGTCGGGGGCGAGCGTCGACTTCCTCGGCGGGGGGGCTGCCGGTATCGTCCCCCGGCTCATGAGAGCGCTCGTCGAATCCACCTGGGACCGAGTCCAGCCCGCACTTCGGGCCGTGGTCGGCGAGGCGGTCCACGAGGCTTGGCTCAAGGCGCTCCGTCCGCTGGCTCTCGAGCGGGGAGTCCTGCACCTCGAGGCGCAGAACCGGATGGTCTGCGAACGGGTCGATCAGCTCTACCGGGAGCTGCTCGAGCGCGAGGTGTCGCGTGAGTTCGGCACGCCGATCGCGGTCGAGATCGTGCCGGCGCCGGAGTCGCTGGTGCCGGATGCCCTCGAGGTCGGTCCGAGCCAGCCGATCATCGATGCGAGCAACCGCACCGCATGGCTGGTGATCCAGGCGCTGATCGACGGGCGATCGATGCCGTCGAGGCTCTTCCTGTTCCACGGCCCCGAGGGCTGTGGGAAGACCTTCCTCCTCCAGTTCTGGAGGAAGGCGCGCCGCGGTCCTGTGCTGTGGTTCGACGGGCCCCAGCTCGTGAAGGCGTTCCAGCAGGCGATCCGAGAGCGGCGCGTCGCCGCGTTCCGCGACGAGCTGTGTCAGGACGTGGATCTCGTGGTCGACGAGCTGCACCGGATCGCGGGGCACCTCCGGATCCAGCAGGAGCTGACCCGGGTCCTCGAGGTCCGTGCGGAGCTCGGGTCCGTCACGCTGCTCGCGGCTCGTTGGCACCCGCGGGACGTGCGGGACGTGGACGAGGCGCTCCGGACCTGGCTGTTGGCCGGGTTCGTCACGCGCGTCGAGCCGCCGAGCGTGGGTGGGCGGCTGATGTTCCTGCGCGCGCTCGAAGGGACGCGTTCCAGGAACGGGCGGGCCGACGCGATCGAACGTCTCGCACGTGACGTCCAGGGCAGCTTCCCCGATCTCCGCCGCGCGTGGGCTCTCGACCGTCACCGGAGCCACCCTTACATCGAGCGGAAGTACTTCGAGCTCATCGATCCGCGCCGGGCTTTCGACCGTTCGCTGGCCAAGGTCGCCGAGGCGTTCGGAGTCGAACCCGAGGAGATCGCCAGCGAGTCGCAGCGGCGCCGTGCGTCGCGGGCGCGCAAGGTGCTGTGCTGGCTCTGCGTCCGTTCTGGACTGAGCCGGGCCGAGGTCGGGCGCTACCTCGGACGCACGCGCGCGGCGATCAGCTACGCGATGAAGTCGTTCGAGCAGGACCTGCTCGCCGACGCTGCGCTCCGCGACCGCGTCGAGGCGCTCTTGTGAGCCGTTTCATCGCGCTCGACGGGCCCGACGGCTGTGGGAAGTCGACGCAGGCCCGGCGACTGGTCGAGGCGCTCCGCGCGCAGGGTCACTCCGTGCTGCACCTGCGAGAGCCTGGTTCGACGCCGTTCGGCGAGCGGCTCCGCGAAGCGCTCCTCGATCCTTCGGTCGGTGATCTGGCACCCCTGACCGAGGCGCTGGCCTTCTTCGCCGCGCGTCGCGCGATGCTCGACGAAGAGGTCGCGCCCGCTCGCGCGCGCGGGGAGATCGTGGTGGCCGAGCGGAGCTTCCTGTCGACCGTCGTCTACCAGGGGGCGGCGTGCGGGCAGGATGGAGTCGCGGACGACGTGCTGCGCTGGATCACAGCCGCGGTGCACGAGCGCTGCCGCCATGACCTCCTGGTCGTCCTCGACGTCGACCCGGAGATTGCCGCGCGCCGGGCGGCCGACCGGAATCCGGACCGGATCGAGGCAAGGGGCGTCGAGTTCCAGCGCCTGGTGCGAGCCGGGTTCCTCGAGGTGGTCGAGCCCGGACACTGGGCATCCGGCCTCGCCGCGTCCGGGATCCTCCGCGTCGACGCGAATCGCACGCTCGACGAGGTCCACGAGGACGTGCTGCGGGCGGCCGTCGCGTGCATCGGAGAGGGTCCGGCGGCGGGCAGGCCATGAGGCTCCTCGGCCAGTCGGACGATTTCGAGCGGCTGCGGGCGGCCGCGTCCAGGCTCGCGGTTCCGCACGGGATCGTGATCGAGGGCGTGCCCGGTGGCGGCAAGTCGTCCGCCGCCCGCGTGCTCGCCGCGGCCCTGTTGGCCGGAGGTGACCCTGGAATCGAGGCCAGGGTCGAGTCCGGGCTGCACGCGGATCTCCACGTCGTCGATCTGCCCCAGGATCGACAGGACATTCCGATCGACCGGGTGCGTGAACTGCAGTCCGAGCTCGAGCGAAGGCCGGTCGAGGGGCGGGCGAGGGTCGCGATCGTCGACCCCGCGGATCGCCTCAACGAGCAGGGGCAGAACGCGCTGCTGAAGACGCTCGAAGAGCCCGGTGAGGCGACCTTCCTCCTGCTCGTGACGAGCCGTCCCGAGTCGCTCCTCGAAACCGTGCGCTCCCGGTGTCGCCGGCTCCGGGTGCTTCCGCTGTCCGCGGAGGAGATCCGCTCCGAGCTGATCGCGGAGTCGGGCGACGTGCCCGGACTCGGGCTCGCGGTCTCCGCGTGCGGCGGTTCGCTCGGCCTCGCCCGCGACATGCTCGGTGAGGAAGTCCGCGAGGTCGGCGGTGCTGTGGCGGCATTCCTGGCGGATCCACGGCCCGGCGCGGTCGCGGATCTCCGGGGGCTGCTCGACCGGGTCAGCGGACGAACAGAGACCGAACGGCGGATGGAGTGGGTCGCGCGTCTGGCGCGTGGTCTCCTCAGGAAGCGTGTCCAGGACGCCGTGTCCGCGGTTGCGCAGGTCGGGGGGGGCAGCTACGGTCCCGGCTGCGCAGAGCCCTGGCTCTCCGCCCTCGAGGCCGTCTTCGACGCCGAACAGGACCTCACCCTCGGGATCCCTGCGACGCAGGTGATCGAGGGGCTGGGCCTCCGGCTCGTCGGGACCCTCGGCGGCGGTTCGCCAGCTGCGTGACGCGGCGCCCGCGCCGCGTGTTGGACGAGCACGAAGACGAGCGATCTCTCGACCTGCACGGTCGAGGGGGGTCGGTCGGCCACCGCGTCCCTCGGCTGCGCCTCGGTCAGGCGGGCAGCCGGTGGGCGAGTCCGGTGCCCGGTCGGATCGCCGGGAACCTGGTTCCCGGGGGTCAAGGGTGGTGCCTGGATGGTCGATAGCTTGCTCAGGTGACTCGGAAGTCGCCTTCGCAGCGAGAACGACGAAGACCACCCCGATGACGGGACACGACGGCATCGAAGATCGGATCCAGGCGGTGCGCCGACGCGATCGGCGTTTCGCGCGGAGCGCCTATTACTTCGTTCTCGACGCGCTCGACCACACGATGGTCTCGCTCGGTCGGGACACGGAGACCGGCGAAGAACGCCATGTCGGTGGGCGGGAGCTGCTGTCCGGCATCCACGAACTCGCCTCCCAGCAGTTCGGACCGATGGGGGAGCTCGTGTTCGCGCGGTGGGGGATCCGCGGGCCCGAGGACTTCGGCGAGATCGTCTTCAATCTCGTCGATGCAGGGCTCCTCAGCAGGCGCGCCGAGGACTCCCGGCTCGACTTCTGCACCGACCAGGACTTCGACGGCTACTTCGCCGATCGGTTCCGGGAACGGCTCGAGGCGATCAGCCGTAGGACGCCGACCGTGACGCAGCAGAAAGCGTCCGCCTGAGCGGCGCCGCGCTGCGGAGTCGTCGATCGCGGCGCGCCGCCCCCACCCCAGGCCCTGGCCCATCGCGCCCGTCCCGCGATGGGGGCTGGGTCGGCTGCTGCATGCTCACTTCTTGGTGGGCTCGGCCGCGTCGACCTTGAGCACGTCCTTGTAGGCGTCGACGCTGCGGATGTCCTTGCCGGCGCTCTCCAGGACCTCCTGGATGCCGGTCTGGAGCTGCGCATCCTCCTGGATGTCGCCGACCGCGCGGCCGCCGGGATAGGCCTTGCCCCGCAGGTCCGCGACCTCGTCCCGGACCAGGTAGCGGATCCAGCGGCGGACGTCGTCCCGGTCGAGGTGCGTATCGAGGCCGGAGAACAGCTCTTCGAAACCGGGGTAGCGGTCCACGGTGCCGCGATCGCCGTCGGCCAGCTCGAGGAAGAGTTCGGGGTTCGCGCGGACCTGCTCGCGGACGTAGTCCTGCAGCGTGCCGGCGCGGAACAGCTCGAAGATCTCCGCGTTCTTCCACGCGTCGGTCGCGCTGATCTCGCGGAGTTCGATCTCGATGTCCGGGGTGACGCCCCAGTCGGGAGCGACGATCTTGCCGTCGCGGTCGACTTCCTTGTGCACGCAGCGGCCGCTCGGCAGGTGGTAGCGGGCGACCGTCAGCTTCATCCGCGGTCCGACGTCGTAGCTGCTGTTGCCGTTGCGGTCCTCGAACTTCTCCCACTCGTCGCGGACGCCGTTGTCGTTCGAGTCCTCGAACTCCTCGGGCGGATCGGTGCGCATCGGCAGCAGCTGCTGGACGCTGCCCTTCCCGAACGAGCGGGTCCCGACGATCACCGCCCGACCGAGGTCCTGCAGCGCGCCCGCGGTGATCTCCGAGGCGGAGGCGGTGTACTCGTTGACGAGGACCGCCATCGGCAGGTCGAGCATCATCGCGCGACCGGGTCGGGTCCGGTAGTCGAAGCGGTCGTCGGGGTTGCGACCCTGCGTGTAGACGACCAGCTCGTTGGCCGGCACGAACAGTTCGACCACGTCGCGCGCGGCGAGCAGGAAGCCGCCCGTGTTGTTGCGGACGTCGAGCACGAGGCCGGCGATGCCTTCCTCCTTCATCGCGGTGAGCGCCTGTCGGAGTTCGGTCGCGGTGCTCTGCGCGAAGTTCACGAGTTCGACGTAGCCGACGTTGCCGGGCAGGATCTCCCAGTTGACCGACGGCACGCGGATCTGTGCGCGCACGATGTCGACGTCCTGCGGCTCCTGGAGTCCCGGGCGGGCGATCTTCAGGATCACCGAAGTGCCGGGCTCGCCCTTCATCCGGGAGATGATCTCCTCGGACGTGTGACCGCTCGTCTCCCAGCCGTCCACCTCGAGGATCTTGTCGCCGGACTTCAGTCCCGCGCCGTAGGCCGGCCCGGAGTAGATCGGGCGGATGATCGAGAACACGTTGTCCTTGTCGAAGTTGACGAACGCGCCGATGCCGCCGTACTCGCGGTTCAGGTCGAAGAAGAACCGCTGGTACTCCTCCGACGTGAAGTAGGACGAGTGCTGGTCCAGGGACTCCATCAGGCCCTTGGCCGCGGCCTCGAGCATGTCCTGGTCCTCGAACGTGTCGCCGCGGACGTGCATCGACGATGCGGCCATCATCAGCTCGCGGAGCCGTGCGAACGCACCGTCCCTGCCGCCGCTCCCGCTGGCTGAGCCGCCCTCGTCGAGCTGCTGGAGCACGATCTGACGCAGCCGCCTCTGGAAGAGGCGGCGCTCTTCCTCGCGGCGGAGGAAGCTCTCCGCCAGCTTGCCCTCGAGGCTCGGCTGGCCCGCCACCTCGCGAAGGATCTCACCCGTCCGCCCACCGAGGTCGGAGTTCAGCTCGGCCATCGTCAGCGCCGCGCGGACCCGCAGGTCGGGGTCGCGGGAGCCCTGGAAGTCCGACAGGGTCTGCTTCGCGAGGAGCTGTTCCGCCTCGGTCCCGATCCGCCACAGACCGCGCGCCGCTTCGATCCGGACCGGCGCCTCCAGCAGGTCGTCCGCGACGCGGTCGGCCAGGATCTTGCGGACGTCGGGGAGCACGCGGCGGTTGAACAGCGTGTCCTCGGCGAGGATCGACAGCGCGGCCGCGCGTTCCTCGGCGTCGGCGGGTGCCTGGGTCACCGGCTCCAGCAAGGAGAGGATCTCCTTGCCGAACACGTCGCCGTCCGCGAGTTCGCGGAGCGCCGAGGCGGCGGCGAGGCGTGCCCGCGGCCCGGCGTCGGCCGCCGCGGTGATCACGGCCTGCGCGACCGCGTCCTCGGTGCCGTCCAGATCCGCCAGCTGCGTGCCAACCGAGAAGGCCTCCGCGATGCTGCCCTCCGCGGCGAACCGCAGCAGCTCCGTGGCACGACGGCCGAGGTCCTGCGCGTGACCGCTGACGGCGAGGAGGAGGGCGGCGATGGCGGACGCGGGGAAGAGTCTCTGCATGGATGCTCCGAAGACTTCGGTTGCTGAGGGGGAAGATCGGCCGGCGGAGCGCCGACCCTCCACCCCGGGCGGAGTTGCGAGGCGAGGATAGGGACTCGACCTCTGCCGGTCACCCACGGCGTCGGCACCACGGGCGTTGGACGCTCGGCAGGACGGCCGTTCGTGTGGATCACGCCCGGGGATTTCGCAGCGTGGGCGACCTAGACTCGACGCCGTGACGGATCACGAGCAGCGCGAGCCCACCGACGCAGGCGGTCTGACCCACATCGATGGCTCCGGGCGCGCCCGGATGGTCGACGTGTCGGCCAAGTCCGAGACCGCGCGCGAGGCCGTGGCCCGTGCGGTGGTGGAACTCGGGCCCGCGCTCGTCGATCGACTCCTCCGCGGGGATCTGCCGAAGGGCGAGGCGATCGGCGTCGCGCGGATCGCGGCGATCCAGGGCGCGAAGGAGACCTCGAGGCTGATCCCGCTCTGCCATCCGATTCCGCTGTCCGGTGTCGAGGTTGCGATCGGCCGCTGCGGGGAGGATGCCGTCGAGGTCGTCGTCACCGCCCGGTGCCGAGGCGTGACGGGAGTCGAGATGGAAGCCCTCACCGGCGCGATGGCGGGAGCGCTCACGCTCTACGACATGTGCAAGGCGGTGGAGAAGGGCATCCGCATCGGGCCGGTCGAGCTGCTGCGCAAGGTGGGGGGCAAGTCCGGGACCTGGGAGCGGCAGGCGTCGTCCGAGCCGCCGGGTCCACGCATCGACCCATAGTCCTCGGCTCTGGCTGTGTGCGGCAGAAACGTGACGAGGGCGGCCCGGGACGGACTCGGCGGTCGGAGCCCGTGGGGCGCGGGGCCAGGGCTTCGGGGGGACCTCCACTCGGGATCAGCCGCACGGGCTCCCGCAGCAGAGGGGAATGGGCTATTTCGCGCCGCCGTCCCTGCGTAGAGTCGCCCGCCCGGCGCCCACACGGGGGGCACCGCTCGCAGTACCCCAGCACGAACATGGCTCAGAAGAAGAAGCCGGCGAAGAAGCCGGGCACGAAGTCTCCGAAGAAGTCGGCCGCCCGGACCGCAGCCAGGAAGCCGGCTGCGAAGAAGCCGGCTGCGAAGAAGTCCGCAGCCAAGAAGTCCGCGTCCAAGAAGGCCGGTGCGCGCCAGCAGGCCGCGAAGCGGAGCGCGGGTCGCGACGCCGACCCGGTCGCCCAGATCCAGCGCGTGATCGACGTGATGGTCGAGGCGGGAGCGGTCGAGGTCGAGCTCGAGGACGCGGGGCTCAAGCTGCGGGTCCGGCTGAAGGGCGACATGCCCATGCCGATGATGTCCTACGCTGCGCCAGCTCCGGTGCTCGGGGCTGCTCCGGCAGCAGGGGCCGCAGCTGCTGCCGCGCCGGCGGCTGCAGCGCCCGCTGCGGACGATCCGCGTCGGAAGGTCTTCCAGTCGCCGATGGTCGGCACCTTCTACCGCTCGTCGTCGCCGGACTCCGACCCGTTCGTCGGCGTCGGTGACCGCGTCGGGCCGGACCAGACGATCTGCATCCTCGAGGCGATGAAGGTCATGAACGAGATCAAGGCCGAGATGAGCGGCGAGATCGTCGAGGTGCTCGTCGAGAACGGCGAGCCGGTCGAGTTCGGGCAACCCCTGTTCGTCATCAAGGCCGACTGAAGTGTTCCGACGCATCCTCATCGCCAACCGCGGGGAGATCGCCCTGCGGATCATGCGGGCCTGCAAGGAGCTCGGCATCGAGACCGTGGCCGTCTACTCCGAGGCGGACCGGGATCTGCTCCACCTCCGGTACGCGGACGAGACGGTCTGCATCGGGCCAGCGCCCAGCGGGCAGAGCTACCTCAACATCCCTGCGCTGATCGCCGCCGCCGAGATCGCTGACGTCGAGGCGATCCACCCCGGCTACGGCTTCCTGTCGGAGAACGCGCACTTCGTCGAGGTCTGTCAGTCGTGCAACATCAAGTTCATCGGTCCGTCGCCCGAGACCATCGCGGCGGTCGGTGACAAGGTCCGCGCGAAGGAGATCGCCCGCGAGGCGGGTGTCCAGGGCGTGCCCGGCAGCGACGGTCCGGTCGAGTCCGAGCAGGATGCGCTCGCGGTCGCGCGCCGGATCGGATTCCCGGTGCTGATCAAGGCGGCCGCGGGCGGCGGTGGACGCGGCATGCGCGTCGCGCACAACGACGTGAGTCTGGTCAACGGCTACCACTCGGCCCGCGCCGAGGCGGAGGGCGCGTTCAAGAATTCGACGGTCTACATCGAGAAGTACGTCGACCGTCCGCGCCACGTCGAGATCCAGATCATCGCCGACATGCACGGCAACGTCGTGCACCTCGGTGAGCGTGACTGCTCGATGCAGCGTCGCCACCAGAAGCTCGTCGAGGAGAGTCCGTGCCCGGTGCTCGACGAGGACACCCGGCGGCGCATGGGTGAGGCGGCTGTCCGGCTGGCGCGCGCGTCGGGCTACTACTCCGCGGGCACCGTCGAGTTCCTCCTCGACCGCGACGGCAACTTCTACTTCATCGAGGTGAACTCCCGGATCCAGGTCGAGCACCCGGTCACCGAGGAGGTCACCGGCGTGGACCTGATCCGCGAGATGATCCGCGTCGCCGCCGGCGAGAAGCTGTCGTTCACGCAGGACGACATCCGACCGAAGGGGCACGCGATCGAGTTCCGGATCAACGCCGAGGACCCGGAGTCGAACTTCAAGCCGAGCCCGGGGCTGATCGAGACGCTGATCCCGCCGTCGGGTCCCGGCGTGCGTTGGGACAGCCATGCCTACCAGGGCTACCGCGTCCCGCCGCACTACGACTCGATGGTCGCCAAGCTCATCGTCCACCGGGCCACTCGTCAGGAGGCCCTGGCGACCGCGCGCCGAGCGCTCGAGGAGATGCAGATCGACGGGATCAAGACGACCCGGAGTCTGTTCCTCCGCGTGCTCGAGCACAGCGACTTCATCCACGGCAACATCGACACCGGGTTCATCGACCGCTTCTTCGGGCAGCGATGATGAACATGCGGCGTGCGATCCCCGCCCGGCACGCTGCGGAGGTGCCCGCGTGGCGGGTCGGCGCGACCTGAGGAGCCTCGCAGGTCGCGCGCTGCTCGTCGCGAACCTCCTCGCGGCGCTCTCGGCCGCAGTCTTCGTGGTGCTGATCCACGTGGCGCCCGGGCCGATGAGTCTGCCTGCCCACGCCGAGCCGGGGCCCTTCCGACTCGCGGTGCGCGGGGACGATGCGATCCTCCTGCTGCCGATCTGCGCGGTTGCGCTGCTCCTCGCGGACTTCCTCTGGGTGGTCTACGGCAGCCCTGGCGGTTCGCCCGTCACGCACGTCACCAGCGACACCGCAGCAGGTCCGGTCCGGGTCTCGCGGGATGCGCTCGAGGCGGGACTCCGGTCCGCGGGCGAGGCGGTGGCCGATGTCTCGCGCGTTCGCGTCGGGATCGAGGTCGCCGGCCCGCTCGGCAAGCGGGTGGTCGGCCGCGCGCAGTTCTTCGCCCCGGAAGGAGCGTCGATCCCGGACGTGAGCCAGCGGCTCCGCAAGGCGCTCCAGAAGCGGTTCGAGGAGATGGTGCGGCTGTCCGACGGCCACCGGCTGGAATGGGACGTCGAGTTCGGCGGCTTCCAGGGCAGGCGCAGCCGCAGGCCCGGTGAGGATCCGATGGCGTCGGAGGGTTCGGATGATCCGGAGGTGCCGTTCACCGGCCCGCGTTATCCGATCGATGAGGACGTCCGCGGCGGCTGACGCCCCGCGCGGCGGGAGGCGCGGACACGTTCTGGCGGAATTCGCCAGTTCGATAGGTTGTCCTGCCGAAAGAGAGGGCGGAGCATGGCGCGCCCTCGCCGCCCTCTCCGGACCAGGATCACCTGATGCAACTCCTGCAGGATCGAGCGCTCCGAATGACCCTCTGCGCGGCCATGGGCCTCGCCGGGTTCGCGTCGTCCCAGGAGCGCAATCTCTACGACCCCTGGGCACCGCGTCAGCAGGCGCAGGAGCCCGTGCAGCAGCCGCCGCTCCTGCCGAACCCGCTCGATATCCTGCTGAAGGGCGAGGTGGTGCACCCGCGCTTCGCGGGCAACCCAGCGGAGCAGGGACTGGGCGGTCTGCCGTTCCTCACACCTCCGGGCTTCGGCGCGTATCCCGGCGGGCAGTTCGCCGTTCCGTTCCGCGACGCGCCGGTCGGCGTCGCGACCGCGCCGATGGTGGCGCGTTCGCCGAACGCCTGGCCGACCTGGCTCCCCGAGGAGTCGAGCGTCGGCGGTGAAGATGGATTCACGCCGGACGTCGCGATCATCGCCCAGACGAACGACTACGTGTGGGTCCTCGAGCCCGACGAGACCGCGTTCACTCCGCTCGCCTACTGGGACCGCTATCGGGTGGTTCCGACGGGCACGGCGCTCGACGTCCGCGGCGGGGGACAGTTCTCGATCGCATTCCAGCGCGGCTCGGTCGTGCGCTCGCTAGGCGCGGCTCGCGCGGTGCTCGAGCGGCTCGACGAGGAGGTGACGGCGGTGGGCTTCGACCACTTGAGCCGCGTCATCGTCGTGGCCGGGGAGCGGCCCGTCCGCGTGCGGATCGGGCGTGCCGGCGCGGTCGAGGCGGTCTCGTGCCGGCTCTCGGTCGCGCGTGATGGGGGGCTCGTCCACGTCGTCAACCTCGGGCCAGGGCAGGCCCGGTTCGACCTCGGCGACCGCACGATCGACCTGGGCCGGGGGTTCCGTATCAGCGTGATTCCCGACCTGCCGCCGGAGGGACCGAGTCTGGAGCTCGGTCTGCGCGGCGATCTCCAGACCAGCCGGGACGGGCGCGTGCTGCGCGCGGTCGCCGGCGCAGCGGGTGGGTCGCTCGACTGGAGCGGCGCCCGATTCGAACTCCCGCGCGGATCCAACCTCGTGGTGGACCCGCTCGCTGGCAGCGCATTCCCCGAAGGACGTCCTTGAACGAGAGCGACATGAGCGAAGCAGAAAAGATTGCCCTGGTCACCGGCGGGGCCGGTTTCATCGGCTCGCACCTGTGTGAGCGCCTCCTGGCCGACGGCCTCGAGGTGATCTGCATGGACAACCTGCTGACTGGCGACCTCGCGAACATCGAGCACCTGTTCGGCAACCCGAAGTTCAAGTTCTTCCACCAGGACGTCACCAACTACATCCACGTCCCGGGGCGGCTCGACTACATCCTGCACTTCGCGTCGCCGGCGAGCCCGATCGACTACCTCGAGCTGCCGATCCAGACGCTGAAGGTCGGCAGCCTCGGCACGCACAAGGCGCTCGGCCTCGCGCGCGAGAAGGGCGCGCGCTTCCTGCTCGCGAGCACGAGTGAGGTCTACGGCGACCCGCAGGTCCACCCGCAGACCGAGGACTACTGGGGGCACGTGAACCCGGTCGGCCCGCGCGGCTGCTACGACGAGGCGAAGCGCTTCGCCGAGGCGATGGCGATGGCCTACCAGCGCCACCACGGCGTCGAGACCCGGATCGTCCGGATCTTCAACACCTACGGTCCGCGGATGCGCCTCAACGACGGTCGCGTGCTGCCCGCCTTCATGAGCCAGGCTCTGCGCGGCGAGGACCTGACGGTGTTCGGGGACGGCAGCCAGACGCGGAGCTTCTGCTTCGTCGACGACCTCGTCGAGGGCATCCTGCGTCTGCTGCGCAGCGACGAGAAGATGCCGGTCAACATCGGCAACCCGCGCGAGATGACGATCCGCGAGTTCGGCGAGGCTGTGCTGAAGGCCACCGGCTCGGCCTCGAAGTTCATCGAGAAGCCGCTGCCGGTCGACGACCCGAAGGTCCGGCGCCCGGACATCTCGAAGGCCCAGCAGGTCCTGGGCGGCTGGGAGCCGAAGGTCCAGCTCGAGGAGGGCCTCCGGCGGACCACGGAGTACTTCCAGAAGAAGCTCGCCGAGAAGGGCGAGGCGGCGTTGCGCTGATCCTGGGTTCTGCCGCCCCGAAGTGGACTCGGCGGGGAGGCACGGCAAAGATGCGCGGTTCCCCGGGTGACGGATGTCCCGGGGATTCCGCATCGTCCAGAGTCCCATGCAGACCGTCCTGGTCACCGGCGGCGCCGGTTTCATCGGCAGCCATGTTGCGCTCCGGCTCCTCGCCGAGGGGCGTTGTGTCCGCATCCTCGACAACTTCGATCCGTTCTACGCCGAATCGATCAAGCGGCGGAACGTCGAGCAGGCGAAGGCCGTGGGTGGGTCTGCGTTCGAGCTCGTCGAGGGAGACTTCCGCGATCCCTCGACCTGTGCGCAGGCCCTCGAAGGAGTCGATGCGGTGCTCCACCTGGGTGCTCTCGCCGGCGTGCGCCCGTCGATCGAGCAGCCGATCCGCTACATGGACGTGAACGTGACCGGCACGCAGACGTTGCTCTCGGCGGTCGCCGCGCGGAGCACGTCGATGCCGGTGGTCTTCGCGAGTTCTTCGTCAGTCTACGGCGGCAACACCAAGGTCCCCTACGCGGAGACCGATCCGGTCGACCATCCGGTCTCGCCCTACGCGGCGTCCAAGAAGGCGGGGGAAGTCGTCTGCTCGACGCACCACCACCTGTACGGCAACCCGGTCACCTGCCTCCGGTTCTTCACCGTCTACGGCCCCGGCCAGCGGCCGGAGATGGCGATCCACAAGTTCGCGCGGCTCCTGGTCTCCGGCGAGCCGATCCCGATGTTCGGCGACGGATCGACGCGGCGGGACTACACCTTCGTCGACGACATCGTCGATGGAGTGGTGACGGCGCTCGACCGCGCCTCGGGCTACCGCATCTACAACATCGGAGGTTCCCGGACGACCGAACTCGGCACGCTGATCGCGACGATGGAGGAGGTCTTCGGCAAGAAGGCCGTCATCGAACGGCTGCCCGAGCAGCCGGGTGACGTGAAGCAGACCTGGGCTGACGCCTCGCTCCTCCAACGCGACCTGGGCTTCGTGCCCCGCATCGACATCCGGGAAGGACTGACCCGTTTCGCAGCCTGGTACCTCGCGGAGAGGGCCGCAGGAAGACTCGCATGACCGCAGCAGATCAGAAGCGCTATCTCGTCACCGGTGGTGCCGGTTTCATCGGCTCCCACATGACCGAGCACATGCTCGGGCTGGGCAGGTCGGTGACCGTCCTCGACAACTTCGCGACCGGCAAGCGGGAGAACCTCGACCAAGCGCTGGCCGCGGTCGGCGGCGACGCCGCGTCGAGGCTCGAGGTCGTCGAGGGCTGCATCACGAACCCGGACGACGTCGCGCGCGCGTGTGAGGGCGTCTCGGGCATCGTCCACCTGGCCGCCCTCCCGTCGGTGGTGCGGAGCGTCGAGGCGCCTGTCGAGTCACACCACCACAACGTGACCGGCGCGGTCCACGTGCTCGACGCGGCGCGCCAGCGTGGCCTGAAGGTCGTCTACGCCGGCTCGTCGTCGGCCTACGGCGACCAGGACACGGACTTCAAGCACGAGGACCTGCGCGAGGACCCGCTGTCGCCGTACGCGGCCAGCAAGCTCGCGTGCGAGCTGTACTGCCGGTCGTTCGCCCGCGTCTACGGGCTGCCGATCGTCGTCACGCGCTTCTTCAACGTGTTCGGCCCGCGCCAGGTGCCGGACAGCCCGTACTCGGGCGTGGTCGCCGCGTTCTGCTTCGCGCTGCTGCAGGGCCGCGCGCCGCGGATCGACGGGGACGGTTCGCAGTCCCGCGACTTCACCTACGTGAAGGACGTGGCGAGGGGCGTGACGATGGCGCTCGAGGCCGAGACCAGCGGCTGCCAGACCGTGAACCTCGCCTGTGCGGGCAACCACTCGGTGCTCAGCCTGTTCGAGATCCTGCGCAGCCAGGCAGGGGTCGACGTCGAGCCGGTCCACGGCCCGTCCCGCACCGGCGACGTGATGCACTCGCGGGCTGCCATCGATCGAATCCGCGACCTGATCGGCTTCGAGCCGGAGTACACGTTCGAGGAGGGGCTCGCGCGGACGTTCGACTGGTACCGCGTGACCTATGCCTGAGCAGCTCCCTCGAGCGCACTCATCCCCGCAAGGGCAGTCTCCCATGAAAGGCGTCATCCTCGCTGGTGGACTCGGCAGTCGGCTCTACCCGCTGACCAAGATCACCAACAAGCATCTGCTGCCGGTCTACGACCGGCCGATGATCCACTATCCGATCCAGTGCCTGATCAACGCGGGGATCACCGACATCCTCGTGGTCACCGGCGGCAACTCCGCGGGAGACTTCCTGCAGCTGCTCGGCAACGGTTCGGATTTCGGACTGAAGGGGATCAACTACACGTATCAGCAGGGTGAGGGCGGGATCGCAGATGCGCTGTCGCTGGCCGAGCACTTCGCGGAGGGTGAGCCGATCGCGGTCGTGCTCGGCGACAACCTGATCGAGGGCAACATCCGCCAGGCGGTCGAGGACTTCCGGGCGCAGGGCGGCGGCGCGAAGATCCTGCTCAAGGAGGTCCACGACCCCGAGCGCTTCGGCGTCGCGTCCTTGGACGAGGCAGGGCGGGTGCTCCGCATCGTCGAGAAGCCGCAGCAGCCGGAGACGAACCTCGCGGTGATCGGTATCTACCTGTACGACGCGCGGGTGTTCGACTTCATCGGTCGGCTCGAGCCCTCGGCCCGCGGCGAGCTGGAGATCACCGACGTCAACAACTTCTACATCGACGACGGCTCGATGACCGCAGAGGTCCTGAACGGCTGGTGGACCGATGCCGGCACGTTCGAGTCGCTGCTCCGCGCCAGCAACATGGTTGCGCAGGGCGGCGCGAACCGCATGGACCTCTGAATCGCGGGTCCTATGACGATCGTCCTGGTGACGGGTGCGGGCGGTCAGCTCGGGCGCGCCGTGGTCGATGCGGCGGCACTGCGTGGCTTCGCGGTCGTCGGCCTCGATCGCGCGGCGATGCCGGTCGAGAATGCGGACCTCGTGCGGGAGCAGGTCGCTCGTCACCGCCCTGACTGCGTGGTGCACTGTGCGGCCTGGACCGATGTGGACGGCTGCGAAGCCGACCCGACCCGCGCGGACCGCGTGAACGGTCACGCGACCGCCTACGTGGCGGAAGCGTGTCGAGCGGTGGACGCGCGGCTCCTCGCGGTGAGCACCGACTACGTGTTCGCCGGGCTGGCGCCCAAGGGGGCCGACGGTCACTCCAGGGCGTTCGTTACTGATGACTGTGTCGACCCGGAGTCCTCCTACGGGCGCAGCAAGCTGCTTGGGGAACAGGCCGTGCTCCGCGCCCCGCTCGACCTCGGCTTCTGCGTCGTCCGCACCAGCTGGGTCTTCGGGCCGGGTGGGCGGAACTTCCCGGGCGCGATCCTCGCGCGTGCGCGGAGCGGTCAGCCGCTTCGCGTCGTCGACGACCAGATCGGCTGCCCGACATACGCGGTGGACCTCGCCGAGGCTCTGCTCGACCTCGCGGTCTCGGACCGGGCGTCCGGTGTCTACCATGCCGCGAACGAAGGCGTCGTGTCCTGGCACGGCTTCGCGGTCGAACTCCTGCGGCAGGCCGGGCTCGACGTGGAGGTCGGCACGATGACGACCGCCGAACTCGGCCGCCCCGCTCCTCGGCCAGCGTGGTCGGCCCTCGACTGCTCGAAACTCACCGCGCTGCGCGGCCGTCCGCTGCCTCCCTGGCAGGACGCCGTCGCGCGCTACCTCTCGAAGGAATCGAAGTGACCAAGATCCTCGTCACCGGCGGCGCCGGGTTCATCGGCTCGAACTTCGTGCGGCTCCTGCTCGAGCGGGGCGGCACCGAGGTGGTGAACCTCGATGCGCTCACCTACGCCGGCAACCTCGAGAACCTGTCCGAGATCGAGGGCGAGCCGGGCTACACCTTCGTCCGCGGGGACATCCGCGACGTCGGGGCGATGGATGCGGTGTTCGCCGCGCACCGACCGGAGGTCGTCGTCCACTTCGCGGCCGAGAGCCACGTCGACCGTTCGGTGCTCGATGCGACCGAATTCGTGCAGACCAACGTCGTCGGCACGCAGGTCTTGCTCGACGTCAGCCGTCGCCACGGCGTCGGTCGCTTCGTCCACGTCAGCACCGACGAGGTGTACGGGAGTCTGGGACCGACCGGCCGTTTCACCGAGGACTCGCCGCTCCAGCCGAACTCCCCGTATTCGGCGAGCAAGACCGCGAGTGACCTCCTCGTGCGCGCCGCCTACCACACGCACGGCCAGGACGTCGTCACGACCCGCTGCTCGAACAACTACGGCCCGTACCAGTTCCCGGAGAAGCTGATCCCGCTGATGATCGCGAACGCGCTCGAGGGGAAGGAGCTGCCGGTGTACGGGGACGGCAAGAACGTCCGCGACTGGATCCACGTCCGCGACCACTGCGAGGCGGTGGCCGAGGTCATGGCCCGGGGCCGGTCCGGCGAGGTCTACAACATCGGCGGGGACTCGGAGCGCGAGAACCTCCACGTCGTCCGCGAGATCCTCAGGCTCGCCGGCCGCGGCGAGGAGCTGATCCGCTACGTGAAGGACCGCCCCGGCCACGACCGGCGCTACGCGATCGATCCGACCCGGATGCGCGACGAGCTGGGCTGGCGTCCGAAGGAGACGTTCGAGTCCGGGCTGGAGGCCACGTTCGGATGGTACGTCGCGCAGCGCGAGTGGTGGGAGCGGGTCCGCTCCGGCGCCTACCGGGACTACTACGAGCGCCAGTACGGCGGGCGCGCGGACGCCTGAGGTCGGCGGCGCTCCGGCGGCGCTCCGGCGGCGCTCCGACGGGTCGCCGTCGAGCCGGAGGCGGGGTTCGCCTAGGCCTCGGGCGTCCCGATCCGATCCCAGCGGATCAGTGGATCGCGAAGCGCCTGCACCGCCCGAAGTTCCGTTCCAGTGCTGGGGCGGGCGGCGCCGATGATCGCAGGGAGGCCCGGTCTTTGCGGTTGACCGGACCCTACCTAGGATCACGACGCATGGGCAGCGCAGCACGACAGACCGGGAATCCAGAGCCAGCGCGGACACAAGGCCTGTTCCGCTGGCTCGCACTTGCGGCGCTGGCGCCACTGCTGATCGGCTGCACCACGGTCGAGGACCAGCGCATCCGCCAGTACCTGCACGAGAAGGGCTTCGGCACGCGCGCCGAGGGTGTTGCGAGCGCCGAGAACTATGTGATGGGCGGGGACCAGGTCCAGTTCATCATCGACCCGAACGTCTACCTGCAGCCCGGTTTCGAGCAGCTCTACATCCTGTCCGCGCCGCAGCCGGTGCAGATCGACGGGACGATCTTCGTGCCCTACGTCGGGCCGGTCTTCGTGCTCGGTCTCAAGGAGCAGGAGCTCGCGTCCCTGGTCGCGCTCCAGCTCGAAGCGATCCGCTCGCACCCGGTCCAGCTCCAGGCGCGGATCGTCAGCACGGGCAAGGGCTTCTACATGTTCGGCGAGGTCGACCGCTCGGCGCGGTTCATCCCGATGACGAACGGGGACCTGACGCTGCTCGACGTGATGGCACGGGCGCCGGTCACCGACCTCGCGAACATGGGGCGCATCAAGGTGATCAAGCCGGACGCGCAGAATCCGCTGGCGATGGTCGTCAACGTCCGCGAGATCGTCGAGACGGGCTACACGACGTTCAACCTGCGGATCGAGAACCAGGACATCATCTACGTCCCCCCGACCTTCTTCGGACACATCAGCCGCTTCCTCGAGAAGCTGCTCCAGCCGATCGCCGCCGTGAGCCAGGTCGCCTTCGGCGCCAGCTTCGCGCGGTCGAGCATCGACTATCTGCTCTACGACGAGGCGGACTCCCTGCTGTTCCGTGGCCGCGGACAAAGGCGGTTCTGAAGCCGTGACCCAGCTGGATCTCCCGCCCATCTCGTTCGCCCGCTACCTCGACCTCGTCCGTCGACGGAAGTGGCAGGTCATCCCGATGAGTGCCCTGGGGCTGCTCATCGGCGGCGTCGTGGCGTTCTTCATCCCTCGGCTCTACGTCGCCGAGACGCAGCTCGTCTACACCGGGCTCGTCCTCGACGCGGACTCGAAGACCGGCTCGGACCCGCTCTACCAGATGGTGCTCGGCGCCAAGCTGTCGATGATGGCCGCGGTCCCGAAGACTGCCGAAGCGCTCGAGTGGGTCGGGGAGAAGGAAGACGATCCGGGACGGCAGGCGATCCTCGAGCAGCTCCGTGCGCGTACGACCGTCGATGCCTGGCGCGTCGACAAGGAGCGGAGTGACTACGCGGTCCGCGTGACCTACCGCGACCAGGACGGCGTGCGGGCGAAGGAGTTCGCCAACAAGCTCCGCGAGACCTGGACCCGCGACCTGATGCAGCGGTTCAACGAGATCGCGGCGGAGGAGCTGCGTCTCGCCGCCGAAGGCGTCACGCAGACCTCCCGCGCGCTCGACCAACAGATCACCGAGATCAACAACTTCCGCCGCGAGAACGACATCGAGCGGGGCGAAGAAGAGATGGGCCAGTCGGGCACCGAGAGCCTGCTGAAGACGGACATCCGCTTCGAGGAGGGTGAGATCACCCGGATCGAAGCGGACCTCGCGGCCCTGGACTCCGAAGTCGGCTTCCTCGAGCAGGAGATCACCGAGGGCTTCGTGCCGATGAAGATCCGGAAGTCCACGCCGCTGAGCGAGGACCCGCAGCTCGCCGAACGAGCCAGGAAGCTTCTCGAGTCCGAGATGCGGGCCAAGATGGCGCGCGATGGCTGGAGGCCGGGAACCTACTGGTACCAGCACCACCAGGCGGTGATGGAAGCGGCCCAGCGTCAGCTCCGCGCACTCGCCCCGACCAGCACCGAGGGTGGCGCGAAGATCGACCTCGTCGACAATCCGGAATACGTGCAGCGACTCCGTGAGATCGCGCAGAAGAAGGCCCGGATGGAGTCGCTCCGCAGCCAGGTGGACGTCCACCGGCGCGCGGCGACGCAGCTCCGCTCCCGCCTCAAGACGCTGCCGACCATCTGGAACGACTACGAGAGCAAGCTCGCGGCCAAGGCCGAGATCGAAGAGAGGCTCCGCCTCGCGAACGAGCGTGCGAGCTCGCTGCGGGCGCGCTACGACCGGGCCCGGACGATCGATCCTTTCACGCAGATCAGCCCGGCGCTGGTGCCGCCGACGCCGACCGACCCGAACGTCACCGTGGTCGCCCTGGTCGGCAGTCTCCTGGGGCTCGGCCTCGCGATCGGCCTCGTGCTGCTGCTCGACGTGGTGCGGTCGAGCTTCAAGACCGTGGACGACGTCGGCTACGCGCTGAAGCTGCCGGTCCTCGGCGTGATGGCCCACCTCGAGACCGAGGAAGCGCGGATCGAGATCCTGCGCCACCGTCGGGTCGTGACGGCGGTGATCGCCACCTTCCTGATCCTGCTGCTGTCGGTCCTCACCGTCTACTTCGTCGCGCCGCTGCGTCTGCCGACGCCGGTCCTGCAGATCCTGGACGCGATCCTCGGGGGGATCGAGCCGGTTCGTTGAGGAGGGCTTCCGTGGCGCTGATCGAACGTTTCGACGCCACGCGGCCGCGGACGCGCGGGCCGGTGTCCGCTTCGCGGGGGGTGCTCCGTGCGTGACCTCATCGTCTTCCTGACGCTGATGGGCATGCTGCCGGTCTGCTTCCGCCGGCCCTACTTCGGCGTGCTCGTGTTCTCGTGGCTCGCCTACATGCGGCCCCAGGACCTCTGTTGGGGCTTCGCACGGACGATCCGGTTCAGTCTCTTCGTCGGTCTGACGATGTTCGCGGGCTACTTCGCGCAGGAGGCCGGGCGTCGTCCGTTCTTCCGGCGCGACCTGCGGACCTGGTGCATGGTCGTGATGCTGTTGCTGACGATCATCAGCACGGCGCCGGCGGAGATCGTCGACGAATACGTGCTCTCGGGACTGTTCGAATTCACCGTCATCATCGCCGTTGCGCTGTTCACCAGTGCGCAGGTCGATACGCGGAAGCGTCTCCGGATGATGCTCTGGGTGATCGCGCTCGGCCTCGGGTTCTACGGGGCGAAGGGCGGTGTGTTCGGCCTGATGGGCGGGAGCTCCATCCACCAGGGTCCCGGCGGGATGATGAAGGACAACAACGACTTCGCGCTGGCCATGGTGATGGCGCTGCCGATGTTGTTCTACCTGGGCCTCAGCGAGCGGAACCTGCTGCTGAAGAAGTTCGCCTGGATGGTCGGCGCGTTGACCATCATCACGGTGATCCTGACCCACTCTCGCGGCGGCTTCCTGTCGATGGTGGTCGCGAGCCTGGCGATCGCCTACCGGTCGAAGGCGCTGCTCAAGACCATGGCCGCAGGCCTGGTGGCTGTGGTCCTGTTCCTGAACTTCGCGCCCGCCAGCGTGCTCGACCGATACGCGACGATCAGCGAGGCGGCAGAGGGCAACGAGGACGCGTCGGTCGGCGCTCGCTTCCGGGCGTGGCAGATCGGGATGCGGATGGTCGAGCACAGTCCGATCCTCGGCGTCGGCCACAAGAACTTCCGGCACCACTACCAACGCCACGCCGAGGTGCTCTTTCCCGGCGCAGACCTGTTCAACCACGTCGCCCACAACTCCTACGTGCAGATCTGGGCGGAGAACGGCACCCCGACGATCCTGGTGTTCCTCACGCTGCTCGGCTCGACGATCCTGCTGATGGGGCGCGTGCGAAAGCAGGCCGAGAACCGACCGGACCTCGCATGGGCCCGGCCGTACGCCAACCTCGTCGAAGCCTCGCTCGCCGGCTTCACGGTGGGCGCCTTCTTCCTGAACCGAGGGCACTTCGACCTGTCGTACCACCTCGTCGGAGTGGCCGTCGGCCTCTCCTACATCGTGAGCACCGAGGCGGCCACCGACCAGGTGACGAACGAGGCTGCCCACGCCGCCGAGGAAGGCGGATTCCGCGTCCGGCGCGAGCCGAAGCTCCAGTGGCGTCCAGCGACGCTCGGTCCGAGCCAGCTGCCGCGCTGGGGAAGGAGCACCTGACCGGCGTCTCCGCGCCGATCCTACCATGTGCGGTATTGCCGGGCTGTTCGCCCATCGAGCCGATCGTCCCGTCGATCCCGACCTCCTGCGCCGGATGGCGGATGTGATCATCCACCGCGGCCCGGACGGTTCCGGTGTCCACGTCGGCCGTGGCTACGGCCTCGCGCACCGTCGACTGTCGATCGTCGATCTCGCCGACGGAGCGCAGCCGATGGCGGCGGACGACGTGTGGGTGACCTTCAACGGGGAGATCTACAACTTCCCCGAGCTGCGCGCCGAGCTCGAGGGGCTCGGCTACCGGTTCCGAACCCGCTGCGACACCGAGGTCTTGCTGCACGGGTGGCGGGCGTTCGGTGAGGACCTCCCGCGTCGGCTCCGAGGCATGTTCGCGTTCGCGCTCGTCGACGAACGCACGCGGACGCTGTTCGCGGCCAGGGACCGACTCGGAAAGAAGCCGTTCCACTACGCCGAGCTCGGCGAGGAGGTCGTCTTCGGATCCGAGCTGAAGAGCCTGCTGCAGCACCCGGGAGTCTCGCGCGACCTGGACCGGGAGGCGATCGGTCAGTTCCTGTGTCTGCGGTACGTCCCGGACCCGAGGACCGTGTTCCGCGGCATCCGCAAGCTGCCGCCCGGCTGTGCGCTCCTCGTCAAGGACGGGCGTGTCACCGAGCGACGCTACTGGCAGCTCTCCTTCGCCGAACCGCGCGTCCGGAGCGTCGCCGATTGGTCCGAGGCGGTCCTCGCCAAGTTCGACGAGGCGGTGCGCATCCGGCTGATGGGTGACGTTCCCCTGGGAGCGTTCCTCTCGGGAGGCGTCGACAGCTTCGCGGTCGTCGACAGCATGGCGCGGGCGCACGGCGGTTCGGTGGTCGCCTGCACGATGGGATTCGAGGACCCGGCGGTCGACGAGCGTCCCTACGCGAGGCTCGCAGCCCGTCAGTGCGGCGCGCTTCTCCACGAGGGCGTCGTCACCTCGTCGGACCTGCTCGACCAGTCGTGGTTCGACGAGATCTTCGACGAGCCGTTCGCCGACAGCTCAGCGATCCCGACCTACCACGTCAGTCGGCTCGCGCGGCAGCACGTGACGGTCGCGCTGTCGGGTGACGGGGGTGACGAGGCGTTCGCGGGCTACCGAAGGTACAAGTACGACCGCGTCGAGAACCGGGTGCGGGGGCTCCTGCCGCGCGCGGTCTGGGCCGGGCTCGGGCTCGCGTATCCGAAGCTCGACTGGCTGCCCCGAGCCGTCCGCTTCAAGCGGACGTTCCAGAACCTCGCGCTTTCACCAGCCGAGGCGTACGCACGTTCGGTCAGCTCGGTCCTCCCCGAAGAGGTAGAGGCCCTGCTCACGCCGGAGTGGAGGGGGTCGCTGGGTGATCCCCTCGCGCCGGTTCGTTCGGCGTACGAAGCCGCGGACGGCCCGGACGCGCTGGCGCGTGCAGCGGCAGCGGACTACGCGACGTGGCTCCCTGGCGACATCCTCGTCAAGGTCGATCGTGCGTCGATGGCGGTGTCGCTCGAGGTGCGGGCGCCACTCCTGGACCACGAGCTCGTGGAGCTCGCAGCGTCGATGCCGTCCGCGATGAAGCTCGCGAACGGGGAGACCAAGGCGTTCCTGCGCAGCGCGCTGACCGAGCGTCTCGGTGAGGAGTCCCTCGCGAGGAAGAAGCAAGGGTTCCACGTGCCGCTGCGCAGCTGGATGGCAGGCTCCGTCGGCGATGCGCTCGAGTCGAGCATCGGCTCGGGCAGGACGGCCGACATCGTGGACCCTTCCGCGGTGCGCCGACTCCTGGCCGAGCACCGGAACGGCACGCGGGACCACGGCGAGCTCCTGTGGGCCGTTTCCGTGCTCCAGAGATTCCTGGCGAGGTGGACGTGACGGTGGGACCGCACATCGTCACCTTCACGAACCTGTATCCCTCGGCTGCGCGCCCGACGCACGGGACCTTCGTCGCGGAACGCGTCCGCCGCCTTCGGGATGCGCTCGGCGCCAGCCTCGAGGTCATCTGTCCGATCCCGTCGCTGCCTCGACTCTGGCCGCGACGACTCGCCGAGCGGATCTTCGACAAGCTCCCGGAGCACGAAGTCTGGGAAGGGGTGCCCGTGCGGCACGTGCGCTACCGGCACTGGCCCGGGATGTCGGAGACTGCGCAGGCCGAGCGGATCTACCGCGCATGCCGCGCGCCGGTCGCCGCCGCCGTCGAAGGGCGTTCGGCGATCCTGGACGCCCACTACGTGTATCCGGACGGCGTGGCCGCACTCCGGATCGCCGCCGAGGTCGGAGTGCCCTGCTTCGTCACCGCGCGCGGTTCGGATCTGAACGTGCTCGCGCAGCGGCCGGCGATCGCCCGGCAGATCCGGGAGTGCGCGGGCACGGCGGCAGGGTTGTTCGCGGTCAGCGATCCGCTCTGCCGCGTCTTCGCCGAGGTCGCGGGCATTCCCGAGAGCGCGGTCGTCCTCGCCCGCAACGGGGTGGACTTCGACCTGTTCCGGATCGGCGACGAGGATGCGGCGCGTGACGCGCTCGGACTGCCTCGTGGTGTCCCGCTCGTGGTCGGAGTCGGTCGGCTGGTGCCCGGGAAGGGCTTCCACACGATGGCGCGCGCGCTTCGTCTCCTGCCGGCAGAAGTCCAGTTCGCGGTCGCGGGTTCCGGCCCCGAAGCAGCCCGCCTGCGCGCGCTGGCGCCCGAGGGCAGACTGCACCTGCTCGGCGCGCGGAGCCGGGAAGACGTGGTCAGACTCCTCCAGGCCGCCGACCTGCTGGTCCTGCCGTCCGAACGGGAAGGTTGGCCCAACGTCGTCACAGAAGCCCTCGCGTGCGGAACCCCTGTCCTCGCGACGCCGGTGGGTGGGATTCCCGACATCCTGACCGCGCCCCACGTGGGCGCGCTGGTGAGAACGGGGGATCACCGAGCGCTCGCCCGTGAGGTGGAGCGTTTCCTCCGCTCTCCCTCGAATCCGGACGCCGTGCGCGCATTCGCTCAGCGTTTTGGCTGGGAAGCGCCGATCGATGTCCTGAGGGCCCGATTCGCCGCCGTCGGGTCCGCGCACTGAGCGGTCCAAGATGAGTCTCCGCATCCTCTACCACCACCGCATCCGCTCGGACGACGGCCAGGCCGTGCACGTCCGCGAGCTGATCGGTGCGCTGCGCGCCGAGGGGCACGAGGTGCTCGAGTGTGCTCTCGTGCCCAAGGCGGTCGAGGGCGGGAGCGGTCGTGCTCCAGGTGACCGAGAGGCGCAGGTCGCCGAGGACTCGGGCCGCTTCTGGCAGCGCCTCAGCCTGCCGCGGGCTGCGGTCGAGGCGATGGAGATCGCCTACGGATATCAGGGTGCACGGCGCATCGTCGCGGCAGCGCGGGAGTTCCGACCGCACTTCATCTACGAACGTCACGCGCTGCACTGCGACGCCGGGCTCCGGGCCGCGAAGGCCCTCGGAATTCCGCTGATGCTCGAGGTGAACTCGCCGCTCTGTGACGAGATGCAGAGGCTCGGGCTGCTGCGATACCCGCGCCGGGCGCGCCGGACGGAGGCACGCGTGCTGGGTGGGGCGGACGTGGTGTTCGCGGTCACCGACGTGCTCCGCGGACTGCTGGTCGAGGCCGGTGCGCCGCGGGAACGCACCAAGGTGGTGCCCAACGGCGGTGTTCCCGACCGCTACGGCGAGGATGCCCGCCGGGCTTCGGAGTCGTTCCGCGCGCGCCTGGGTCTGGGCCCTCGCGCGTTCGTGCTCGGCTTCGTCGGCTACATGCGTGACTGGCACCGGCTCGACCTGGCGGTCGAAGTCCTGGCGGCCCCAGGATTCGAGGACGTGAGTCTCGTCCTCGCTGGCGATGGGCCCGCGCGCGCCGCCGTGGGGGAGACGGCCCTACGGCTCGGGGTCTCGGACCGTGTACACGCGCTCGGCGCTGTGGCACCGGACGACTTGCCGGGACACGTGATGGCCTTCGACGCCGCGCTGATCCCGGCGATCAACGGCTACGCATCGCCGCTCAAGCTCTTCGATTCGCTGGCGGCCGGCGTGGCCACGCTCGCGCCGCGGCAGCCGAACCTGGAGGAGACCATCGACGACGGCGTCGATGGCGTGCTCTTCGATGTCGGCAACGGAGACGCGCTGCGCGAAGCCCTGAGGCCGCTCGTCGCGGACCGGGCCAAGTGCCGGGCGATCGGAGCGGCTGGTCGCGAGCGTCTGCTCCGCGAGGACTGGACCTGGCGCGGCAACGCCCGCCGGGTCGTGGCCGCGTTCGAGGAGCTCCAGGCTCGAGGTGGCGCTGCATGAATCTCCTCCGGTCGACTCCGATGTGGATGCTCGGTCTGCCGCTCGCGGTGGCTTACCTGGGCAGCCTCGTCTGGGTCTGGGACATGTGGTTCTTCCGCGAGGCGTACTACTCGCACGGCCCGCTGGTCGTCCTCGCGGTGATGTGGCTGGTGCACGACCGCCGTCGCGAGTGGCAGCGCGCGGCCTCGTCGGTGGACCCACGAGGCTGGTGGTTGCTGGGCCCCGCGCTGGCGATGCACGCCATCGGCGGCGCGCTGACCATCGATTCGCTGTCCGCGGCGTCCCTGGTGCCTGCGATCGCCGGCCTCGTGTGGCTCGGTCAGGGGCGGGCGCGGCTCGGTGCGCTGCTGTCCATCCTCGGCCTCCTGCTGTTCGCGATTCCGACGCCGCTCGTCATCCAGAGTCGGATGGCGTTCGAGCTCAAGGAGTGGGCGGTCGAAGGCGGGCTCCTCCTCGCGCAACTCCTCGGAGTCGGCGCGGAGCGCGTCGGCAGCGAGGTGCGCATCCCTGGCCAGAGCGGTTCCCTGATCGTTGCGGACGCGTGCAGCGGTCTCCGGTCGTTGGTCGCGCTGATCACCCTCGGCTACGGGATCGCGTTCTTCATGGGGCCGCAGCGGGGCATCCGCCGGTGGGCGATCCTGGCCGCCGCCGCGCCGGTCGCCGTGGCGACCAATGCGGTGCGGATCGGAGCGATCTGCGTGCTGGCGTCCGGCTACGGAACGGAGTTCGCGAGCACGACGGGGCACGACTGGATCTCTGGAGCGGTATGGCTCGTGGATCTCGGTCTCCTGCTCGGTCTCGACGCCGCGCTGTCGCGTCGGCGCACCGTGGAGGCGTCACGATGAAGGGGCTCCGCCGCCATCTCGTCGTGCTCTGGTGTCTCGCGCCCGTCCTGCTCGTGCTGACGACGTGGCGACCCGAGGGCGGAGACCGTGGGCGCGCTGCCAGGATTCCGGATGACCTCGCCGGTTTCCGCTCGTCCGTCGAGTATCCGCTGTCTCCCTCCGTGCTCGACATGCTCGGCACGCCGGACGCCGCCTGGCGGCGATACGACCGGGACGACGAGCAGGTCTTCGTGATCGGTGTCTTCCACGACGAGAACTGGAAGAGCGTCCATCCGCCCGAGACGTGCCTGCGCGGCTCCAACATGGAGGTCGTGCTCGAGGAGACGGTGGGCGCAGGTGCCGACGCAGCGGGCCAGGAGTACGGTCTGCTGCTGATGCACGCGCTGGACCGGGACCAGGACTACCTGAGCCTGTACGTCTTCCTCGCCGACGCCGAGTTCGCGACGCCCGGCTACTGGTCGTTCTTCGCGCACCACGCGCCGCGGGCGCTGCTGCGGCAGAGCGTTTCCGGGTGTCTGCTGCGGGTCGAGACGTGGGTCGACGGAGATGGGGTCGACGCCGCCACGGCGCGGTGCCGTGAGGTGCTCGGAGCCCTGGTCGCTGCTGCCCGGAAGGAGCTCCGCTGACCGTGGCGAACGGGGATCACACCTGGGCGCATGCGCTTTCCGTCGACGTCGAGGACTACTTCCAGGTGCTCAACCTGGCGAAGCACGTCGATCGACGCGACTGGGACCGTCTGGAACTTCGCTGCGGCGAGAGCACGCGCCGCTTGCTGCGTCTCTTCGAGACCCGCGGCGCGCGGGCGACGTTCTTCTTCCTGGGATGGATCGCCGAGCGGCTCCCGGACCTCGTCCGTGAAGTCGCCGCGGCGGGCCACGAGATCGGCTCGCACGGCTACGACCACAAGGTGCTGTCGGCTCTGGGGGAGGATGGCTTCCGCGACGACCTCCAGCGCACGGCCTCGATCCTCGAGGACATCGTCGGGGTGCGGCCGACTTCCTTCCGTGCGTGCACGTGGTCGGTGCACGCCGGGACGATGTGGGCTCCTCGCATGCTGCGGGAGTTGGGCTACGACCTGGACAGCTCGATCCAGCCCGTGTCTCACCCCGACTACGGGGTTCCGGGTGCTCCGAAGGTGCCCTACCGGATCCACGTCCCCGGCGGGGACGCGCTCGCCGAGTTCCCGCCGCTGACGGTGCGCATTGCCGGTCGGACGATTCCGGTGGGCGGAGGTGGCTACCTGCGCCTGTTCCCGACCTGGATGTTCGCCCGCGGTCTCCGCCAGATGGAGGCCCGCGGCTGGCCGGGTTGCATCTACCTCCATCCGTGGGAGGTCGATCCCGAACAGCCCCGGTACCCCGTCGGCGGGCTGAGGGGATTCCGCCACTACGTGAACCTGCACCGGACCGAGGCGAAGCTGGATCGGTTGCTCCGGCAGTTCCGCTTCGTGGGGCTGACCGAGGCGCTGGCCCAGCCGGGTGTGCGGAGCCGCATCTCGGCGCAGGACCCGATCGACGTCGGCGCCGTCTGAGCCCGCGAGGACTCGATCCGCGGACGGTCCTGCGCGCGATGGTTTCGGCCGAGGCGTCAGCGCGACAGCTGGCGTGCGAAGTGCTCGGCCGAGACGGTCAGGGGGCTCTCGGGATATTGGGACGCGCAGGCTTCCATCAGCGCGCGCGCTTCTTCGTGACGCCCGAGCGGCATCAGCGCGAGTCCCCGGTAGTACAGGTGGGCTCCGTCCGGGCGGGTCGCGGCCTGTTCGAGCAGTTCGACGGCCTTCTCGTAGGCGGCCCGGCGGAGTGCGATCAGCCCGCGCGTCAGCAAGGCGTCCGGAGTCTCGAGCTGTGCTGGGTCGAGGATCTGGTCCTCGACGACCCTCAGGTCGTCCTCGTGGACGACGCCTTCCCGCGCGGAGAGCTCCACGCAGTCGAGGATGGAAGGGTGGGTGGGGACGTAGTGGTGAATCCACCGGAGGCCGTCGATGGCCTCGTCCGGCTCACCCTCCTGCGCGATCCAGCGTGCGCGCTGGATCCAGATGGCGATCAGGCTCGGGTCGACGCGGAGTCGCTCGGTCGCCAGGTCGATGGCGGCCCGGCGGCCCCGGAGTTCGGCGAACCGCTGGAGGGTCGCGAGCAGCATCGAGGTCTCGCCGGGGACGCCTTCGCGCACCGCGCGGAGATGGGTCTCGAGCAGACTCGCGAGGCTCCGGACGCGGTCGGGGTCGCGGCGATCACCGAGCGGACCGCGCGTCGCAAGGTCGCGGTCGAACAGGAAGTGGGCCGAAACTCCGATCGAGCCGTCGAGCGCCATGAAGCGGCGTGCCCTGGACTCGGCGTCCCGCGCCACGGTCGTGGCTCCGGCGTCCGCGGCCGCGAGGCGAGCGTTCGCCATCGCGAACGCGAGGGTCGCGAACCGGCGCCGCTGGTCGGACGTCACGTGGGGTTCGACCGCGTCGCAGAGCTGGAGCGCGAGATCCGGGCGGCCAACCGCGCCGAGGACGGCGATCTGGTCCAGGCTGGTCTCGCCGCCAGCGGGCGACGTGAGCCAGAGCGCGGCCAGTTCCTGCACCGAGCTCGACTCCTCACGGAGGCGGGCCACCAGCTGCGTCGCACGCTGGCGCGTCGCGTAGGCGACCATGCGAGGCGTCGCGAGTCCGGACTGGAGCAGCGCCGGTTGGGTCAGGCGGGCGACGACAGGCGAGTCGGCGTAGCGGAATCCCGTCGGCCCTTCGAGTGCGTCGAGCGCCTCCTCGTAGGCCGGGACGAGCAGCGGTTCGTCGGCGAGCACCGCATCGAGCGTCGTCAGCGCCTCGTCGATCCGACCCGCGCGCATCAGCACGCGTGCCAGCAGGATCCGCGCGACGGCGTTCTGGTCGGTGTTCTCGGCCAGCGACTGCGCCCGACGGATCGCACGCTCCTCGAAACCCTCGGCGTCCAGGAACGCAAGGCAGTCGAGGAGTTCGCTCGGCGCTGCATCCGCGAGGCTGCGGAACGGAGCGGGGAGCTTGTCGCTCGGCGCCACCACGGCGGCGAGGGCGAGACCTCCCGCGTCAGCTGGGCGTTCGGCCAGGCGGCGGCGCACCCAGGCAGCTGCAACACCCTGGCGCCCGAAGCGCGCGAGGAGCGCCGCAGACGTCAGGTCGTTGCCCTCCTGCTCCCAGAAGCTCTCGCTCGCCTCGGTGAAGCGCTCCCGTTCCAGCTGGAGCAGGGTGATCAGACGACCGGCGACCTGGGAGGACGGGAAAGTCAGGGCGGCGAGGAAGTGGTGCTCGGCGTCGTCGAGGTCGCCGAGTTCCAGCGCGATCCGGCCGGCGAGCAGGTAGTGCTCTCCCGCACGGAGCTGCGCGTTGTCCTCGTCCTGCAGCAGGGGAGCGAGGAGTTCCTGTGCGTAGGCGGGCTGGCCCCTCTCGTAGAGCTCGCCCGCGAGCATCGCGAGCCGCGTCGGGTCCTCGCGGTGAAGCCGTGCCGCGCGTGACACGATCTCGCGCACCTCGGCCGCGTCGGCGACCGTGGTCGCCGTCAGCACGACGTAGCGGTCGAACGCGTCGCTGAAGCCCGCGTCTCCGCTCCGCGCCGCGAGCTCGTTCGCGCGGAGCAGCGTCTGGCGCGCGCCGCTGAGGTCGCCGCTGTCTTCCTGGATGCGCGCGACCGCGAGCAGTGCGGCCGGGTCGTCGCGGTATCGCCTCTCGATGGTGCGTGCGAGGTGACCGGCGAGCGTCGTATCGCCCCGGACCAGCGCGTTCTCGAGGAGAGCGCGCGTCGTGGTCGCATCTTCCTGGCCGGCGAGCAGCAGGTCGTAGACGAGGTCGTCCGAGTCCTGTCCGAGCTGGCGCCTCGCCTCACGGAGATCGAGGAGCGCGTCGAGGTTGCCGGGGTGATAGGTGAGGATCGCTTCGGCCGCGCGGCGTGCGCCGTCGGGATCTCCGAGGGCGAGGGCTGCCTGGACCTGGAGCTGACGTGGCCAGCGCGCCCAGTTGAAGCGGTCGGCGGCCCGGCGCGCGCATGCGGCGGCGATCTTCGGGTGTCCGGCGCGGAGCGCCTCCTCGGCGATCGGCAGCAGCAGGACGTCCGGGACGTCGAGCGGCACTTCGATTCCGAGCTCGAGACAGCGTCCGACCTGCGTCGCAGGGCCGCGGCCGGCCTTGTCCAACTGTCCGGCGACCGACCGCGCCTCGAGCTTCAGGTACTCCTCGTCGTGGTCCGCGACGCGTCGCGCGCTGCGGAGTTCGAGGAGAGCGCCCTCGGGGTCGTCCTGCTCGATGCGGAAACGCGTCTGCTCCAGCGACGGGCGGGGGTCCTGGGGGTCGAGCCTGGCGAGCGTCTGGTACGCGTACTGGAAGAAGTCGACGCCGAAGTTCCGCTCGGTGGCGATCCGCAGACGGATGTTCATCACCTCGATGCGGCGTTGGACCACTTCGGGGCTCTGGGGGAGGTCGGCGAGCGCCTCGTTGTAGGCGGCGAGGTCCCGCATCGCGTCGTAGTCGCGATCCTCCTGCTCGGCCAGCGTCGCGCGGCACCACAGCAGGTCGGGCATCAGAGAGACGCGGCCGTCGGCTTCGATCTCCTCCGCCTCTGCGACGCGCTGCCTCAGGGTCTCGGTCTCTCCGAGTGCTGCGAGCGAACGGGCCTCGGCGAGGAGCAGGCGGGCGAGCGTCTGGTCGAGACGGCCGGCGTCGAGGCTTTCGCGCCACGTGCCCGGGGGCAGGAAGCGCTCGCGGACTTCGGTGGCGGCCCGGTGTCGACCGTGCTGGAGGTGGACCTCCGCGAGGTGGGCGGCAGCCAGGGTCACGTAGACGTGCTCGAACCTCTCCAGGTAGATCTCGGCCAGCCACTGCAGGTCGTCGAACCTCCCTGCCTGGCGCAGCGCGTAGGCGACGCCCGTGTACGCGCCGACCGGCGAACCGTCGTTCTCCAGCGCGCGCGAGAAGTAGTCGATCGCCTGGGAGACCATCGAGCGGATCTCCTGGAGTTCGGTCTCGAGGCGTCCGCTCGCAGCGATCTCGGGGCGGACCGTGCGCAGGAGTTCGCTGAAGCGCTCGATCGCGAGGTTCGCGACCGGATCGCGGGAGCTGCGGTAGACCCAGCTGCGGATCGACGTGAACGCCTGTTCGGCGCTGATGGGGTCGAACTGGGCCCCGACCTCCACCAGGATTTCGCGGAGTCGGGACTGGTAGATGGCCTGGGACGCTTCGCCGGCGAGCTCGAGCATCGCCGAGTCGGTGGCGTGCGTGTCGAGGAACGACTGTGCGAGCGTGAGCGCCGGCTCGGGAGCCCCGCTGACGATCGTCCAGCGGACCTCGTCGCGGACGAGATCCAGGTCTTCCGGGAGACGCTCGCGAAGCCTCTGGATGTCGCGGATCGCGGGAGGGTAGTTGCCGACCGCCAGGAACGAGTCGATGCGCAGACGCAGCATCTCGATCTGGAGTTCGCGCGGGCTGTCCGCTCCGAGACTCCTCTCCGCGATGTCGAGCAGGCGGATCGCCGCGAGGTGGTTGCCGCGCGATGCCTCCTCACGCGCGGCGGCGACTTGGGACTCGGGGCCGGACAGTCCCAGCAGCGCGTAGCCGAGCGTCGCGGCGAGGACCAGCAGGACGAGCCCGAGGAAGACGGTCAGTGTGCGGCGAAACATCGACGGCGTGGGATTCTAGTCTCGGGGGCGTCGCGACCGCTCGGGCGGCGTCGGTGTATCGGTGGATCAGGAGATGCCCAGGCGGCGCATCTTGTTGAACAGCGTGCTCCGGTTGATGCCGAGGCTCTCTGCGGTGCGCTGCCGATTCCCCTCGAAGTGATCGAGGGCGCGTTGGATCAACATCCGCTCAGGGCCCTCGAGGGCCTGCTTGAGCGGCAGCAGGTGCGCGTCGCCGCCGAGCATCGACATCGGCGTCGGGTCGTCGGAGTGGTGGACGGGACCATCGAGGTCCGGCGGCAGGTCCGAGACTCCGATCTCGTCGTGTTCGCAGAGCACGACGGCACGCTCGATCACGTTCTCGAGTTGGCGGACGTTGCCGGGCCATCGGGCCCGCTCGAGGGCGATCATCGCGTCGGGACGGAAGCCGCGGACATCGCGGCGGGTCTCCGCGACGAACCGACGCAGGAAGTGCTCCGCGAGGAGCCCGACGTCGCCGGGACGAGCCCGGAGCGGCGGGACCTCGACCGAGATCACGTGGATGCGGTAGTAGAGATCCTCCCGGAAGCGTCCCTCGCGGACCTCGGTGGCGAGGTCGAGGTTCGTCGCCAGCACGACCCGGACGTCGACGGGGATCGTTCGCGACTCGCCGACCCTCTCGACCACGCGGTCCTGGAGCACGCGGAGCAGCTTGACCTGGAGGCTCGGGGACGAAGTGCCGATCTCGTCCAGGAAGATCGTTCCGCCGTGCGCCTCCTCGAACTTGCCGGGTCGGTCGCGGACCGCACCCGTGAACGCGCCGCGCACGTGCCCGAACAGCTCCGACTCGAGCAGGTTCTCCGGCATCGCGCCGCAGTTCACCTCGATGAACGGTCCGTCCGCGCGGTCCGACGAGCGGTGGAGCGCGCGGGCGAGCAGCGTCTTGCCGGTGCCCGATTCGCCGGTGATCAGCAACGTCGAGCGGGTGCCCGCGACCGCGCCGATCGTCTTGAAGATCCTCTGCATGCGCGGATCGGAGGACACGAAGTTGTCGAGCTTGAGCCGGTCGTCGAGCGCGTGCCGGAGCGTTCGGTTCTCGCGGACCAGGCGACCGTTCTCGAGGGAGCGGCGCACGGCGACGCCCACCTGCTCCTGGGTGAAGGGCTTCGGCAGGAAGTCCGCGGCACCGTCGCGGAGCGCGACCACTGCGTCCTCGACGCTGCCGAACGCGGCCACGAGGACGACCGCGGTGTCGCTCCCTCGCTGCCTGAGATGCGCCAGCAGCTCAGCAGGCGCGAGGCCGGGCAGGTGCGCGTCGGCCACGACCAGGTCGAAGGTCTGGGCCTCCAGCGCGTCCAGCGCCTCGTGCGCGCCGGGAACGGCTCGGACCGCCGTCTCCCTGAGCCGGCAGTCCTCGAGCATTTCGGCGGTCTCTGGATCCGGATCGATGACAAGGATCGACGGCATGCGCACTCCTCCGCGTCCAGAAAACTGGACCCTCGTCGATATCGGGCGACGGCGCGGCCCAGGTTGAGGAGTTCGGGGCGGACCCCTGGAGGAGCCGTCAGTCGGCGGCCCGCGGCAGCAGCAGATCGAGGAGCACCGTGCCGTCCGGCCGCCTGCGAGCCGTCGCCGCGCCGCCGTGGGCGTGCACGACCGTCTGCGCGAGGAACAGGCTGAGACCGTGCGGAGTTCCTCGCAGCACGCGCTGCAGGCTGTACGGATCGAACGCCTTCGGCAGCTGCCAGTCGCCGAGTCTGAGTCCTCGCGCCTCGATCCGGATCCTCGCGCCGTCACCCGGCGTGGCCAACAGGATCGACACCTCCTCGGCGACGGCGGAGAGCGCTGCTCCGACCGCGCAGAACGCGTGGACAGCGGCTCGGAGAAGGCTCGGATCTCCCTCCACGAACACGTGGTCGAGGTCCGGGGGTGCGAAGATCCGCGCCGCCGGATCGCCGTCCGGCGCCTCGAAGTCCTTCAGCAGCGGGATCAGATCGACCAGGGTCCCCGGCTCGCGGAGATGCCGGGCGCGCCCGATCGTGCGGATGCGGTCCATCGTCGCGCTGATCCGATCGAGTCCCCGGCGCGCCGCCGACAGCTGCTCGAGTGCTTCGGGGTCCCGCTCCGGGTCCAGCATCGCCTCGAGGAGCTGGAGGTGGCCGACGGTGAACAGCAGCGGGTTGTTGATCTCGTCCGAGATCCCCTTCGACAGGTCGAGGAAGGCCTCGGGGTCGGGGCGACCGTCGCCGGCGTCGGCATGCCCGAGCGCGGCGGCGACCGTGCGGCGGTCGAAGGGTCGGGTCAGCACCTGGGCCCGGAGACGCTCCGCGAGCGCGGAGAGCTCGAACTCGCGCTCGTTGGGGCCGAGCAGCACGAGTCGGAGGCCCGGGAGGGCGAGACGCAGCACGCGGAGCGCGCCCACCTCCTCGGGATCGTCGAGCGAGCCGTCGTGGAACAGCGTCTCCGGCGGGTCGTCGAGCGTCTGCTCGAGCGCGTCGAACAGGCTTCCCGCGACCTCGACGACCGGTCGCTCGGGTCGTGCCTCGAGCAGGCGTGCCAGATCACCCGCTGGGTCGCGGATGACGACGATCCTGGCACGTTCGGTCATGGGGCGGAGGTTGTCGGAGTGGATACGGTGAGATCGTATGGGGAGCGGCGCGTGATCGGAACCGGTTCCCTGGCAAGGGCGGGCGGGTGTGTTGCCGATAGGTCCGGAGTATGGACGCGCAGGGCGAGGACCAGTCAGGCGTCGAGGCGGTCGGATCGACCGCGCTCGTGCTGCTCGATCGTGAACGCGGGGCGCGGAGGGAGCCGGCCCCGGCGCTGGCGCTGACGCGCCGGGAATGGAAGCTCCTCGCGCCTTCGACCGATCTGGGCGGCCTCCCGGTGGTGACGTGGCGCACGGTCGCGACCGAGCTCGCGCCGATCCGTCGCATCCACCGACGCCAAGCTCCGCGTGCCCTCCGCAGGCGCGTCTGGTTCGGGCTGGCCGCGTTCTGCCTGTTCATGCTCGGAATCACCCCGTGATGCTCGGCGCGAGGCGGCATCGGTGTCCCGGTCGACCGTATCACTCGACCCGGTCGACCGTCCCGGCCATGCTGCGCTCCCCGAACGACCGCCGATGACCCGGTTCCACGCACCCCGACACAGCCGCACCCAGACTGCCGCGACCGCGCCGCGGGTCAGCGTCGTCGTGCCGCTGTTCAACGAGGTGCAGAACCTGCTGCGGCTCCACGAATCGCTGTCCTACGCGCTCGGCTCGGCGGCAGCGCGGTTGGGGAGCTACGAGATCCTGTTCGTCGACGACGGCAGCGACGACGGAACGCGGGACCTGCTGCGGCGTCTCGCCGCCGACGACCCGCACGTGCGCGCCGTGCTGTTCCGCAAGAACTGCGGGCAGACCGCAGCGATGTCGGCCGGGTTCGAGATGGCGCAGGGTGAGATCGTTGTCTCGATGGATGGCGACCTGCAGAACGACCCGAGCGACATCCCGCGGCTCGTCGAGCGGCTCGAGGACGGGTTCGACATCGTCTGCGGCTGGCGCCGGCACCGGCAGGACAGCTTCGCGACGCGACTCCTGCCGTCGATGATCGCCAACCAGCTGATCCGCTGGGCGACCGGGGTGCCGATCCATGACACCGGCTGCTCGCTCAAGGCGTACCGCGCCTGGGTGGTGCGCAACCTGCACCTGTACTCGGACATGCACCGGTTCATCGCCGCGCTCGGCGCGGGCCTCGGCGCGCGCATCACCGAGCTGCCGGTGCGTCACCACCCGCGAATCTACGGCCAGTCGAAGTACGGGCTGGGCCGGATCTTCCGGGTCGTCATCGACCTCGTCGTCATCAAGATGCTGATCCAGTTCGCGGCCCATCCGATCCGATGGTTCGGGATGTTGGCCGCGCCGCTGTTCCTGATCTTCGTGGCTCTGCTCGGGGTCGGCTTCCTGAAGTTCGAAGAGGGCAGACTCGGTCTGCTCTGGAACTACAACAACTTCTACGTCGCGGGAGCCGCGGTGGCTGCGCTGTTCGGATTCAACGTCTTCCTGCTCGGCTTCCTCGCGGAGCTCCAGCTCAAGGCCTCGCGCTTCTTCCGGCGACGCATCGCGATCACCGCGACGGAGGCGGCGCGCTGATGGTGGGCCACACCGATGCCGACTTCGTGTCGGTCGTCATCCCGGTCAACAACCCGTCGGTCGACGTCGGTCGCCTCGTGCAGGGCTACAGCGAGCCGCTGCGCTCGGCTGGCTATCCGTTCGAGCTGATCTTCGTGCTCGACGGCGTCCACGGCCGGATCGTCGAGGATCTCGCCGAACTCTCCTCCGAACACCCGGTCAAGACGGTCCGGCTGCAGGGCGACGGGCTCGGTGAGTCGATCGCGCTCTCGGCGGGTGTCGCGCGCGCACGCGGCGCGTTCATCCTGAACGTGCCGCAGTACCTGCAGGTCGAGCCCGACGATCTCGTCAAGATCGTCCAGGCGCTCGAGTCGGGCGCGGACTTCGTCGCGACGTGGCGCCACCCGCGCGTCGATCCCTGGCTGAACCGCGTCCAGTCGACCGTGTTCAACTGGGTGCTGCGCGCGGTGATGGGAATCCGCTTCCACGACCTGAACTCGGGCGTGCGCGGCATGCGCCGCCAGGTGCTCGAGGAGGTCAGCGTCTACGGCGAGATGTTCCGGTTCCTGCCGGTCCTCGCGCTGCGGCAGGGCTTCAACGTCGTCGAGGTGAAGGTCCGGCACCGCGAGGAGCAGGGGACGCTGCCCTTCTACGGGATCGGCGTCTACGTGCGCCGCGTCCTCGACATCCTCGCGATCAGCTTCCTGACGCGGTTCACGCAGAAGCCGCTCCGGTTCTTCGGGATCCTCGGGATCATCGCGATCCTGATCGGGATCGCGGTCAGCCTGAACCCGCTCTACGAGCGCGTGATCCAGGACGTGAGCATCGCGGACCGTCCGATCTTCGTGCTGGGCGTGATCCTCGTCGCGTTCGGCGTGCAGCTGATCGGTTTCGGGCTGGTCGGTGAGATCATCATCTTCACCCAGGCGAGCCAGATGCGGGACTACCGCGTCGACGAGGTCGTGCAGGTCGAGGGACCGCAGCCGAGTGACGGTGCCGTCGCCGATGCCGTCGATGCAGCGCTCGGCAGGGCCGAGCCGCGCGAGGATTCTCCGGCGCTCCGCGTGCGCGAGCTGCTGCCCGGTGAAGACGCGCGTTGGGACGCGTTCGTGCACGGTCACGAGCACGGGTCGTTCTTCCATCTGTCCGGATGGAGACGAGCTGTGGAGGAGACCTTCCACCACGAGGCGCACTACCTCGTTTGCGAACAAGGGCGTGCGTGGCGCGGCGTGCTGCCGGTCTTCCACATCAGGAGCCCGTTCCTCGGCAAGCAGATGATCTCGGTACCCTACGGGGTCTACGGGGGCGTGCTCGCGGGCGACGAGGACGTGCAGCAGGCGCTGATCGATGCCGCGTGCCAGCAGGGGCGTCGCCTCGCGGCCGGATACCTGGAGCTTCGTCACCTGGCACCGCGACCCGGCGACCGGGTGCGTTTCGATCTCTACGTGACCTTCCGGAAGGAGCTCCCCGCAACCGTCGACGAGGTGCTGCCGTCGATCCCGAAGAAGGCGCGTGCGGAGGTGCGCCGAGCGCGCGATCGCTTCTCGATGACCTTCGAGGAGCTGGACGACGTCTCGGTGTTCTTCGAGCTGTTCTCCGAAGAGAAGCGACGGCTGGGCACACCGTCCCTGCCACAGTCTTGGTTCGAGAACCTGCGCGAGGAGTTCGGCAAGGCGGTGGTCCTGCACGTGGTCCGCGACGCGGATCGCCGGCCGATGTGCGCGGTGATGAGCTTTCTCTACAAGGACGCGGTCTACGCCTACTACTCCGGCTCCAGCAACGAGGCGCGCGGCAAGGGCGTCGCGGACTTCGTCTACTGCAAGATCATGGAGTGGGCGATCGAGCGGGGCTTCCGCGTGTTCGACTTCGGGCGCAGCCGTCGCGACACCGGAGCCGCGAAGTTCAAGCAGAACATGGGCTTCGAGCCCGAGCCGCTGCACTACGACTTCACGCTGCTGCGTGCCGACGCCAAGCTGCCGGAGTTCCATCCGAGCAACCCGAAGCTGCAGGGGCCGCGGCGCATGTGGTCGAAGTTGCCGAAGGGTGTCGCAAACCGCGTCGGTGCCCGGCTGTCGCGATACCTGCCGTGAGGACGGTCCGCTGGGCGGCGCCCGAGCGCGGCCCGGCGAGCGTCCGTCGCATCTTTCCCAGCCGTCCGCGCCGCGCGGACGTCGAGTCTCCGGAGCTCACCCGCCTTGCCGCGGATCGGGTCTCGGCTCGAGCCGCGGGATCTGGTCGTCCGGAATCGTGGCTTCGACCCTCATCGCGGACAGGTCGACGACGAGTCCGCCGCAGCGGACCTTCGACCAGATCTTGGCGCCCGTGATCACGTCGTCGGTCGAGCAGGGTGACTTCGTGCCGAGCGCCGTCCAATCGGCTGCATCCACATCTCGATGCCAGGTCGTCAGGCTGTCCCCGACGCGGGTCAGCTTCAGGAAGCCGGCGCGGCCCGGGATCGGGTGGCGTCCGGTCAGCTCGCCCTCGAGTCCCGCGGCCGCGGAGATCTCGCCGATGCGATCGGCCGTCGACATCAGCTGCGCGTAGTAGCGAGCGGTGGAGGGCTCGTTCTGGACGAACAGCCCGAGGCACGCGGAGTCCGGGCCCGGCTCCCAGGTCCGGACGTCGTAGCGGACCTCGATCGTGAAGTCGCCGCGGAGTCTCGTCGGGAGGTAGAAGCCCGACGACGTGATCGGACCCAGTTGGCCCGCCGCGAACGCGATCCGCATCGCTGGCTCTCCGTCGACCGGCTCGATGTCCACCTCGGCGAGCTTGGGGTGTCGGTAGCGGGCGATGCCGCGATCCGCGAGGCGGGGGTCGTTGTCCGGGAACACGAACGGGATCCCGCCGCTCAGGTAGGAGTTGTGCTCGATCAGGAGCGTGCGGATCCGCGCGATCGCATCCGCGAGGGCAGCGTCGATGCGGGCTTCCTCTGCGTCGGCCGCTCCGGCGGAGAAGGCCGGGTAGGCGTCCGCGCTGACGCCCAGCGCCTTCAGTTCCAGCAGGAAGTGGTGAGCGATCAGCGGCGCCTCGGCGTTCTCCTGCCCATCGAAACGGAGGCTCGGGAGTGCCTCCGGGCCGACGAGCCGCGCGCGGATGTCGTGCTCGCGGCACGTGTCCTCGAAGCACCTCGACAGAGCGGCGCCGCGGGCCGCGAGCTCCGTCGCGACGGGAGCGGAGCGGATCTCGGCGACCGTCGCCAGCGCGAGCTCGAGTGCCACGGGCGACGGACTCGGGTCGTCGACGCGGTTCGTTTCCGGGGCGTCTCCCGTCTGCGCGAGCGCGGCGAAGCTGGCTCCTGCCGCCAGCGACTCGCCGACGAGGATCGCGTCCGGGCTGGGCTGGAGGCCGGACGCGCACAGCGCGTCGGCGAGTCGTCCCGCGGTCCGTGTCTCGTCGGCGACGAGGATCGCGCCAGCTTCCCGAGCGGCTCCCGCGATCCGCGCCCAGTCGTCCGGCGACAGTCGCGGCTCGACGACGACGCATGCGGGCGCGTCGGCGCCGCAGGCGGCGATCGCATCCTCGAGAGGTCGGGCAGGGCCGTACTCCGCTGCCGCCCAGCTCGGCGAGCACACGACCGTCGCATCCCGGCCGGTCGTGGCGCGCGCGGATGCGATCACCGCGGACAGCGCGGCGGCCGAGTCCTTCCAGAGCGTCCAGCGGAGCGAAGGGCCGCCGAACGCCCGAAGCTCTGCGAGCAGGCGAGGTGCGGGTTCGTCGCGGTCGCCGGCGAGCCGGGCTTCCAGGCGGTCGCGGCGCCCTGGATGTTCGTGCGCGAGGAGCGGGGTATCGCCGGAGAGGCCGTGCGACGACGGACCGATCGCGGGAGGATCGACGTCGTGGTGGCGGGCCAGCAGAACGAGCAGCTCGTCGAGTGCGCGCGGCATGGAGTGAGACTACCCCCGTGTCCGCGCACGCGGAACGTCGCGGCGGGGAGGCGGCGGTTTCTTCGGGGACCCGTCTCGCGCTCGGCCAGGAGGCTCCTATCCTCCGCGGCATGACGCATCCGCGAGATGGCTCTGCGCGCGTGACTCGTGGCCTGATCGGTTTCTACATCGCCTGCACGGTGTTCGGGATCGCGATCACCGTCACCGCGGTCGCGTGGATCGTGTTCCCGACCATGCCCGGCTCGGACGGGATCGGCTGGCTCGGCCTCGTCGTGTGCGCGCTGACCGCCGCCGCGACGTGGCACTACCTGGGCGTCATGCGCCGGGAGCGCTAGCCAGGATCGCGTCTGCGGCCGCGCGGAGGTCGGCGACCTCGAGGTCGGGTTCGACCCCTGCGGCGAGGAGCGCCTCACGCTGCGCATCGATCGGCTTGCCGGAGCGGACCAGCACGGTTCGGACCGGAAGGTCGTGACCTGCGAGCACGTCGCGCGCGCTGTCGCCGACGAGCCAGGACCGATGGAGGTCGAGGTCGAGCAGCTCGGCCGCGCGGCGGACGAGACCGTCGCCCGGCTTCCGGCACGTGCAAGCGCGGACGTAGCCGGCGACGACCCCGGTGTCGGGGTGGTGCGGACAGTGGAGCCACGCGTCGACCGAGCCGCCGAGCAGGTCGTCGAGCCGATCGTGCACGCGTGCCAGCGTGGCCTCGTCCAGGTAGCCACGTGCGATGCCCGATTGGTTGGTGACGACCACGATGCGGAAGCCCTGGCGTCGCAGTGCGTGGACGGCCTCGCGTGCACCGGGGAGGAGCTCGATCTCGTCCGGATGCCGGACGAAGTCACGCTCGACGTTCACGGTGCCGTCCCGGTCCAGGAAGACCGCGGGTCGGCTCAACGGTCCGGAGCCGAAGGTTCGGTCTTCGGCGACTCCCCTTCGGGGTAGAGAGTCACGTGGAACTCGTGCGGGACGTAGCGCCACTTCACCGCGAACGGCGTCAGGAAGTCGCCGAGCGTCCAGAACAGGGGTAACGGCCAGATCCGGAAGTCGGTGCCGTCCTGCCACTTCGACGTGTACGCGTGCGTGTGGTGGATGACCTCGCGGTCCTCGGGGTCGAACCCGACCTTCTGGAGCGTGACGACGTGGTCGTCGCCGAGGAAGCCGTCGAGCTCGACCATGCTCGGGGTGGTCAGCCCGGTGTCCTCACCGTCGACCAGGATCAGCGCGCCGGCGGGCGTCGAGGTCACCAGCACCCGGGAGTCCCCCTCGGCGTAGGTGCACGACGGGATCGTCAGGAGTCCCAGCAGGAAGGCTGCAGCCGCGCGTCGCATCGGTCCTGATGCTATCGGCAGTTTCGCCGGACAGGACAAGCAGACCTGGGGCCGGGCCCCTGGAATCCGTTCCGTCCGGCGGGTCGGCCCTGATTCCCGGGCATTGCCTGCGGGCGAAGAGGTTCCTACGATCCCGGCGGATCAGCACGACGGCACCTGGTCCGTGCCGCCGTGGATACTTCTGGGAGGCTCCATGTCGATCGTTCTGTCGCCGCGTCCAGCGGCGCTCGTGCTCGCGGCCGCGTTCGCGGCGATCCCCGTCTCGGTTCGTGCGCAGGAGGCCGGCGAAGCGTCCGGAACCGGCCCTGGCCCGCAGGAACCGGTCGTCGTCGAAGCGGCTGCCCCGAAGGCGCCGGAGGCCTACGGCCGGGTCGAGCGGGCCGACACCGAGCTCCGCTGCTTCCCGACGTCCTACTCGCCGACCTACGACGAGAAGCTCGGCGAGGGCGACGTGGTGGTGCCGACCGGCGAGGAGCGGAACGGCTACCGGGCGGTCCGGCTGCCCCTCGGTGTCCGCGGCTTCGTCCACGGCCGCTTCGCGAAGCTCGGCGAAGACGGAATGGTGCGGACCGAAGGAGCCCGCGTCGCGTTCCGCTACCGGCCGACTTCCGCGGAAGCGCCGGTTCGGCTCGTCGACGAGGGCACGGCCTTCGTCCTCGTCGGCATCGAAGGTGACTGGTTCGAAGTGCGTTTCCCGGAGCAGCACGCCTGGGTCGCCTCCGACGCAGTGGTCGTGTTCCCGGCCGCCGAAGCCGTGCCGACGCTGATCGCCGCGTGGGACGGGGCCGTCTCGCGGCAGAAGTCGGAAGCCGAGGCTGCGCTCGCCGCGCGCCAGGCAGAGCAGGCCGAGGCCGCTCGTCTCGAAGCCCTGGATGCCGAGGTCCGAGCGCTGTCTGCCCGTTTCCGCAGCGAGTATGCGAAGCCCGAGGCGGACCAGGACGTGGCGCCGGTCCGCGACGCCTGCGTCGCGCTGATCGGCCAGGCGCCCGAAGGATCGAAGGTTCGCACCGACGCCGAGCGGCTCCTCGCCGAGGTCGAACGGCAGGCCCAGGCGATCGCGATGCTCCAGATCGTCGAAGCAGAGCCGCCGAAGCCCGAGGCGGATCCGCTGCCGCCCCGCGTCGAGGTCGATCCTCTCGGTGAGTTCGTCACCGGCTGGGTCCGCGTGCGCGGCGGGGTGTTCACGCCTCGCGTGGCGCAGCTCGAGAAGGGTGGCCAGGTGCTGCTCGAGATCGAGTGCACCACCGGCCGCTACGACCTCTCGCTCTTCGACGGGATGGAGGTCGGCGTCCGTGGCCCGGCGAACCGTCCTGCCTCGGACAGCCTGCGTCGACTCGACGTCCAGCGCCTCGAGGTGCTGTCGTTGCCTCGACGGTGATGCGGAGCGTGCCCGGACGACGGCTCCGGGCATGCCACGGAAGTCCAGGTCCCGGGTCTCCCCGGACGTCCTGATCCTGGACTCCCTGGGGTCGCTGGCAGCGCATGTTGGGCGGCTCGCGTAGCCTGCTCGCGGGCGGCGCCGACGGGCGCTCGGAACGGCAGGTAGGTTTTCCCGACGGTCTGGTTGGGGTTGTCCTCGGGCTGCTCCGTCCAAGCTGCTCCGGGAGAACCGCCATCGACGCCTTTCGCACGACCCTGACCCTGTTCTGCGCGGCCCTGTGCGCCGCGTCCGGGGTCCTGTCTGCACAGGCACCGGCGCCCGGTCCTGACGCCCGGGTCGTAGGTGCCGACGATGCGGCGGCGCTCGTGGCCAAGGCTGAGGACCAGCTCCGCCGCGAAGATCCGCTCGGCGCGCGTGCATCGTTCCAGGCGCTCCGCGGCATCGAGCCAGACGGCATCGCTGCCTGGGTGGGGCTCGGCCGGGTCGAGCTGCTGCTCGGTCGCCCGTCCGTGGCTCTCGGCTACGCCGATCGGGCGCTCGATCTGGACGAGGACGACGATGCCGCGGCAGCGCTCCGGGTCCGCGCTCTGATCCGGGCCCGGCGCTTCGAGGATGCGCTGTCCTTCTCGACGCGCTCGGTCGCCCGCCCGGGGCACGGGGTCGAAGTGCTCGCGGCCCACGCATCGGCGCTGTTCCGGACCCAGCAGAACGACGAGGCGAGGCGGTGCTACGAACGCGTGGTCGCGCTCGATCCGCTGCATGCCGAAGCCCATCTCCGGCTCGGCTCGGGTCTGCTGCCGCCTTCGGCTGCCGCGGTATCGCCCGCGCTGTCGCGCGCGATCCGGACCTTGCGGGCCGGAAAGCTGGTGCATGCGCGCGACGGTTTCGTCGACGTCCTGCGGGCGGAGCCCGGCCACCCGATCGCGCACCGCCTGCTCGGTGAGACCCTCTATCGCCTCCGCGCCGAGGGTTGTCTCGCCTCGACCCACGGGGCTTTCCACGACGTGCGCCGTCTCGGGCGCGGGCGCGACCCGGACTCCGACGTGGTGGCCGCGTTCGTTCCGGGATTCGAGGCGCTGCCGGACGAGCGCCGTGAGGCGGTCCTCCGCGCGCTCGGTCTGTTCGGATCACGGCTCCCGACGCTGGTCCGCAAGGGGGGGAGCCACGAACTCCTCGCGGAGGACGTTCGCACCACGGACAGTCCGGCCCGGGCTTCGCTGCGCGGTCGTCGGACGTTCGACGGTCGCGTCTGGGACGATGTCCGGGGGATCGGCGGTCTGCGCGCCGCGACCGGCATCGAGGCCCTCGATGAGGCTGCGGCCTTCGGGTTCGACACGCTGGTCCACGAGGTCGCGCACCAGGTGCACCTCCACGGATTCGAGCGACGATCGGTCGGCGTGCGGATCCGTGCTGCCTTCGATACGGCGACCGAGGAAGGGCGCTGCCTCGACTACTACGCCGCGTCGAACTACGCGGAATACTTCGGGCAGGGGGTGGAGGCGTTCCACAGTCTCGTCAAGCGTCCGTCGACCGAAGCGACCCACGGGCATACGCGTTTCGAACTGCTCCGGACCGATCCCGCACTCCACGACCTCATAGCAGAGCTCGTCGACTTCGATCCGCTCGGTCGAGGGGTGCCAGGGCGTGGTCGCCTCCTGGAGGCCTGCGTCGAGGCCGCACTCGCCGTTGGACGCGTCGAGGATGCGCTGACTGCGATCGGGATGATGGACGCCGGTGCCGCTCGCGACGCACTGCGGGTCCGGACCGAGAGCCTCGCGCGCGCGCTCGAGATCGACTGAGGCAGAGCGGTCCCGCGGGGTCGCGCTGTCCCCACATGGCGCCGATTCCTAGCATGGCCGGCGATGTCGCTGCTCCATCCGTCGCGCTCTGCGTGTGGCCTCGCGTCGGCCGCCGTCCTGCTCCTCGCATCCGGGGCCGCGGCCCAGGGGCGTCGCCTGACCCCCGAGATGCTCTGGGACCTGGGTCGGGTCGCCGATCCCCAGGTCTCGCCCGACGGCCGCTTCGTGCTCTACCACCTGCGGAGCTACGACCTCGCTGCCAACCGAGGCAGCACGGTGATCCGTCGCCTGGAACGCAGTTCTGGCGAGGACGTGACGATCCCGTTCGGTCGATCCGCGTCCGGGGCGCGCTGGTCGCCGGACGGCTCGCGGCTCGCGTTCCTCGCCTCGTCGGTGGACGGCGAGCACGTGGGCACGACCCAGGTCTTCGTCTCGGACGCGGACGGCAGTGACGCGAAGCGTGTGACCGACCACGCCGGCGGCGTCTCGAACCTCGCCTGGTCTCCGGACGGCCAGCAGTTCTCGTTCACTGCGACGGTCCGGCTCGCCCCGACGCTCGTCGACCAGCACCCTGACCTGCCTCTCGCCGAGGCGCGGGTCTACGACGACCTGATGGTGCGGCACTGGGACACGTGGAAGGACGGCACCTACAGCCATCTCTTCGTGGTCCCGTCCGACGGTTCTTCGCCAGCGCGGGACCTGATGGCGGGCATGCGGGTCGACACGCCGCTGATGCCGTTCGGCGGCGGCGAGCAGATCGCGTGGTCACCCGACTCGACCGGTCTCGTGTACACCGCCAAGGTCTCCGACGCGCCCGAGTTCTCGACCAACAGCGACCTGTTCTGGGCACCGCTCGACGGCGGCACGCACCGCAACCTGACCCGCGGCTTCGGCGGCTACGACGTGGAGCCACGCTTCTCCCCGAGCGGCCAGTGGCTCGCCTGGGCGAGCATGGAGCGGAACGGCTACGAGTCGGACCAGAACCGGCTGTTCGTCCGCGCGTGGCCTCCCGGCGCCGACCCGGTCCGTGTCGATCGCTGGGACGGCACGGTCGGCAGCTTCTCGTGGCTTCCCGATTCGAGCGGATTCCTGGTCGAAGCCGACTGGCGTGGGACGCACCAGGTCTTCCGGCTGCCCCTGGAGGGTGACGGAGTTCCGGCTGCCGTCACGAGCGGACGCTGGCACTTCGCGAGCGCGGTGCCGCTGCCGGACGGCTCGGGGTTCGTCGCTCTCCGGCAGCAGTCCGAGCGTCCGCACGAACTCGTCGAAGTCCCGCTCTCCGGCGAACCCGTCGAGGGTGAGCTGCGCACCGATGTGAACGGTGCGGTCTATGCAGACCTCGATCTGCCGTCGGTCGAGGAGAGATGGTTCGATGCGACCGACGGCGAGAAGGTGCACGCCTGGGTGATCAAGCCGCCGGGCTTCGATCCGCAGAAGCGCTACCCGATGCTGCTCTACTGCCAGGGAGGGCCCCAGTCCCAGGTCGGGCAGTGGTTCAGCTACCGCTGGAACTTCCACCTGATGGCAGCGCGTGGCTACGTGGTCCTCGCGGTCAACCGTCGCGGGTTGCCGGGCTTCGGCACGGCCTGGAACGAGGCGATCAGCCGTGACTGGGGCGGACAGGCGATGCAGGACCTGCTCGCGGCGACCGACGCGATGATCGCGGAACCGTGGATCGATCCGCGACGCGTCGGTGCGGTCGGCGCGAGCTACGGCGGCTACACCGTCTACTGGCTGATGGGCCACGATCAGCCCGATCGCTTCGCCGCGATGGTCGCACACTGCGGCGTCTTCAACCTCGAATCGATGTACCTGTCGACCGAGGAACTGTTCTTCGCGAACTGGGACCTGGGTGGGCCCTACTGGGGAGACGATCGGACACGCGCGGACTACGAGCGCTTCTCGCCGCACCGGTTCGTGCAGGACTGGGACACGCCGCTCCTGGTGATCCACGGGCAGCAGGACTTCCGGGTGCCTCTGGAGCAGGGGCTCCAGGCGTTCACCGGTGCCCAGGTCCGGGGCGTGCCCTCGCGCTTCGTCTACTTCCCCGGCGAGAGTCACTGGGTGCTCTCTCCGCAGAACGGTGTGCTCTGGCAGCGGCTCTTCTTCGACTGGCTCGACCGCCACCTGGCGCCGAAGAAACGCTGAAATTCGCCCTGACCCCACCGATTCGCCCGCGCGACGTGCCTTCCTGGGCGTTCCTCCGAGAACACACACCGATGCTCCGCAAGACCCTGATCGTCGTCCTGGCTGCCTCCGCAGTCGCCTTCGCCGCGGGCCACGAAGACCTCGCCGCCGAGACCCAGGGGCCAGGACGCGGAATGGGGATGATGGGGCGGTCTGCGGCCTCCTCGGATCACTTCACCGATTCGAACGCGTGTGCTCTCTGTCACTCGGCAGCGACCACGGCCACGGCGCTGTGGAGTCCCACCGGCGACGACGTGTCGCCGCACGGCACCTGGAAGGCCACGATGATGGCCAACTCGTTCCGCGACCCCTACTGGCGGGCCCAGGTCAGCAAGGAGGTCGCTGCAGCTTCGACCGACGAGAAGAAAGCCGAGATCCAGGCGCTGTGCGTGACCTGCCACGGACCGGCGGTGCACCACGAGGCGCGCCTCGCCGGCAAGGAGTCACCGGGTGTGTTCGCGAGCTACGGCAACGGGATGGCGGAGGACGGCGTGACCTGCACCGTCTGCCATCAGGCCCAGGGTGAAACGTTCGGAGAGCCGGCGAGCTTCAGCGGCAACCTCGACATCCGCCCCGGCCGCAAGATCTTCGGGCCGTACGAGAACCCGTCGGCGCGGCCGATGCTCATGCACACGGGGTTCGAGGCGACGCACGGCCCGCACATCCGCGATGCGGGGCTCTGCGGTTCCTGCCACACGCTCTACACGCACCACGTCCCGGGCGGCGCGCCGTTCGCCGAGCAGACTCCGTACTTGGAATGGCAGAACAGTGCGTTCGCGGACGGAGGATCTGAAGGCGCGCGCACCTGCCAGGAGTGCCACATGCCCGAAGTGGGGGAGATGCGCATCGCGCGCAATCCGGCCGGCTTCGACTTCAACATCCCGGTGCGCGACGACTACAGAGCCCATACGTTCGTCGGCGGCAACGCGTTCATGCTCGATCTGCTGCGTCGCAACAGCGACGAACTCGGCGTCAAGGCTGACGCAGACGCGCTGCGGCGGAACGCGCGGGCGACTCGCCGGCAGCTCGCGCACGAGACCGTCGCGCTGTCGGTCGTGGACGCCGAGCGCGGCGAGGGCGTCGTGTCGTTCGACGTCCGCGTCGAGAACAAGACCGGTCACAAGTTCCCGACCGGCTACCCGGCGAGGCGCGCCTGGCTGCGCGTCCAGGTGAGGGCGGGTCGCAGCGTGATCTTCGATTCGGGTGCCTTCGACGAGAACGGGCGGCTCGAGGGTGTCCAGGACGAGCGCGGCCAGCCTCACCACGTCGTCATCGACGACGCGTCCCAGGTGCAGGTCTACGAGGCGGTCGCAGGAGACGAAGACGGGGCTCCGACCACCTACCTGACGCGGATGGCGTCGCGGCTGAAGGACAACCGAATCCTGCCCAGGGGCTACCGGGCCGATGGGCCCTACGCCGCCGACACCGCGCCAGCTGGCGTGGGCGACGATCCGGACTTCACCGGCGGTGAGGATCGGACGTGCTACCGTGTCGCGCTCCCGGACGGCGTGAGCGGCAGCGGGGTCGTCGTGGTCGCTTGGATGCACTACCAGTCGGTGCCACCGGCCTGGGTCGACCCGCTGCGAGACGTCCAGACCGAGGAGGCCGAGCGCTTCGTGCGGATGTACGACGCAGCGGACAAGGCGCCGGAGACCGTTGGCGTGACCGTGCACGTCTTCGAGTGAAGGTGCTCCAAGCACATCGGAGCAACATGGCAGCAGCCAAGGGGTTGGTCGGTCGGGTCGGAGGGATCGACGGCGTGCGCCGGATCCTCCGGCGCTTCTACGCGCGTCTCGCGGCCGATCCGATGGTGGGGTTCTTCTTCGCGGGGCGAGATCTGGGTTCGATCGTCGAGGGGCAGCTCGGATTCATGCTCTGGGCATTCGGCGAGGTGCCGCAGCTTCGCGTTCGGCATCCGCGGGATGCGCACCAGGGGCTGCCCCCGATCCTGCGCGGCCACTTCGACCGACGTCTCGTGATCCTGGAGGAGACGCTCCGGGATGCCGGACTCGTCGAGGAAGACGTGCGCGCCTGGCTGAAGGTCGAGTCGGCTCTCCGCCGTCAGGTCCAGGCGCGCAACGAGTCCCGGCCGGGGAGCTGAGCCGGACCGTCCACCCTCGCGCCCGTCGAGCCTAGCTCCGGGCCGTCGGGCTCGAGCCGAGCCAGGCGACGGCCGATGCGGCAACGAACGGGAGGACCCGCTCGTGGACGCCGCCCTTCCAGGCCGGGTCGAGGTATGCGACCACGCTGTAGCCCGCACCCAACGCCATCGCTGCCGTCGTCGCCGTCGCGTGGACCGGTCCGCGCCACAGCGTGACGAGGAGGAGCGGGCCGAACGCGGCTCCGAGCGCGCTCCAGGCGAACAGGACGCTGCCGAAGATCGTGTCGTCCGCCGTCAGCGCGAGGCCCACCGCGAGCGCCGACACGAGGAGCACGACGACGCGCGAGCGGAGCAGGGTCCCGGCGGGGTCGGGGCCCTTCCATCCCAGGTCGTGGCTCACCGCGGAAGCGGCGACCAGGAGCTGGCTGTCGGCGGTCGACATGATCGCGGACAGCACCGCAGCCACCATCACGCCGGAAACCACGGCCGGGAACAGCTGGTCTGCGAGCGCGAAGAACGCCTGTTCGGAGTCGGGCATCGCGGTCTCGTGGAGGACGCGTCCGCACAGGCCCAGGACGATCATCCCGGCGTAGACGGCGACGGCCCAGCTCATCGCGTAGATGCGGGCGCGGCGGAGTTCCGCGTCGCCCCGAACCGCCATGAAGCGATTCACCACGTGTGGCTGCCCCGGATAGCCGAGACCGATGCCGAACAGAGCGAGGACCGCGAGCGCTCCGGTGCCCAGGTCGGCTCCTCCGAGCAGGTCCGCGTATCCGTCCGACGGGACGGCCCCGACGCCGGCGGCGAGGCCCGAGGGGCCACCGACCGCGATGAGTGCCGCGACCGGCAGGGCGACCGCAGTCGCGGCCATCCACAGTCCCTGGAGCGTGTCGGTGAGGCTGACCGCCCAGAACCCGCCGAGAACGGTGTAGACGACGACGATCAGGCTGCCGACCAGGATCGAGGTCAGGGAATCGAGGCCGAAGGTGGTCTGGAAGCTCTTGCCCGCGCCCTGGAACTGGGATGCGACGTAGGTCGTCAGACAGAAGATCAGGATGACGGAGGCGACGACCCTGGGCGTCCGGAAGGCGGCGCCTCGACCAGGACCAGCCAGGAGCTCCGTGACGGTGCACGCAGCGGTCTCGGCCGATCGTCGGCGGAGACGGGGGGCGACCAGGAACCAGTTGATCGCGAAGCCGCCGACGCAGGCCGGGAACAGCCAGAGGGCCGAGAGTCCACGCTGGTACGCGTAGCCCGACACGCCCAGCAGTGTCCAGACGGAGGACGAACTGGCCGAGGCCGAGATCGCGGTGACCAGCGGGCCCAGCCTCCGTCCTCCGAGGAGGAAGTCGGACTCGTCGCGGGTGCGGCGCTCGGCGACGAAGCCGATCGCGAGCAGGACGACCTTGTAGGCGACCAGCGTGACGAGGATCACCGACGTGCGTTCCACGTCGGGAGGATAGCCGCGGGGAGCCCCATCATTCATCGGCGACCGTCGGATGCTCTTCTGCCTTGCAGCCGGCTCCCGGGCGTGGCTAGAGTCGCTCCATGGAAAAGCTGGTCGGCGAGGGCCTGACCTACGACGACGTCCTGTTGGTCCCGCAGTACTCCGAAGTGCTGCCCCGGGACGCCTCTACGTGCACCGAGTTCTGCCGCGGCGTGGAGCTCCAGGTGCCGATCGCCTCTTCGGCGATGGACACGGTCACCGAGTCCCGGATGGCGGTGGCCCTGGCCCAGGAGGGGGGGATCGGGATCATCCACAAGAACCTGTCGGTGGACCGGCAGTGCACCGAGGTGGACACCGTCAAACGGACCGCGAACGGGGTGATCCTCGACCCGGTGACGCTCGGTCCGGATGCCACCGTCGGCGAGGCCAAGGACCTGATGCGGAAGCACACGTGCTCGGGCATGCCGATCGTCGACGGCTCGAACACGGTGCTCGGCATCCTGACCAACCGGGACCTCCGCTTCGTCGACAGCCGGGACACGCTGGTCCGCGACGTGATGACGAAGGAGCACCTCGTCACCGCCGGGCCGGACACGACGCTCGCCGCGGCTCGCGAGATCCTTCAGAGGAACAAGGTCGAGAAGCTGATCCTCGTCCACGCCGACCGGCGTCTCGCCGGCCTGATCACGATCAAGGACATCAACCTCCTCGAGGAGTTCCCGCACGCCGCTCGCGACGGGCGCGGGAGACTCAAGGTCGGGGCCGCCGTCGGCGTGCACGACATCGAGCGAGTGGGGCGCCTCGTCGAGGCCGGCTGTGACGTGATCGTCGTCGACACCGCGCACGGCCACACCCGGAACGTGGTCGAGACGGTGCGCGCGATCAAGGCGCGCTACGAGGTCCCGGTCGTCGCCGGAAACGTCGCGACGGCCGAGGCGACCCGCGCGCTGATCGAAGCCGGCGCGGACGGTGTCAAGGTCGGCATCGGGCCGGGCTCGATCTGCACGACGCGCGTCGTCACCGGGATCGGCATGCCCCAGTTCACCGCGGTGCTTAACTGCGCTGCCGCGGCCGAGGGTTCGGGGGTTCCGGTGATCGCCGACGGCGGAGTCAGGACTTCGGGCGACATCGCGAAGGCGCTTGCCGCCGGCGCATCGAGCGTGATGCTCGGGAGCCTCCTGGCCGGCCTCGACGAATCCCCCGGAGAGACGATCCTCTACCGCGGCCGCAGCTTCAAGGCGGTCCGCGGCATGGGCTCGCTGGGTGCGATGGAGGCAGGCAGCGCCGATCGCTACGCCCAGGGCGAGATCAAGGACAAGATGAAGTTCGTGCCGGAGGGGGTCGAGGGCATGGTGCCCTACAAGGGCCGCCTCGTGGACTTCGTCTACCAGCTGGTCGGCGGCGTGCGCTCGTCGATGGGCTACGTCGGGGCCCGAGATCTCGCGGAGTTCCGCGACCGGGCCCGCTTCATCCGCGTGACAACCGCGGGCGTCCGTGAGTCCCACCCGCACGATATCCGGATCACCAAGGAAGCTCCCAATTACAGCGGAGACGTCGATTGAGCGAGACCCACCAAGACGCGCGCGGCAGCGCCGAGGAACACCACGGCGGCGTGCTGATCGTCGACTTCGGCACCCAGTACTGCCAGCTGATCGCTCGGCGTGTGCGGGAGATGGGCGTCTACTCGCGGATCACCGTGCCGGACCGCATGGGCATGATGCTCGAGGCGATGCAGCCCCAGGCGATCATCCTCTCGGGCGGGCCTCGCTCCGTCTACGAGCAGGATGCGCCGACCCTCGATCCGGCGGTGCTCGAGCGCGGCGTCCCGGTCCTCGGGATCTGCTACGGCCTCCAATGGCTGACGCAGACCCTCGGCGGCCGCGTCGAGCCGGCGAGTGCGGGCGGCGAGTACGGCAGGACGGAGATGGAGGTCGTCGACCCGCAGGTCCTGCTCGACGGGGTCGACCTCCGCAGCACCGTCTGGATGTCGCACGGGGACCAGGTCGCCGCGCTCCCGGACGGCTTCCAGGTGCTGGCCCGGTCCGAACCGTGCCCGGTCGCGGCCGCGGCCGACACGGCGCGACGGATCTACGGACTGCAGTTCCATCCGGAGGTCACGCACAGCGCGCAGGGCGAACGCGTGCTGCGCAACTTCGTGCTGCGGATCGCCGGATGCCGGGACGACTGGCATCCGGGCAACATCGTCGACGATAAGGTCCGGCGCGTCCGTGAGCAGGTCGGAGAAGCGGGCGAGGTCGTGCTGGGGCTGTCGGGCGGCGTCGACAGCTCGGTTGCCGCCGTTCTGATCCATCGCGCGATCGGTGAGCGCCTGCACTGCGTGTTCGTCGACAACGGCCTGCTCCGCAAGGGCGAGCGCGAGGGCGTCGAGGCGCTGTTCCGGGACGAGTACCACATCGACCTGCACGTCGTGGACGCCCGCAAGCGGTTCCTCGACGAGCTCGCGGGCGTCGAGGACCCTGAGCGCAAGCGCAAGATCATCGGCCGCGTGTTCGTCGACGTGTTCCGCGAGAAGGCGCGTGAGCTGAACTCGGCGAAGTTCCTCGGGCAGGGCACCCTCTATCCGGACGTGATCGAGTCGGTCGCCGCGCACGGTGGCGCCACGGCCACGATCAAGAGCCACCACAACGTGGGGGGGCTGCCGGAGGATCTCGACATGGAGCTCGTCGAGCCGCTCCGCGACCTGTTCAAGGACGAGGTTCGCGCGATCGGTCGAGAACTCGGGCTCCCGTCTTCGCTGATCGACCGCCAGCCGTTCCCGGGACCCGGCCTCGCGGTCCGCTGCCTAGGTGCGATCACCGAGGAACGTCTCGCTCCGCTCCGCGAGGCCGACGCGATCGTCCGGGAAGAGGTCGAGTCGCGCGGGCTCCACCAGAACCTCTGGCAGTACTTCGCGGTCTCGCTGCCGGTCCAGTCGGTCGGCGTGATGGGGGACCAGCGGACCTACGAGAACGCCTGCGTGATCCGCGTCGTGTCCAGCACCGACGCGATGACCGCCGACTGGGAGCTCCTGCCCGTCGACGTGCTCCGTCGCATCAGCAACCGGATCATCAACGAGGTCCGCGGCCTGAATCGGGTCTGCCTCGACATCTCGAGCAAGCCGCCCGCGACGATCGAGTGGGAGTGACGGGCTCGCCCGGTGGTCGCGCCGGGCCGAGCCGACGAGCCACGCGAGGCCGGTTCAGTCCGACCGGCGTGCGGGGTCGACCGCGGCGTCGGACGTGACCGGCGCGCGGATCCAGCGCAGGATCTCCCGGACCCTGGGCGGCTTGCCCGTCATCAGGATGCCGACGCGGAACACCTTGGCCGCTGCCCAGAACGCGATCACCAGCGACACCAGGATCAGCGCCGACGACGCGAAGTACTCCCAGGCCGGAGGCGGTCCGCCCGCGCGGTTCATCATCAGGAACGGCGTGTAGAGCGGGATGTAGGTCAGGATGCGCGCGACCGTGCCGTTCGGGTCCTGCACGACGAAGAGCATCGCGAACAGCGGCACGATCAGCAGGATGAACACCGGCTGCATCAGGTTCTGCGCCTCCTTCAGCGAGTTGCAGACCGAGCCGAGCGCGACCAGGATCGCCGCGTAGAGCAGGTAGCCGGCCAGGAAGTAGCCGACGAACGACGTGAGGTAGACCGGATCACCGATGATCCCGGCGAGGTCGAGCTGGCCGAGCTTCCCGGAGTCCGGAACCAGCTGGGCGCCGATGAGCGCGGTCGCCACCCAGGCACCGACGATGGTGAGGCCGGTGGCGGCGATGCCGAGCACCTTGCCGGCCATCAGCTGGAGTGGCGACACCGAGGAGAGCAGCACCTCGATCAGGCGGTTGCTCTTCTCCTCGACGGTGTTCGTCAGCAGCATCTGGGCCGCGGTGAAGACGGCGATCCACAGCAGGTAGACGAAGGCGACGGGCGCGAAGCCGGCCGCTTTCTCCTTCGTGTCCACCGTCTCGGTCTCGCCGGTCGACGAAACGCGCTGCTCCCGGAACGGGAACGAGGCCAGGAGCAGGTCCGCATCGGCCTGCGTCACGCCGGGCATGGCCTCGATCCGACGTGCCCGCACCACCGACGTGGCGTGGCGCTCGAACCAGGATCGGAGGTCGCCGTCGGTCAGGTTGTTCGAGACGTACTCGCCCGCCCCGTCGGCCAGCGGATCGCCGGGCAGGATGAAGTAGGCGAACAGCTTCTCGTCCGCGATCGCGCGGTTCAGCGAAGCCCGCACCTCGTCGATCGGCTGCTCCTCCGATACGCCGAGCGCGTCGAGATCGATCCGTCGGTAGCGCGCCAGCGCGATGCTCGACGCGAGGTTCTGGAGGACCTTCGCGCGTTCGGGGTCGCGCTGCACCTCGAGGGCCCAGCGGAGGACGGCGCCCTGCACGCTGGGCGGCAGGCGCGGGCGGTCGCCGTCTTCGCCGCCGAGTGCGGCCGGATCGAAGTCCGGTGCCGCCTCGCGGATGCGCGCCATCAGGTCGCGGATCGGATGGTCCTCGGGCAGGCCTTCGAGCCACGCCTTCACATCGGGAGCCTCTCCTCCGCCCTCGCCGGCCCCGCGGAGCATCGAGCCGAGGTCGGTCTGGGCGGCCCTGGTCTCGATGGAGCGCGACAGCCAGTCATTCTCCGAGAGGTCGACGACCGCGTAGGTCCGCACGTCCTTCGACTTCTCGAGGAACCGTCCGATCGCGATCGACGCGGCCAGGATCAGCGGCAGCGAAAGGATGCCGATCCAGAACGTCTTGGTGCGCAGGTTCTCGACGAACTCGCGCTGGGCGACGATCAGTGTCTTGCTCATCGGGGTGTCTCCTCGAGGACCTCGCCGCTCAGTTCGCGGACCTTGCGGACGAAGATCTCGTGCAGCGAGACCTCCCGGAGATCGAAAGTACGGACCGTGACCCGGCCGACGAGGCGCGCGAGGATCGCCTGCGGGTCCACGCCCTCCGCAGGATGGATCTCGGCCTCCTTGCCCGCGTCGTTGATGCGAGTCGCCAGTCCTTCGCGGGTGAGTTCTCCGAACACTTCCGTCGCGGACCCGTCGTAGGCGAGGTGGATCCCTCCGCCAGCGCTCTGCTTGATCTGTTGGATCGGCCCGTCGAAGACCTTCTTCGAGCGGTGGATCATGAACACGAAGTCGCAGATCTCCTCGGCCTGCTTCATCACGTGCGTCGAGAAGATCACCGTCCGGCCCTCGCGCTTCATGTCGAGGATCGTCGAGCGCATGAGCTCCATGTTCACCGGATCGAGTCCGGAGAACGGCTCGTCGAGGATGACCAGCTCGGGGTTGTGGATGATCGTCCCGAGCAGCTGGACCTTCTGGCCCATGCCCTTCGACAGGGCCTGGCACTTCACCTGGAGCCAGTCACCGAGGCCGTAGCGGACGAGCAGGTCGCGGGCGCGCTCGTTCGCCTCGCGGGTGGACATCCCCTTCAGCTTCCCGAAGTAGGCGACGATCTCCTGGACCCGCATCGACTTGTAGAGGCCCTTCTCCTCGGGGAGGTAGCCGAGGCGGTCCTTGACGACCTCTGGCCTGTCGTGCCCGAGCACCCGGATCTGTCCGGCATCCGGATAGAAGATGCTCATCAGCATCCGGATCGTCGTCGTCTTGCCGGCGCCGTTCGGGCCGATGAATCCGTAGATCGATCCCGCCGGGATGCGGAGAGACAGGTCGTGGACCGCCGTGTGGTCACCGAATCGCTTGGTGACGTGGTCGAGTGTGGCCGCGTACGTCATGGTGTTGGGGCGTCGGGTGGACGCAGCGGGCGGGAGAATGTCGCCCAGCCGCAGGGCGTGCCACCCAGAAGCCAGTCTCCGCGGGACGGCTCGTCGGCCGGGAGCATGCGGTCGCGTCGGGGTTTGCGGACGGGGCCGGGATTCCAGGGCGGCTCCGTGACACCGGTGCGGGGGCTGCTCTACACTTCGGGAACCGCGGGCAGCGCGGGCGTATTCCGCGCGCTCCGACCTCCCGACCTGTTCCACAGCCCATGGATTCTGCAGAGCTGGCGGTCATCGGACTGACCTGCAACCTGGTCGGCGTGTTCTTCCTCGCCAACTCGATCATCTTCCGCCGCACGCGGAGGGTCACCGAGGAGTTCTTCGGCGTGGGTGCGGGGAGCTTGGCCTCCGTCCGCGACTACTCGCTGAACAAGATCCAGGTCGTCATCGGGTTCCTGTTCCTGAACACCGGGTTCCTGCTCCAGGGCTTCTCGGTGCTCGACGCGCTCCGCGAGCGTGTGACGACCGTGCTGGTCTGCCTCGGCATCGTGGCGTTCGCCGGGGTCGTCTACCTGGTCGGCGCGACCTACTCGCGCCGCACGTTCCGGAAGTACCTGCGTGACTTCTTCCATCGGAACCCCTGGGACTTCCAGCAGAACATGGGGCTGACGCAGGAGATCGGCGTCTACCTCGGAATCCGGCACACCCCGGACATGACCGTCGAGGACTACGTGCGGGCGGTGCGCCGCGCGCTGGAGCTCCCGGCCGAGACCGAGCGTCCTTCGCGGGTGACATCCCTCGGTGACCGCGGGCGCAGGCTCCGCGACGACATCCAGGCGCTGCCTGGCCGGTGACTTGGTTCGGCGCGCACGGGCGCGCATCGTTCTCGGCCCCCACGCCCACAGGGGGATGTGGAACGGAGAACACGCGTCGCGCTGCGGCGATTCGGGCGGGAGCTGTGCCGTGCGGTCCTCGACGGGCTCGTCGAGCCGACATGTGCCGGGTGTGGCGCTCCCGCGCGAGGGCTGTGCGGGAGCTGCCGGGCCGGGCTCGTCCGCTTCGAACTCGGCGGGTGCCGGCGGTGCGGAGCGCCACTGGCGCCCGGGTCCTCGCGCTGCCTCGCCGATCACCGCCCGCTCCGGGGGCTGGCGTTCCGCCGTGCTGCCCTCGCCTACGCGGGGACGGGCGGGGCGCTCGTGCGGCGCTTCAAGTTCGGCGATGACGGAGCGGCGGGACTCCTGCTGATCCGCGAGATCACTCGCCTCGGACGCGCGCAGCTGATCGGTTGGCCGCGACGGACGCTGGTCGTTCCGATTCCCGTTCACGCGCGGAAGCGCCGGGCCCGTGGCTTCGACCAGGCGGCGCGACTCGCGGACGGCCTGGCGGACGAACTGGCGTGGACCTGCGGCCGCGGTGTCATCGTCCGGGTCCGCGATACGAGGCCCCAGGGCGATCCCCGGACCACGTCACGAGAGGCGAACGTCGCCGGGGCGTTCCGCGTGGCCCGACGGCGCGTGGTGGTCGGGAGCCACGTGGTCCTCGTCGACGACGTGACCACGTCCGGCGCGACGGCCCGCGAGTGTGCGCGGGTCCTGCGGGATGCGGGAGCGAGAAGGGTCGGCGTCCTGACCGCGGCTTCAGGCTGACAGGTGCGCCGGCGGGCTCGTCCGGATAGGACATCCGGCCATGAGTCCGGTTGCCGCACAGGTGGAAGCCGCGGCCCGTCGTCTACGGGGAGTCCTGGTCGAGACGCCGCTGATCGGCGGCGTCATCCTGCCCGGCTTCGACGTGACGCCGGGCCTGCGCGTGCAGGTCGAGGTCGTCCAGCATGGCGGCTCCCTGTGGTTCCGCGGGACGATGCACGCGCTGTCGCGTGCGTTCGGGTCGCCCCGAGAGGTCGTCGCGACGGGCTCGCCCGCGGCGCTCGCTGCCGCGTGTCTCGCGGCGCATCTGCAGCGGACTCCGGTGACGGCGATCGTCGAGGGGCCTCGTCGTGTCGAAGCCGAGACCCGCCTGCTGGCGTTCGGTGCGAACGCGGTCGAGTGGCGTGCCGACGCCGCTGCCGTTCGGGATCGAGCCGAGGAACTGCGGCGCGAGAGAGGTGCGTTGGTTCTGCCGGGACCCGGCGACCCCGACTTCGATCTCGGCGTGGCGACGCTCGGTCTCGAGCTCGCGAACAACCTGGGTGCGGACGCGGATCTGGTCGTGGTCGGACCGGCGGCGCTCGCGCCTGCTGTCGGTGTCGGCCTCGCGGCTGGCGGGAGAGAGATCCCCGTCGAGGGCGTGGACGCCGTCGATCCCTCGGAGCTCGACTCGGTCGGCCGTGCCGATCTCGCCGAGTCGGTGGCCTCCGGGCTTCGGATCGTGCCGGGGCCGGCGTCACTCGCGGCGCTGGTCCGGGGTCTCACCGCACGTGCGGTGGCCCCGTGCGTGGTGCTCGGCGACTAGGCGGTCCCAGCCTGCCGCCGAGGCGCCGTCAGCAGCGGAGCGCGAGTTCGAACTCCTGGATCTGCGCGACCGCGTCCCGGACGTGGCGCGCATAGCGGTGTGGCTCGACGTAGAACGTGCCGTCCCTGCCGCCATCGCCCGTCGCGACCAGGATCGTGCCGACGCCGGCGCGCTGTCCGGCCAGGATGTCCGTGGTCCGGTGGCCGATCTTCCAGCAGCGGGCGAGGTTCAGGTCGAACTCCTGCTGCGCGATCTTGAACAGACCCGGCGCGGGTTTCCGGAACACCGACTCCTTGCGGAAACGCGCCTTGCCCTTCGGGTGGTAGGGGCAGCTGTAGATCTTCCGGATCGTCACCCCGAGCAGCTCGCACTCGGCGAGGAACCGCTCGCAGAACTTCTTGAAGTCCCTCTCGCGCATCCGGCCCATCGCGATGTCCTCGCGAGCCGTGGCGATGAAGATCGAGAAGATCCTCGGGTCGACGTGGGTCAGTGCATCCTTGGCCCCGGGGAGCCACGGCACCTCGCCGTTGTCATCGAGTTGGGCGCGCTCGACGAGAACGCCGTCGAGTTCGAAGAACACTGCCTGCTTGTCGGGAATCCGCATCGTCACGTCCTTGGTTTTGACGTGCCGGTGTCATCGGGCGTTCGTGCCGATCCCTTGACGACTTGGCAGAGAATTCCCGGAGATCCGGCCTCCTCGGATACGTCTGGCGTCCGGTCAGCGCTCGAGGAAGCCGGTGACCGCTTCGAACACCGAGGCGTCCTCGAGCAGCAGGGAGTGGCCGGCTCGGGCGAACGATCGGAACGTTCCCCGGGGCAGCACCTTGGCCGTCTGCTCGACGTCCTCGACGTCGGTCAGGGTGTCCTCGGCCCCGGCGAGGCAGAGGGTGGGTGCTCCGACCGCGCGCGCCCAGGGCACGCCGTCGAAGTCCTGGAGAGCTCGGGCCTGCGCGACCATCAGTGCCCGGCGGGCGTCATCCGGACGCGTCGCGCGGGCGATGTCATCGACGACCGCGGGCCGTTCTTCGATGAACGTTCGGCCGAACAGGAACGGGACCACCGCGTCGGCGAACCGGTCCGCCGGAAGGCCGCCCGCCACCGCCTCGAAGAACCGGTAGACGCGTTTCGCCCGCTCGTGGACGACCGCGGCGGACGCGAGCAGGACGACCCGGCGCACGCGTTCCGGGTGGCGTGCGGCGGCCACGAGCGCGACCTTGCCGCCGAGCGACGTGCCGATCAGATCGAGAGACTCGATGCCAGCTGCGTCGGCCACGGCGAAGACGTCGTCCGCAGCGTCCTCGAAGCGGAACGCTCCCTCGAGTGGGGAAGACGGGGTCACGCCGACGGGGTCGTAGGTGAGCGCGTGGACGCCTCCGCGCGCGAAGCGTCGGGGCAGCGTGCCGAACAGGCGCGAGCCGCTGCCGAGCCCCGGCAGCAGTGCCACGGCACGTCCCTCGCCGATCGATTGGTAGTGGAGCGTTCGCGCCCCTCGCGTCGCGATTCCCGGGCTCGGGATCATCGCCGCTCCTCCGTGGGCTCAGGGAAGTAGGCCGCCTCGATGCGGGGCAGTGCGGTCAACACGACCTCGCCGACGATCTGCAGGCTCTCCGGGGCGATGTGCTCGAGCTTGTCCTCGGGCGTGTGCCACTGGGGGTTGTCGTAGATGTCGATCAGGTCGATCGCGGGGATGCCGAGCTCCAGGAAGGCCATGTGGTCGTCACTGACCTTCAGTCGGTTCCGGAAGAACACCGCGCTGTGGCCGCGGGAGGCAGCACTCTCGGCGATGATCCGATGGAGCCCTCGGTCGGACATCGACTCGTCGTCGATCGACAGGTCCCTCGCGCCCACCATGTCGAGCAGGACCATCGCGCGGATCGGTGGCTCGCCTTCGTCAGCCTGTAGGGCCGCTCGGTATCGGCGGGCGTAGCGCCGCGACCCGAACAGGGCGCGCGTCAGGTCCCAGGTGAACGGCACGCTCTCCTCACCGTCGAAGAACACTACGTCGACGCTGGCGAGGGGCGGGTGTTCGACCCAGTGTCGCGCGAGAGCGAGCAGGAGCCCGACTCCGCTCGCCGAGTCGTTGGCACCGACGAACGCGAAGTTGTGCGCCGGATCGTCGTGGCCCTCGGTGATCTTCGTGTCGTGGTGTGCGCCGAGCACGATCCGGTCGGGGATGGCCCCAGGGATCCGGGCGGAGACGTTCTCGAACGTCAGTCCCTCACTCTCCTCGCTCCAGCGATCGCGGACGACCTCGAGGCCGAGTGCAGCGAGCTCGGCGGCGATGTAGTCGACAGCACGGTTCCAGCCGTCGGTTCCCGCGTGGCGGGCGCCGAAGCCGACGAGCGTCTCCACGTGGGAGAACGCACGGCTCCCGAGGTCCTTCGGCAATGGGGCCGTCGGCAGCGCCGAATCGACGTGCGCTGGGGTGGAGGGCGGTGGTTCCGGGCTGCACGCTCCGCACGCGGCGGCCACCAGCGCGAGGCCTGCTCCGAGGCCGGTGCGGGCGACGTGACGGCGGCGCATCAGCGGTAGAACTCGGCCTCGATGCGGGGCAGGGCCCGGAACACCAGGTTGCCGACGAAGTCGAGTGAGTCCTTCGAGACCTTGTCGAGCGTGTCGTCCGCGGTGTGCCACCAGGGCGTGTAGCGCTTGCCGTCCTCGGGCGTGTTCGGCCCGTGCTGGACCGGTGCGCGGTACTGGAAGTCGATCAGGTCGATCACGCGGACGGACTTGCGCTTGAACGGGATGTGGTCGTCCTTCATCGGCGACTCGTAGCGGTAGAGGACGCCGCTCTTGCCCATCTCGCTCGCCGTGTCCTTGAAGATCTCCAGGAGCTTCGGGTTCGACTCGAGGTCACGGTCGATCTTCAGGTTGACGTCGCCGAGGAGGTCGAGGAGGACGAACGCGCGGAGTCTCTTCGATAGACCCTCGGGGAACAGCGCCGTGTCGGCGTGCATGGTCTCGACCCAGTGCGTCGAGCCCATCAGCGCCTTCTCGTCGTTCCACTCCCATTCCAGCGACTCTTCGCCGTCGAACCAGAGCAGCCACACGTTGGGTGCGATCGGCTTCTGCGTGTGGATCGCGCGAGCGAGCTCGATCAGCACCCCGCAGGACGCGGCTGCGTCGAGGGCGCCCACGAACTCGAAGTCCTGCTCGCCGGGGTGGGTGATCTTGGAGTCGTAGTGTGCGCCGATCGCGAGGATCGGGCCGGTCGGGTCGGAGCCCGGGATCTCGACCCAGAGGTTCTCGAACCGTTCGCCGAACTTCTCGAACGGCTGGCGCTTCAGCTGCAGCGATGGGTCGATCGCCGCGAGCTGGGCTTCGATGTAGGCGGCGGCCTTCTTCAGGTTCTCGGATCCCGGTGGGCGCGGGCCGAGACTGCAGATCTGGGCGGTGTGGTCGTAGGCGCGAGCACCGCTGACGGGACCGTGGCTCGCGCCGCAGCCCGAGAGCACCGCCAGGCAGCCTGTGAGGAGGATTGGAACCAGGATGCGAGCCATCTGGGGGGAGGGTAGGCGCTCGCTCGACCGGAGGAAAGCGGGCGAAGCGCAACGGCCGCGACGGCCGTTGCGCGAGCGCTCCGCGCTTTACCGCAGCGGTCTCCGGCCCGAGGATCGGGGCTCCGGCCGATGATTCCGCTCTACGACGACCTCGGGCGACGTGGCTTCACGCCGATCGTGTTTGGGCTCGCCGCCTTCTGGCTCGCGGTGCTGGCCGCCGTGCACCTGCTGCCGAGCCCGATCTGGGGAGATGTGGCGGATCTGCTGACGGTCGGTGGGCCTGCCTTCCGGACGGGCAGTGATGCGCTGCTGGACGGGCATGGCGACGGGGCGGCCAAGGCACTGTTCGCGGTCGTGGCACCCGGCCTCTTCCACGGGCTCTGTGTGGGGGGGCTCGTGCCGACGCTGTGTGGATGCGCGGCCGCGATCGCGTTCGGGGGGAGGATCGAGTCGGAATTGGGCAGCGGTCGCTTCGCGCTCCTGCTCTTCGCGGCTTCGATCGCGGCTTCGATCGGGTCCAGCCTCGGGGACGACTCGGGGCTTGCGGGACCGGGGCCGATGCTCGTCGGGCTCGCCACTGCATTCCTGGTGGCTCATCCGCGGGCGCGTATCGTCGTGCTCGTGCCCGTCGTCGTCGTTCCGGTGCGCGCGACGCTCCCCGCGAACTTCCTCGCGGTCGTGCTGCTGGCCCTGCAGTTCGGGCCGGTCGCGCGCTTCCTCCAGCCCTTCGCAGTCGCGATCCCAGGGCCGCGCGCGTTCCTCGCGGCAGGTCTCGTCGGCGTTCTCGCCGGCCTCCGGATGCGCTGGCGCAGCGCGGAGGGGCGCCGATGAGCGGCGCCACTGCACCGGTCTCGGTCCACGACCGGGTGTTCGGGTTCTACCTCGTGACCTCCACGGCGGCGGCCTGGTTCGGTGGCTGGCCCGATGGACCCGGACGCGGGGACCCGGTCCTCTTCACCGGGATCCAGGCGGTGTTCCTGCTGCTGTGGGCCGCCGTGCGGCGCGCGCCGATCGGCACCCCGCGCGGGAACGCCGTGCGGGCGGCCTTCAGCATCGTCGCGATCCCATCGGTGTTCACTGCGCTCGCGCTGGTCCTGCCAGGCGTGCATCCGGAGCCGTTCGAGTTCACCTGGATCGCGTTCGATCGCTGGCTGTGCGGGGCGGACCCGACCGTTGCGATGCAGGCGCTGTACTGGGGGCCGTTCATCGATCTCCTCCAGCTCGCCTACGCAGCGTTCTATCTGGTGCCGGTCGTGGCCGTGGTCCTCGCGGGACGAGCCGCCGGTCGCTCGGGCTTCGCGGACGGCCTCGACCTGGTCGTCTCGGGGTTCCTGTTCAGCTACCTCGGCTATCTGATCTGGCCGACGATCGGGCCCGAGACCTATCTGCCGCACGACCTGCCGATCGAGGGGCCGCTGTGCGCGGCGAGCGTCCACGCGGCGATCGTCGAAGCCGAGATCCACCGGTGGAACTGCTTCCCGAGCGGTCACACGATGCTCGGCGTCGTGTCACTCGCGGTGGTCGTCAAGCACGCGCCGCGGCAGGCGATGGCCTTCGCGGTGCCGGTCGGGCTCCTGGTCGCCGCGACGCTGGTGCTCCGCTACCACTACGTGGCGGACGTCCTCGCAGGTCTGCTCGGCGTGCCTCTGACGGTGCTGCTCGTCCGCCGGATCAGGGGCTGACGGCGGCGGTGAGCCGCCGTGCGGTCGCGGCGCTCAGCCGTTCGGCTGCCGCCCGTGCGCGCGCGCGGAACTTCGCGCGCTGCGCGAAGGACGCCTTCACGTCGGGGCGCCCCATGTTCGACACCGCGCAGTTCGCGCAGGTGGCGCGGAGTTCGTGGTGGAAGAGCTGGCGTCGCAGCTCGGTGAACTGCGGGCCGGTCCAGATCTCCTCGAACGTCTGCGTCTTGAAGTCCCCGAAGATCGTGTGCTCCCACCACGAACCGCAGGGGAACACGGTGCCCTCCGGGTTGACGTGGATGTAGTACCACGGGAAGTAGCACGGGCGGTTGTGGCGCTTGCCCTGCTTCGCCTTCAGCAGGAACTCGCGGTTCTTGTGGTCGAGGTACTCGTCCACCGAGACCTGGGACTGTTCGCCCGGCATCAGCGCGTTGCCACCGCCTTCGTCGGACTCCGGAACGTCTGCATCGACGATGTCGGCGTTGGACTCGGGAAGGTCGATCGGGCGGACGATCTGCATGCCGACCGAGTCCGCGTAGGCCTGCACCTCGCGCATGATGTCGTTGCAGAGCTTCGGCTCGTTGAGCAGCGACTCCTTCTCCATGTCCATGCCGCCGATCACGGCCATGTGCACGAAGTTCATGTAGCGGACGCCCTTCTCGTGCATCAGCCTCACGAGCGTCGGGATCGTGTGGATGCTGCTCTTCATCAGCACGGAGGTCGCGCTGATCTCCGGGCGGTCGACGCCGTGCGCTCGCTTGCGCTCGTTGATCAGATCGAAGCGGCTGATCACGCGGTCCCACTTGGCCGGCGTGCGGATGCGTTCGAACACTTCCTTCTCGCCAGCGTCGATCGAGATCGTGATCAGCGGCATCTCGACCTCGATCACCTTGTCGATGATCTTCTCGGTCAACGACATCCCGTTGGTCGAGAAGTGGAAGTTCGGCACGCCGTGCTCCTTGCAGAGCTCGAGAGCGCGGGGCAGCTCCGGCGCCATCAGTGGCTCGGCGCTCGACGAGAGCACGACGTCGTGTGCCCGCGGGAACAGGTCGTCCGCGACCTTCTCCAGGAGCTCCCGCCCCATGGTCGTCTTGTTCTCGACGAACTCCGGGTGCGCGAAGTGGCACATGATGCACTTCAGCTGACAGCGCCCGACCATGTCGAGCTTCACGCGCAGGAAGCGCTCTTCGCGGACCTTGGGCATGTTCGTGTGGGCGTCGGTCGTGGTGGGCGGTGGCCCCGTCCAACCTGATCGGCGTCAGGCCAGCTGGTAGTGTAGCCCGTCCTCGGACTGCACCAGGGGGTCGGCGTCCAGCAGGCCCTGCAGGCAGGACGAGAACTCGGCGAGTTCCGGCCGTTCCGCGACGATCTGCTGGAACGTGAGTCCCGCCACGCGGCTCCTCAGGATGTCCCGGGAGAGTCGCTGGAGGAACGGGCCGAGCTGCAGGTCGACCTCCGCGACGACGGTGTCGGACAGGATCTCGAACTCGCCGTGCCGCCGGAGGACATCGAGGAGCAGGTGGTCCGTGAGGAACGTCCCGCCGAGGTCGGCGGACGCGATCGAGCCCTGGATGCGGGCGAGATGGGCGTAGCCGCCGGACTCCTCGACGCAGTTCCGGACCTCGTGGAGCAGGAGCCGGAGTCTCTCGCCGGTGAGCGGGTAGTTCTCGGCGAGGTCGATCCGGTCGCGTGACGGCGACACGAAGAGTCGGTTGGTGCGCAACAGCCGGGAGACGAGCGGACGCTGTGCGGGAGGGCAGTTCTGGAGGAAACGGGCGAAGGGGACCTCGCCCATCGCGCGGCGCAGGTCCTCGACGAGCGCCGACGTGCGGGCCGAGGGGCCGCTGCGACGCAGCACGAACTCCCCCCGGCCGAGCGCGCGGAGACTGGGCACGTCGGCGAGCATCGCGGCGAGCAGGTGCGCGCATCGCTCGGAGATCTCGCCGTGCCGTACCCGCTCACCGAGCTGGATCCTGCCGCCCGCTCGCCGGAGTTCGTCCACGAGCCGTTCGACCTCGGGCCGGAGTAGCTCGAGTTCGTCGACGTGCCGGTTGCGCAGGGACCAGGTCCTCGGCGCAACCTCGAGAAAGGTCGGACGCCGGCGCAGAGCGTCACGGATCCGCTGCGCCGCGCCGCGACCGAACCGATCGCGGTAGCGGAACAGCAGGTCGTCCACCGGCAGCGGACGGTCCGCGTCTTCGAGGAGCGCCTCGAGACGGTCACTCAGCGACGTGTTGCGGAGGGTCACGACCTCACCGACATGCTGGTCGAGGGCGAGTGCATACCCGAGCACGCGACGGAGCACGTGTTGGACCATGCTCGGCGAGCAGGCGTGGACCGCCTGGCGCGCGGCGGACACGAGGTCCGCCACCAGGATCGGCGGCCGAACGGCGCGGCGGAGTTCCCGCTGGGTGGTGCGGACGACCAGCCGGAAGTCGTCCGTGGTCAAACAGCACAGCCGGTCGGCTTCGAAGCACCACCGTTCCGCGCGCGCGAACGCGAGCCAGCGCAGCGGGAGGGTCGGGTCCGTGCAAGACTGGCTCGCGGTGTGGAGTCCGGTGCCGACGACGAGCTCGTCGATGCCGACCACGCCGTCACGGACGATGAGCGCGGACTCCGCGTCGCGGCCGAGCTTGTCGAGCACGGCGCCGCAGTTCGACCGAAGTGAGGCGCGCAGCCGCTCCTCGCGCATCCGCACCTCGTCGAGAGGCAGGTGGAGTGCGGATGCAGCGGCCGTCGAGCTGGTCGGCCGGTGTCCGACCCCGAGCAGGCGATCGAACAGCGCGGCATCAGCCGGATCGAGGCCCGTGCGGAAGCGTCGGAGTTCGGCGAGGAACGTCGTGGGGGCCGGGTTCTCGCCCGGTCCCGCGAGTCGTCGGGCCAGCGCGACACGGACGGCCTCCCGATGGGGTCGCAGCGTCGTGCGGGTCTCGCATGCGTCGAGCTCCCGAAGACTCCGGACCTGCCGATCCTCCAGCGCGTGGAGCACTGCGCGGGGCAGGTCCAGGCTGTCGAAGGGCAGGTCGAGCAGGCTGTCGGGGAGCCAGGAGCTGATCGGGTCCGTCTCGGCTGCGGGCAGCAGAGCCTGGTGTCGCGCCGCGTCGACCAGGCGAGCCAGCTTGCGCTCGCCGATCCCCGGTAGCGCGAGGAGCTCCGCGGTCGGTCGTCGGAGCAGATCGCCGACGTCGTGGACGCCTGCTCCAGCCAGCGCCTCGAGCGTGCGGGGCGCGTCGACGAGACCTGTCCAGAGCGAATCGAGCCGCCGAGAAAGGTCCAGTCCTCCCAGTTCGGTGTCGGTCATCGCGCGGGCCCCGGCATCGCGAGCGCTGGGTTGATCGAACGGAATCGCGGTGCGTGTCGCTGGGGGAGACCCGAAACCGGCAGGTCGGCTGGCCGGACCCCGATCCGCAGGAGGTCTCCCGGGCGATAGCCGCGGAGGGAGAGAGCCGTCGCAGCCCGGGTGCGGGCCGAGTGATCGATGTCGCCCACCGCGATCGCGGCCAGGATCGGGGCGCCCGCGTGCGGCTCGATCCGTTCGGCGATCGCCACCGTCCTGCCACCGCGGTGCGGATGGCTCGGCACGCAGGCGGCGACCTCCTCGGCAGGGAATCGCTCGAGCGCGGCGAGCACGCACGCGTCGAGCCAGGGCGTGGTCGCCGTGACGAAGTGGCGGACGAGGACGTTCGCCGAGCCCTCTGGCCGGCAGCGTGCCGTCGTCTGCACGAGAGCTGTCAGCGGAGCGGTCTCGTCCTCGAGTCCTCGGGTCAACGCGTCGAGGACGGCGGTGCGTCCGGTCGACGGGAGTCGCTCCACGTCCGGGCGTCGCGCGAGATCGAGGGCTGCGTCGGTCCGGACGCGTGGATCCTGGGCCTCGAGGGACGCGGCGAAGTGTCGGGTCCAGTCTTCGGCCGGGGATTCGATCAGCAGCTGCAGGTGTCGGACCAGCTCGGGCGTCGCCAGCGGCAGCGCTCGGCTGCCGGACGAGGCGAGGCGCGGCGCCGTCGGCGTCCGCTGGTCGAGGAAGGCCACGTAGGCAGCGCCGGGGATCAGCCCGGCGAGGGCGCGTCCGCATGCGCGTCCGTCCGGTTCGGTGAGCGTGAACGCCTCGGAGTTCGTCGAGCCCGCGAGCGTGCGCAGCGTTGCGAAGCGTGCGGCGCGCCTCTCGCCCACGTGGGTGGAGCCGAGGTATCGCGCGTGGACCACTGCGTCCGCGCGCTGGAGCAGCGCGCCGAGCGTCGTCGCCGCGTCCTGTGCGCCGATGGGGCCGATCGCGAGGGCCAGGGCTGCGCCCGCATGGAGGCTGCGTGGGATCTTCATCGGAGCATCACCGCCTGGCGGAGGTAGGCGTCGTTCAGCGGGCGGAAGCGGAACGCGAGCGCGGTCAAAGCGTCGAAGCCGAGGGCTGCGGCCATCACGTCCCGGTTGCTCGCCGCGACGTTGTGCAGCGACGCGTCGCCGTGGAGCCCGGCCGCATCCGCGCCGGTCGCCGTGAGTCCGACGGAGTGTCCGATCTCGTGGGCGAGGATCGTGCCGACCGCGGTCGCCCACGCGTCGGCGGCCGCGAACACCGCGTGGTAGCGCGCGCTCGCCGCAGCGCTCCCGGTCGCAGGATCGAAGCCTGGAGCGAGCGCTTCGGCGTCGCGCGGGTGGAGTCCGGCCGGTGTCCCGCCGAGGTCGGGCGCGAGACCCAGGAACAGCTGCGCGTAGGACGTGACGAACGACGGGTAGACGTCGCGATGCACGCGTGTCTCGAACAGCCAGAGCTCGGCGGGGAAGACCCCGAGGCCCGGGTCGAGCGAGGTGTTCCGCTCGTTGGGGGTCGCGTTGCGGTAGTCGAACCATGCGCGACCGAGGACACCGGTGGACGCGTCGCCCGCGCGACGGCCTGCGGCGCCCTCCGGATCGAAGCCGCCGCAGGCGATCTGCATGTGGGCGACGCCGATAGGCTCGCGAGCGGACAGTCGGATGGGAACGGGTTCCTGGTCGATCGGCGCGCCGTTCCGGTCGCGACCGAAGAGCTCGCGCGCCCGAGCGAGCACGCCGTCGATCATGATCGCCCGCAGGCGGTCGTTCTGGCCGAGCGGGTCGCCGTGTGCGAGCAGCCCGAGGCGGTGGAGGTCATCCTCGAAGTCAGGGCGACCGTTGCCGTCACGGTCGAGCCCGGTGCGGACCCAGACCACCTGCGTCGTCTCGAAGGGCAGCGTCTCGGCCGTCCGCTCGGCCGCGTCGAAGCGGAGCTCGGCGGTGCTCGATCGGTTGCCGCTCAGATCAGCGGCGATCGCGCGAACCGTGATCGCGCCGAGCGGGAGCGGCGAGGCGATCGGAATGCGCAACGTCAGGCCCAGCGGAGTGGCCTGCGCGAGCGCCGCGATCTCGCTCGCCAGGACCCGACCGCCGGCTCCGAGGATCTCCAGCGTGCAGGCGGAGGGATCGAATCCCGGGTCGCCCTGTGCCGGGTCGGCGACGGTCACCGCGAAGCCAGCCCGCGCGAAGACACGATTCTCGGCGTGATTGCCGGTCACACCCGCGAGCTGGATCTGCGCGGACGGAGGATCGACATCGACGCGGTAGCCGGTCCGGAACGCATGGGAGCGTTCGTCGGGCCATCCGAGTCCTCCCAGGGTGCGGAGGCCGTCGAGCCCGGTGTGGACGACGACGCGGTGCTCGGAGCCCGCCGCCCAGGGTGCGGTCGCGGTGAATCGGATCGCGGTCGGGAGCGCGCCCTGGATCCATCGGCCTTCGACCTCGCTGCCGTCGGGGCGGAGGACCGAGACGGCTCCAGGTCGGGCGGGCGGGGCGATCGGTTCGTCGCAGACGAGGACGAGCGACGCGTCGAGAGCGACGCCGACGGCTCCGTCGCGGGGGAACGACCAGAGCCCCGGTGGAGCGGAGATCAGGTTCGTCCGGAACTCCACGTGGATCGGCGCGGCGACGGGATTGCCGTTCCGGTCGCGCAGACCCTCCAGCGACGCTGGGATCGAGAACGTGTAGCGTGCGTCCGGGTCGAGCGACTCGGTCGGCCGCAGCACGAGTTCGGTTCCACCCCGCTCGAGCGTCGGCGTCTCGAGCGCGACCAGGCATCCCTCGTCGTCGCGGACGGACGAGGCTGCTACGGCGATGGACAGTTCGTCGATCGCCTCGTCGAAGCGAACCCGCAGTGCTTCCCAGCGGGCGAAGGTGCTGCTCCCGTCGTCCGGGTGGACGGCGAGCGGTCGTGGCGCGTCACGGTCCGCTCCCACGACGAAGGCGAGCGTCGGCATCCCGTCTCCCAGGTTGCCGCTCGCGTCCATCGCGTGGACTCCATCCCCGATCGGACGGATCTCGACCTGGGTCCCTGTAGCGATGTCGCTGGTCGGCAGGAAGTGGATCGTGCGCGCGTCGCGCGACGCGAACGCCTTGTAGGGCAGCGGATGCCCGGTCACTGCGTCGACGGCGACGAACTGCGTGTCGGGGTCCGGTCCCGCGAGGGACTCGTCGAAGACGGCGCGCGCGGGCGCGCGAGGTCCGGGCGTCACCGTCGGGTCGTCCGGCCACACGGCCACGAGGCGTGGACCGGTGGCGTCCGCCCCGGTCCGGACGGTCGTCGACCAGGGTGTTTCCATCCGGTTGCCCGAGCGGTCGCGGATGCTGCGGACGGACACGATGATGTCGGTGGTGCCCGCGACGTCGCGGTGGGGCGTGCAGCGGACGCGGTCCCCGTCGACCTCGAGGTCCACGGCGATCGCCTGGCCGTTCGTCTCGCTGAGTCGGACCGTGCTGTCGAACACGGTCTCGGGCGCGAGCTCCTCGTCGAAGCGGAGGACGATCCCCGCTGCGGGGCCGAGCGTGCGGCCGGGATCGAGGAAGTCCCACGACGCCACGACAGGAGGGGTGGAGTCCTCCGTTCGGAAACCGATCGAAGCGATGCGGTCCAGCACACGGCCGTCCTGGTCCGCAGTGAGCGGAGACAGCGCGAGCACGTAGTCGGTCGCAGGTTCGAGTGGGTGGGTGGGTTCGAACCGTGCCTCCCTGCGGTCGGGGCCGAGTCCCGTTCGCAGCGGCACCTCGGACCCGTCACCGCTACGGATCAGGCGGGTGTCCTCGAGGGACAGGGTCTCGGCGGCGAGCTCGGTGTCGAAGACGACGCGGAGCGTCGGGGACAGGCCGACCTGCACCGCGCGGTCGACAGGTTCGGTCTCGGTGATGCCGAGGACGTGGCTACCCCAGGACGCCGGGCTCCCGGAGGCGCCCCCGCCGGTGTTGCCGCCGCCAGCGCCCTGGCCGGCCGCGGGAGAACCGGAGCCACCGCCCGTGCAGCCCGCGGACAGCGCGAGCAGCGCGATCGCTCCGAACCGCCCGAGCGGGCGGTGCCTCCCTGACCGTCGACCCATGAACCCCCGGCCGGACGCGAAGCATCCCGGCAGGAGGTCGGATCGGCGGCTTCGGGCGGCCCGATTGAGGGGCGCCCGCGCGCGCGTCTCAGGCGCGCGGGAACCGGCGTTGGCACCGCCGGTTGGGGGGGATCAGCGCGGTGTTCGTCTGCGCTGGGCGACCAGCGTCGATCCCGACGCTGGCGCGATCACGGCAGCCCGCGGCTCAGCTGCAGCCGCTCGTCGAGCCGCAGCTCACGCACTTCAGGCAGGTGCCGTTCCGGACCAGGGTGAACTGGCCGCAGGAGTGGCAGGGGTCACCCTCGTAGCCCTTGATGCGGGCCTCGCGGACCT
>JAQCBR010000209.1 GCA_027621295.1 Planctomycetota bacterium
GAACAGCTGGGACCAGGCCCGGTTGACGGTGACGCGTGCGACCAGCGGGTTGTCCGGGCTCACGAGCCAACGGGCGAGGCCGAGCCGGTTGCGCGGCCACTCGTCGCGGAACGGGTGCAGCAGCCCGGGAGTCCCGGGAGTCACCTCGTCACCGGGTCGCAGGTAGTCCCCGCGCCGCATCACGAAGGTGTCCCGCGCCGACGCCTCCTCCACCATCACGAGCGTCGTCGCCGGTTCGATCGCAGCGATCCTGCGGTCGATCGACTCGATCTCACGCGCGAGCCGGAGCGCACCCGGGTGCCGTTCGCGGTGGTAGGCGCGGAGTCGCTCGAGGTCGGCCGAAGACCGTTCTTCGGCCACGAGAATCCGACGGACGTCCGCGGGGAGCTCGAGGAGCGCGGCGTCGCCTGTGAACGCCGACAGCCTGACGCGACCGATCGTCCGGCCCCGGCCGTAGTTCTGGTCGAGCGTGAAGACGATGCGTGAGCCGCCCTCGTCTCCGACCGGCACAGCCGTCTCGAACACCGCGCTGTGGTCCCGGAAGAACCCGCCGCCGATCGCCCAGCCGGTGTCCAGCTTGCCGTCGATCGCCTTCTCGATCTCCCAGCCGGCCTGCGCGTGGTCGGCGCGGGCCGCGGTCAGCTCGACGGCGGACGCGGGCGCCGGACCACCGCCACGCTGCGGCAGGACCTCGACGCCGAGCTCGTTGAGGATGAAGTTCGGCCGCTCGACGTCGCCGCGTCCCGGTCCCGTCCCCGGCAGCTCGGGGTGCGTCAGCGTCTCGAGACGGAACGCCGTGATCCCGTTCCGAGCGGTCCGGGTCTCGATCCGGTAGGTCGTCGTGTCGGGCACGCGCCCGCCGATCAGGACCGATCCGTCGTCGAGGATCGCGTGGTCCTCACCGCCGGTCGACTCGAAGCCAGTGACCTCGAGCACCTCGAAGCCCGCGTCCGAACGGACCGCTGCGGCGAGATCGCGCAGCCAGGTCTCGTGTTCGGCGTCGATCGTCGCGAGCACGCGCGCACGCTCTGCCTCGAGTCCTGCCCGCCGCGCCTCGAGCCCGTCCCGTTCCCGCTGTTGCTCGGCGGACAGCGGCAGATCGAGCTTGGGGCCGTAGAAGTCGTAGCGGACCCCCGCGTCCCCGAACGGGTTGCGGACCTCGACCGGCGTGTTGTTGAAGAACGCGAACAGCCGGTAGTAGTCCCGCTGGGTGAACGGGTCGTACTTGTGGTCGTGGCACTGCGCGCACTCCATCGTCGTCCCGAGCCACACCGTCGCGGTCGTGTTCACGCGGTCGAAGACCTGCTGGACGCGGTTCGCCTCCGGGTGGACCCCCGCCTCGACGTTGCAGGTCACCGTGCGGTGGAATCCGGTCGCGATCTGCTGGTCCAGCGAGGCGTCGGGCAGCAGGTCTCCCGCGATCTGTTCGATCGTGAACTGGTCGAACGGCATGTCCGCATTCAGCGCGTCGATCACCCAGTCCCGGTAGGCCCAGCTGTCCCGCAGCTGGTCCGCCTGGAAGCCGTTCGAATCCGCGTAGCGCGCGAGGTCGAGCCAGGCACGCGCCTGGTGCTCCCCGAAGCGCGGCGATGCGAGCAGGCGGTCGACGACGGTCTCCCAGGCGGCATCGGAGGGGTCCGCTTCGAACGCGAGCACGTCCTCCACCGACGGCGGCAGCCCGACCAGATCGAGGTGGACGCGCCGCAGGAGACGGGCTGTGTCGGCACGGGGCGCAGGTTCGAGCCCCTCCGACTCCATGCGTCGCAGCACGAATGCATCGATCGGGTTCTGCAGCCACGCGGACCGCTCGACTTCGGGAACCGCAGGCCGCTCGGGCGGTCGATACGCCCAGTGTCCGGACTGCGCGGGCAGCGCGGCCATGCTCCACGTGCACGCGAGGACGCCCAGCCGAAGCAGCAGCGCGGACTGTCGGAGCGGCACGATCACGCGGCGATCCTACGCGATGCCCGCTCCTCCCGCACCGCGCCGCGAACGCGTCCGGGTGACGGCCGTCCAGCGACTCGCCCGACCGCTATGCTCGTCGCGCGGCATCGAGGCCGCACAGGACCCCGCCATGCCCGACCTGTCCACGCCGCGTCGCGCCGCACTGACGCTCTGCGCGCTGACGTTCGCCCTGCCCGCACCGGGCCGAGCCCAGGAACCCGCAGCAGCACCCACCGACTTCGCCGCGCTCCGCGAGCAGGGCGCGAGTCGCTCGCGATACCTGCAGACCCAAGCCCCCGAGGCGGCGGCCGACGTCCCGTCCGGCCCGGACCTCGCAGGATTCGAGCGGAACATCCGGCCGATCCTCAGCCGTTCCTGCTTCGAGTGCCACGGCCCGGAGGAGGACGAGGGCGGCGTCCGTCTGGACGAGATGGACCCCGACCTGTTCGCGGGTGAAGACGTCGACTGGTGGCTCGACGTGCTGGCCGTGCTGACCAACGGCGAGATGCCGCCCGAGGACGGCCCGAATCTCGCGGATGAGGACAGGGCCCGCGTGATCGACTGGCTGTCGCTCGAGACCCAACGCGCGTCGGCGAGCCGCCGCGCGAACCGCACGCACAGCTCGTTCCGACGCCTCACCGCATACGAGTACCAGCACGCGCTTCAGGACCTGCTCGGCGTGACCGCGGACTTCGCGTCCGCGCTGCCGCCCGATCCGGCGTCCGAGGACGGGTTCCGCAACTCGTCGGAGACCCTGCACCTCGCCGGATCGCAGCTCCGGACCTACCTGGACACCGGACGGCGCGCGCTGGACCTGGCGACGGCCCAGGGAGAGCGGCCGACTGCGCTGACCTGGAGCGTGTCGATGCAGTCGCTGGCCGCGGGCGAGTGGCGGAGCCAGGACCAGCAGATCGCCAAGGCGCGCGAGAAGCATGGCGACGACCCGGCGAAGGCCGAGGAGGAGGCCCAGAAGCTGCTGGGCCGCTTCCGCAACCCTCCCGGCGGCACGTGGTTCGAGGAACCCGAGTCGGGACGGAAGGCGCGGCAGCCCTGGGGCTACAACGAAGCGCGCTTCGCCCAGAAGCCCAGCGAGCAGGCCTCCGAGTGGCCGCCCGCCTCCGACCACGTCGCGGTGGTCAGCCCGAACTCGAGCCTGATCGTCGAGCTCGGCGACCGCGTCGCGGACCGCGGACCTCTGCGCGTCCGGTTCCGCGCGTCCCGCTCGAAGGCCGACGGACGCGCGCCGCGCGTCCGGCTGATCTTCGGCTGGCAGGCGAGCAACGACTCCCGATCGCTGATGGAGGTCAGCGACGAGGACATCGTCATCGAAGCCCTGCCCGACGCGCCGGCGGTCTACACGTTCGAGGTCCCGCTCAGCGCCATCTACCCCCGCAACCTCGTGCGCGGCGTGAACAAGCTCGGCGACCTGCCGAGCCCGTCGGAGTTCATCCGACTCCAGCACACGGGCGGAGGCGACAACCTGCTCCGCATCGACCACGTGGAGATCACGTCACCTGCCTACGCAGAGTGGCCACCCGCCAGCCACACGCGCATCTTCCCGGAGCGCGGCGCGGACGAGGACGACCGGGGCTACGCACGACGCGTGTTCGAGCGCTTTCTGCCGCGCGCTTGGCGGAGAGCGGTCGGAGCCGACGAGATCGAACAGAAGCTCGCGCTGTTCGACCGCGTGCGGCCGGCCTGTGGATCGCTGAAGGATGCGATCGTCGAGGTGCTCGCCACCGCGCTGGCGTCGCCCCACTTCCTGTATCTGGCGACCGGGGACGGATCGAGCGACGGTGACGCGGACACAGCCCCGCTCTCGGACGCGGAGCTCGCGACGCGGCTGTCGGTCTTCCTGTGGTGCAGCGTTCCGGACGACGAGCTGGACGCGCTCGCGGCGGCGGGGCGACTGCACGACCCCGAGGTCCTCAGGACCCAGGTCGAACGAATGCTCGCGGACCCCCGCGCCGAGCGGTTCGCCCAGCAGTTCGTCCACCAGTGGCTCAACCTGGAGCTGCTCGAGTTCCTGCAGGTCGACCGCAAGCTCTACCGGAACTTCGATCCGGCTCTTCGCCGGGCGATGCTCGCCGAGCCCGTGGAGTTCTTCGCGGAGCTCCTCCGGAACGACCGCAGCGTGCTCGATGTGCTGCACGCGGACTTCGTCGTCGTCAACGAACGCCTCGCGCGCCACTACGGGATGGAGGGCGTCGACGGCGACGAGTTCCGGGCGATGCCGCTGCCCGAGGGCGCGCCGCGCGGCGGCCTGCTGACGCAGGCCGGCATCCTCGCGATGAACTCCAACGGCGAGGACTCGCACCCGATCAAGCGTGCGGTCTGGCTGCTCGAGCGCATCCTGAGTGACCCGCCGCCCCCTCCCCCGCCGGCGGTTCCCGAGATCGACCTCGCCGACCCCGAGATCGCGAAGATGACCCTCAAGCAGCGCCTCGAGGACCATCGCAACCACGCCGCCTGCATGTCGTGCCACGCGAAGATCGACCCGTGGGGCTTCGCGTTCGAGAACTTCGACGCGGTCGGCGCGTGGCGGAACGAGGTCCGCGGCCAGCCGGTGGACGCGAGCGGCACGCTGTTCAACGGACAGAGGCTCGACGGCGTCGAGGGGTTGAAGCGCTTCCTCCTCGGCGACCGGCAGGACCAGTTCGTCCGCAGCATGGTCGACAAGCTCGCGACGTTCGCGCTCGGGCGACCGCTGGTCTTCGAGGACCGCGCTGCGCTGGAGCGGATCACCGCCGAGGTGCGCCAGCGCGGCGACGGCCTCGCAACTCTCGTTACTGTCCTGGTGCAGAGCGAGCTGTTCCGATCCAGGTAGGATGTCCGGCCGGATGTCCGCCGCCCGCGACAGGAAACCCCGCAAGATGCCGAACGACCAAGGAGCCCCCCGGTACGCATCCCTCGACCGCCGACGCTTCCTGCGCGGCTCGGCGGCGGCTCTCGCGCTGCCCTGCCTCCCGTCGCTCGGTCGCCTGCCGGCCCGCGCGCGCTCGGATGCGGCGATCAAGCGCTTCGTCTGCGTCTACTTCCCCGACGGCGTGCCGATGCCGCTCAAGGAAGACCCG
>JAQCBR010000049.1 GCA_027621295.1 Planctomycetota bacterium
TCCAGGGTCGCGGTGAGGGCCAGGAGGATCGTGCAGGGGAGACGCCACATCGCGGGAGGGCGAAGACTATCGTCCGGCGGGCAGGGCGTGGCGATGCGCACGCTCTTGCCGCCGGAACCCTGTGGCCTATCGTCCCCGCCCCCGATGGTGTCCGCCGACGACCCGATCACGATCCGTCTCCTCGACCTCTTCCGCATCGGACCGGGGCCGAGCTCGAGCCACACGGTCGGGCCGATGCGCGCGGCGGGGATGTTCCGACGCCACTGTCTCGGCGCAGGGGTCGTCCCGGACCGTCTGCAGGTCGAGCTCCGCGGCTCGCTGAGCGCGACGGGGATCGGGCACGGCACGGATCGTGCGGTCCTGGCCGGGCTCTGCGGCTTCGAGCCCGAGGAGGTCGACCCTGACGCGTTCGCGGTCCTCGACCGGACGCTCGCCGACGCACCGTCGATCCGCTGGGGCGATCACCAGGTGCGGCTGCACCCGGACGACGTGGTGTTCGCGGACCCGCGGAACACGTCCGACGACTTCCTGCCCCATCCCAACACGCTGGTCCTCCGGGCGCTCGATGCAGGCGGTTCGGCCCTCGTCGAGGAGTCCTGGCTGTCGGTCGGCGGGGGATTCGTGCAGCGCACGGGCGACGAGGGCGGCAAGCGGCGGCCACCGTCTCCACCGGTCGCGCCGTTCTGGAGCGGCCGGACGCTGCTCGAGCAGGCGCGCGCGCACGGGGGTCTCGGCGCGGTCGTCCTCGCCAACGAGCGCGCGTGGGAAGAAGAGCCGGGGCAGCTCGAGGCAGGTCTCGACCGGGTCTACGAGGCGTTCCGTGCGTGCATCCGCCGCGGCCTGCGCCACACCGGGGAGCTGCCGGGCGGTCTCGGCGTCGTGCGCCGCGCCAGCCACCTCAACGCGCAGGTCGCGACCGGGCGCGTCGAACCGTCCTATCGGATCATCGCCCAGGCCCAGGCCTACGCCTACGCGATCAACGAGGAGAACGCCGCCGGTGGATTGGTCGTCACCGCGCCGACCAACGGCGCGGCCGGGATCTTCCCGGCGACGCTCGCCGAGGCGGTCGACCGCCTGCAGCTGGGGCGCGAGGCCGTGCACCGCGCGATCGCGACCGCGGGCTCGGTCGCGATGGTGATCCAGGCGCACGCCAGCCTCAGCGGCGCCGAGGTCGGCTGCCAGGGCGAGGTGGGTAGCGCGACGGCCATGGCGGCTGCGGCCCTGTGCGAGATCCTCGGCGGCGACGTCGACCAGGTCGAGCGGGCCGCCGAGATCGGCCTCGAGCACAACCTCGGTCTGACCTGCGACCCGATCAAGGGACTGGTCCAAGCACCCTGCATCGAGCGCAACGCGATGGGAGTCGCCAAGGCCTGGAGCGCCGCCCAGCTGGCGCTGAACTCCGGCGCCCGCGGCATCGTCTCGCTCGACAAGGTGATCCGCGTGATGAAGCGGACCGGACTCGACATGCGCCGCGAGTACAAGGAGACCAGCGAGGGCGGCCTCGCGGTCAACATCCCGGAGTGCTGATCCAGCGAGGCCGCTCGCCTCTCTCTGCCGGTTGACCCGCGCGCTCCCGCGCGCAGCATCTCGAACGTGCCGACCCGAACGCTCCAACTCGGATCGCTGGAGATCCCCGCCGTGGCCGTCCAGGCGGCGCTCAGCGGCTACAGCGACCTCGCGATGCGGCGCGTGGCGAGAGCCTACGGGGCTCGCTATGCGCTCCACGAGGTGGTGCTCGACCGGGCGGTCACCACGAAGGGGAAGCTCCAGCGCGAGATCCTCGACGTGCCCGAGGACGACCACCCGGTCGGCGGGCAGATCATGGGGTCGGACCCGGCAGGCTTCGGACCGGCGGCGCGGATGATGGCCGACGCGGGCTACGACGTGATCGACCTGAACTTCGGCTGTCCGGTGCCGAAGGTCCTCGGACGTTGCCGTGGCGGATACCTGCTGAGCACGCCCGACACCGCGCTCTCGATGGTCGACGAGGTGCTCGACGCGGTCGGCGTGGACCGGCCGGTGACGGTGAAGATGCGGCGCGGCCTCGACCTGTCGGCGGAGTCCGAGCGTGCGTTCTTCACGATCCTCGACGGGGCGCTGGCCCGCGGGGTGGCGGCGGTCACCGTGCATCCTCGCACCGTCGTGCAGCGCTACGAAGGGCCGAGCGACTGGTCGTTCCTCGCGCGCGTGAAGGCCCACGTCGGCGATCGGACGCTGCTCGGCAGCGGGGACCTGTTCGGCCCACACGACGTGATCCGCATGCTCGACGAGACCGGTGTCGACGGCGTGACCGTCGCGCGCGGCTGCATCGGCAATCCGTTCGTCTTCCGTCAGGTCGACGACCTGCTCGCCGGCCGTGAGCCCGAGGCCCCGCGACTGGGGGAACAGCGGGCCGCGATCGAGATGCACCTGCGGGAGGCGTGCGCGCTGTACGGGGCGCGCGGCGCGTCGCGGGCGAGGACCCACGCGATCAAGTACGCGGCCCTGCACCCCGACCCTCTCGCCGCGCGCGACGCGTTCGTCAGGACTCGCACCGAGGACGACCTGCGAGCGGTCCTCGACGCGCTGTATCCGCTGGACCGTGCCGAAGAGCGGGCCGCCGACGTCGCGTCCCTGTCGACCGCTGCCCAGGAGGTGCGGAGCTGCGGGATCGGGCCGTCGTCTGGGAGGGCGGATCCGCCGTCGCTAAGCTGAGCTCCGCTCACTCTGCTCGATCCTGCCCGCCCCATGCTCCGCATCCTGCTCGTCTCCAACTCCACCCAACACGGACAGCGCTACCTCGAACACTGCTCGGCGGAGGTCGCCCGCCACTTCGGCGGCGCGGGGAGCGGGACCGAGGTCCTGTTCGTCCCCTACGCGCTCGCCGATCACGACGCCTACGCGGCGACGGCCCGGACGGCGTTCGAGGCGATGGGGCTCCGTCTCCGCTCGCTGCACGAGGTCGAAGACGCCCGCGCGGCGGTGGAAGCGGCGGCGGGTTTCTTCACCGGCGGAGGCAACACGTTCCGCCTGCTGAAGCGTCTCCAGCGGGACGGACTCCTCGAGCCGATCCGCTCGCGCGTCCGCGCGGGCGCGCCGTACCTCGGCACGAGCGCGGGCTCGAACATCGTCTGTCCGACGATCCGGACGACGAACGACATGCCGATCGTCGAACCCGAGTCCTTCGACGCGCTCGGCCTCGTGCCGTTCCAGCTGAACCCGCACTACCTCGATCCGGCGCCGGACTCGCAGCACATGGGGGAGACCCGCGAGCGGCGCATCCGCGAGTTCCACGAGGAGAACGAGATGCCGGTGCTCGGTCTCCGCGAAGGCGGCATGCTCCACATCGAGGGCGCGAAGATGACGCTCTGCGGTCCGCCTTCGCTCCGCCTGTTCCGGCGCGGGCAGGACCCCGCGGAGTACGCGTCGGGCTCCGACCTGTCGTTCCTCCTCGGCGAGGTCGTCCAGGCGTGATCGCCGTCCCTCCGCGCCCGCGCCCGTCGTGCTGATCACTCCCCTCGCTTCCGGCAGCGCCGGCAATGCGCTGCTCGTCGAGGCTTCCGGCACGCGGCTCCTGATCGATGCAGGCCTGCCCCTCGACGAGCTCGAGCGTCGGCTGGAGGCGGTCGACGTCCGGCCCGGTTCGGTCGACGCCATCTTCGTCACGCACCGCCACGCCGACCACGTCCGCGGGGTGACACGCTTCGCGGAGCGGCACCGCTGCAAGATCCGCACGACCCGGCGGACCGCGCGTTCGATCGGGACCGAGGTGCACCGACGCCTCGTGCGCGTCGAGTTCGGGCAGTCCTTCGAGGTCGGGGGTCTGAGGCTCCGTGCGTTCCCGCTGCCGCACGACGCCCCCGATACGGCGGGGGTCCTCGTCGAGTCGGGCGGTGTCCGATACGGCCACGCGACCGACCTGGGTGGCTTCTCACAGCCGGTCGTGGACGCGCTCGCCGGCTGCCGGGGGCTGTTCCTCGAGTTCAACCACGACATCGACATGCTGCTCGGCGGAGAGGATCCACCGCACCTGAAGCGGCGGATCGCCGGTCCGCACGGGCACCTGTCGAACGCCGATGCCGCCCGCCTCCTCGGTTCGGTCGCGCATCCCGACCTGGAGCTCGTGTGGCTCGGTCACCTGAGTCGGCGCAACAACCGGCCGGAGCTCGCGGAGGAGGCGGCGCGCGGTGCACTCGGCGCCAGCGCGCAGACACGGATTCTCACCGCGATCCAAGACGAGCCCTTGTCCACGGCCTGTCTGCGTCCGATCCCCGGCGCGCTCGAACACAGCCGCCCGTGAAGGCCTTCTCCGACAACGTCCCGTCCCCGTGCACCGGGGTCTGCCAGATGACCGCCGACGACGGCTGGTGCATCGGCTGCATGCGTACGATCGGGGAGATCGTCGACTGGGCGCGGAAGACCGCCGACGAGAAGCGCGCGATCCTCATGCGCACCCAGGAACGCGCGGCATCGCGGGGCTCGCCTCTCCGCGGCCCGGATCAGCGGACGACCTGACGGTCGGCGGGCACCCAGAACGTCTCGGGCCACAGTCCCAGCGGGCCGGGCGTCGCCGCTTCGAACCGACGGTCGACCAGCACGGCGATCTGCGGGTGGACCAGCAGAGTCACCGGCTGGCGCTCGGCGAGGATCTCCTGGAAACGCCGGTAGCCAGCGATCCGGGCGTCCGGCTCGACCGCTGCGCGCGCGGCGAGCAGCGTGGCCTCGAGCTCCTCGTCGTCGTAGCCCATGTCGTTCGCGCCGAGCGCGAAGTAGTCGTGGGGGTCGAGGACCGGGCCGTGCTGCTGGATCCACAGGACCGCGTCGAAGTCGCCGGCCGCCTGCTTGGCGAACATCGACCCGTACTCGAGCGGGCGGACCACGAGTTGGACGCCAGCCTCGCGGCAGTGGGCGGACGCGAGCTCGGCGATGCGCCGGAGGATCGGTACCTCCGTCGCGCACAGCAGCTCCACCCGGAGTGGCTCGTTCGACCCGCCGTAGCCGAGCGCAGCGAGCTCGTCCGCCGCCTGAGCCGGGTCGAAAGTGGGCATCAGCGGGCGGTCCGGATACTCGGCCATGCCCGGCTTGAAGTAGCCCTCGGCCGGCGTGGCCAGGCCACCGAAGATCTCGCGTGCAATCGTCGGGCGATCGAAGAGCCGTGCCAGGGCTCGCCGGACCCGAACGTCGTCGAGCGGGGCGCGCCGGCAGTTCCAGACCACGAAGTAGTGGCCCAGGTGTCGCGGGTCGTAGCGATGCAGCCGGAACCGCGCCGCAAGTTCCCGGTCCGCCGTGAGCATCTGCTCGACGTCGGCTCCCGACTGGGACAGGAACCAGTCGACCTCACCGGTGCGGGCGGCGGTCAAGCGTGCGGCCTCCTCGACGACGAAGCGGAGCTGCAGACCAGCAAGATTCCACGCTTCCGGATCCGCGGTGCGTCGCCACGAGTGGGGGTTACGGACCAGGTTGAGGTGGCTGCCCGGCAGCCAGCCGCGCGACCCGAGCACGACGTCCTGCTCGGCGTACGGGCCGGTCCCGGCACCGCACCGCACGACGTCCGGGAGGCGTGCGAAGAACGCTTCGCTCCCCGGCAACTCGCCGGTCGCGTCGACGAAGAACTGCCGCTGCGTGATCCGCACGTCGGCACCGAGGGCGAGCGCGGGCTCGGCGCGTGGCTCGCCCGACGCGAGGCGGATGGTCCGGTCATCGACGACTTCGGCCGACTCGAGATCGGCCAGCGCGAACGCCATCTGGCTCCTGGGCGCGAGGCGCGGATCGCGGGAAGTCTCCAGCGTGAACTCCAGGTCGTCGCGGGTCACCGGGCTGCCGTCCGCGAATCGGAGGTCATCGCGAAGCCGGTAGGTCACCGCGCGTCCGTCCTCGGAGATCGACCAGGACGCGGCGGCCGCAGGGCGCACGGATCCGTCCGCCGGGTCGAGTTCGACCAGCGCGTCGTGAGTGAACGGCAGCACGTAGCGGGCCGCGACCTGGTCCCGCGTCGTGAAGGGATTGATCGTCGGTGGCTCGGTCGTCGGCGATCGGAACACGTCGCCCTGCGGGCGGGCGCGGTCGACGGGCAGAGACTGGATCGGGAAGCTGGCGCTCCCGTTGCCCCTGGCGACGAACAGCAGGAGCGAAGCGGCCGCGGTCAGCGCAGCAGCGGCCAGGAGAGCGGCTAGGACTCGCACGGTCCGCTCATGCTAAGGGGCGCTCTTCCTCCTCGCGCCTGAGCTTCTCGTAGAGCGCCGTTCGCGAGATGCCGAGCAGCTTGGCGGCCGCGGTCTTGTCGCCACCGGTCGTGCGCAGCGCGGCGTGGATCGTCCGGTAGGTGGCCTCGACCAGCGGGATCGCTGGCCAGGGCTGGTCGCCCGTCCCGCCGCCGGCCACTGGGCTGGCCGCGACGTCCTCGTCCAGATAGAGCACATCGCCCTCGGTCAGGAGGTATGCGCGGGCCAGCACGTGCTCGAGCTCCCGGACGTTGCCCGGGAACGCGCCGCGCAGCAGCAGCTGCACCGTCTCGTCCCGGATCTTCACTTGCCGGCCGTGCTCGGAGTTCATGCGTTGGACGAAGTGACGCGCCAGGAGCGCGATGTCCTCGCCCCGCTCACGGAGCGGGGGCACGCGGAGAACCCCGGCGGCAACGCGGAAGTACAGGTCCTCGCGGAACTCCTTCTTCTCGACGAGGCTGCGGAGGTCCTTGTGCGTGGCGGTGATCAGGCGCACGTCGATCGGGATCGTCTCGCGACCGCCGAGCCTACGGATCACGCCCTCCTGCAGTGCGCGCAGCATTTTGGCCTGCATCTCCGGCGGCATGTCGCCGACCTCGTCCAGGAACAACGTGCCACCCGACGCGAGCTCGAGCAGTCCCGCCCGGTCCTGGTCGGCGCCTGTGAACGTGCCCTTCATGTGGCCGAACAGCTCGCTCTCCATCAGGTCCGGCGGGATCGCGGAGCAGTTCTCGGACACGAACGTGCCCCCGCTGCGCCGGCTCTGCTCGTGGAGCATCCGCGCGACGAGCTCCTTGCCGGTGCCTGTCTCGCCATGGACGAGGACCGCGAGGTCGCTGCGGGCGTAGCGTGAGATCTGGCGCCGCATCTCCTCGATCGGTGGACTGGCGCCGATCAGCTGGGTCGCGGTGTGGCGGTTCAACGTCCGCTTGGCCACCGCCAGATCGCGCTGGCTCGTCGCGAGTGCGGTCGCGAGCTCCTCCTCGCGGATCATCCGGTCGACGGCGATCGCCGCCTGGTCGGCGAGTGCCTCGAGCAGTTCGGCCTCACGGTTGCCGAACGCGCCGCTGCGCCCCGGGTGCTCGACGTAGAGCGCGCCGCGGACCCCCGACGAGGCATGGAACGGCACGCAGAGCGCCGAACGCAGCCGGAGGTCCTGGACGCTCGGCATCGACATCAGGTCGCGGTCGGCCATGGCGTCCTCGGACGTCATCGTCCGCTGCTGGGAGATCGCACGGTTCGCGATCGAGCGGCTGAACGCGCGCTCGTCGTCCGGTCCGATGCGCGACGCGAGCTCGAGGCGGACCGTCTGGTCGCGCTCGACGAGCAGGTAGCTGGCGCGTGCACCGGTGACCGTCTCGGCGGTCTCGAGCATGTAGCCCATCGCGCGGTCGAGGTCCCGCTCGGAGGCGAGGCGACGGTTGATCGCAAGGAAGGTCCGGAACACGGACTGCGGCAGGCTGCCGGTGGGAGAGTTCATCTCTGGGTCATCCTCGTCCCCGTCGGGGGCTTCGGCCGTGAGGTCGGCGCGGAGGAGCTCACGCGCGACCTCGAGTTCTTTCTGGACTCGCGGGTTGGCCGTCGACTCCGGGTTCGCTTCCAGCTCCTGGATCGCGGCACGGGCTCGTTCCTGGTCGCCGGTCGCGGCGAGCGCACGCGCGAGGAGTGCGCGCAGGAGCAGATCGCTGTGGCGGATGCCGAGTTCGAGCAGCGCAGGGATCACGCGCTCGAACCGTTCGATCGCCGATCGTGCGTCCCCGGCGGACAGCTGCGCGATGCCGAGGTTGGCGTCGGCGATCAGCGCGCTGGCACGGTCCTCGATGAGTTCTGCGAGCGCACGCGCTTGGCGGAGAGCTTCGCGTGCTTCCTCGAACAGCCCCAGGTCCTTCAGCGTGACGCCGAGGTTCAGGGATGCGGTCGCCGTGTTGCGCACGTTGCCGAGACGCCGGTAGAGCCCGCGCGCCTCGTCGTGGTACTCGCGGGCACCGCCGTTGTCGCGGCGGCGACGGGCGAGATCGCCTCTCGCGGTCAGCGCAGCGGCTCGTACGAACGGCTGCCGTTCGGCGTCGAGGACCTCGAGCGCGGCGGCGAGTTCGTCCTCCGCTTCATCGAGCTGGCCGAGCGCCGTCATCAGGTACGCGCGGACGATCCGGTTGTGTGGGTTGCTCCGCGACGCGTCGTGCATCGCACGGAGCCCGTCGGCGTAGGCGCCGCGCTGGTAGAGGAGCCCCGCGCGCGTTCGTGCGGCGGCCTCATCGGACTGGTCCGATGCCCCGAGCGCGCGCTCGGCCTCGTCGAGGCGGCCGATGTCCAGGAGCGCGCGGGCCCTCACGACCGGGAGATCGTGGGCCAGGGGCAGCACGCGGAGCGGCTCACCCGCGGCGAGCAGGCCCTCGGCCAGCGCGTGGCGCCACTGCTCCTCGTGCTCGTTGGCGGAGTGCGCGGCGAACGCCGCGAGTGCCGGCTGGACCTGGCCGCGGGCTGCGAGGTTCCGGAGCTCCTCGGGGCTGTCGGGGATCTCGGCAGGGCTGAGGTCGACGCGTCCGGTCAACGCGTCGGGCCACGTCCAGCCCGCGCCGTCCGGCACGATGCGGCCGGCGTCGGCGAGTCCGGTGAGGCAGCGACTGGCTGCGGCAGCGGTCCTCGCACCGTCGTCGGAACGGATGGCCGAAGCCGTGTGCAGTGCCGTTGCCTCGTCGAGCCCGAGGGCGTCGACGAGGTGTGCGGCGAGCGCGTGATCGGAGAGTGGCTGCAGGTCGATGACGGCCGTCCCGGAGCCGCCTTCGCGTCGGAGCATCACGCTGTCCGCGTCGCGCTCGAGGGCCGAGACGTCGCCGAGACGGCACGAGACGTGGAGTGCGACCATCTCGCGGTCCTCGTCGTCCGCGCCGCGGATGAGGACGTCGGTCGCGGGCGCCAGCGCTCCGAGACCTTCGTCGACCGCTGTCGCGTGGGCCCGCACGGCGTCGAGCGCGAGCAGCGTCGTCGACGGGCGTCCGGTGCCGCGGCCGCGGAGCGCCTCCAGCGCCTCGTGGGCGTCAGCGAACCGCTCGCCGGGGCGATGCGCGACGAGGCGGGGAATGATCCGGTCGAGGGGGGAAGGCAGGTCTCCGGGCTCGAGCCCGGCCGCCGTCAGGAAGTCCTCGCCCGGAAACCGTCGAAGGAAGTCGGCGAGGCGCGCGGAGACGTCGGGTCGCAGCACCGCGACCAGTGTCGCGCCGAGGGAGAAGAGGTCGGACTGGGGGCTCGGCGTCAGCCCGAGCCAGAGTTCGGGAGGGGCGAAGAACGGCGTTCCGCCTCGCACCCCGCCGACCGCAGTCCGATGTCCGAATCCGAAGTCGACGAGCCAGGGCTCCGCACGCCCGTCCCGGGTGTCGATCAGCACGTTCGCCGGCTTCAGGTCGAGGTGGAGGATGCCTCGCAGGTGGACGAAGGCCAGGACCTCCAGGAGCCCAGCACAGATCTCCACGGCCTCGGTAGCGCTCGGGCGCGGTTGCTCCGCCAGCGTCTTGCCGGGCGCCAACTCACGCAGGAGGAAGGCCTCTCCCGACGCGGTTCGGCCGACCTCGAGCACGCGGGGGATGCGCGGATGGCGGAGCGACGTGAGGAGCCCGGCTTCGTGGAGATCTGCGCCCGGGGCTAAGATCTTCAGGAGGAGCGGCTCCCCGCCGTCCTGCGCGCGCACCACGAAGGACACGCCCTCGCCCCCCTGGTGAGCGGATGCGACGCAGAACCGGTGGGCGAGGTCGTTCGGGAGGGCGGGAGGCATCGGGTGGATCGGAGCGCGACGAACCCTCATGCTTACAAGAATTCGTGTGCGCAATCTGGACGCGTCTGGTTCCTCTTGGATTGAATGTGCGGGTTCCGGACGAAAGGAACGCTGTCATCGCTGTTTCGACAGTCATGTCGGTCTCAGTCTGGGATCGGCCAGACGAGGGACTACCCAAGGAGCTCGGTTTACCCGTATCCTGCGCGACGCCTCCCCGCTGCCGCTCGGCGCGACTCTCCACTCCCACCGCCCCACCGCTCCGTCATGTTCCTCCGTCCTCTGGCGCTCGTCTGCGCCGCGACGTTGCCCCTCTCGGCCCAGTCCATCACATGGCTGGAGCCTGTGGGAACAGGTTCCTTCGACCTGCACCGCGTCGACTCGGCGAATCCAACGGCCGCTCCCTCCGTGGCGCTCGCCGGATTCGAACTCCTCCCGATCGAGATCTCCCAGCGGACCCGCCAGCAGGCGCTGCGCGACGACGTGTCCCATCGCCGAGCCGAAGGTGGGCGCGTGTGGATCGAGCTCCCCGCACACGGACGCCTGTTCGCGTTCCGTCGTCCGATGCCGGGTGGGGGCATGTCGTTCGGCTATCTCCACATCGAGGCCGACGGCGATCCCCGGGTGGTCCTCGAGAGGCCAGGGATCGGTCTCGCCGGCGACGAGTCGCCGTTCGGTGATCGCATCGGCGTCGCGCCGGATGGCCGCCATGCGCTCGTCGCCACTGTCGACGAGAACCTCTCCCAGCTGTTCGTGGTCCGTCTGGACGGGCAGGACTTCGCGAGCACCGGCGCGCCCGCTCGCGGCGTGGACCTCGGGCCGGATCCCGCAGATCCGTCGACGCTGACCGTCGGTTCGTCGGTTGCGTGGTGCGGGACCGAGAGGGTCGGCGTCCATCGCATCCCGCTGGCGGACGGCGGCACGGCGGAATCCGTCACCCCGACCGGGGTGCCCGGCGAGGTGGACATAAAGGCGGAGTTCATCGCGTCCGCGGACGGGCGGACCGCGGGCTTCCTCTTCGGTCCGGACGAGCAGCAGCACGTCTACCTCGTCGGTGAGGTCGGCCCGGCGGTCGCGGTCACGCCGCACCCATCGAAGTACGAAGATCCTGGCTACCTCCCCGAGGTTGCCGGCGGCCCGCGGCTCATGCTCAACGATGACGCGACGAGCGTCTTCTACACCGATGGAGCGCTGCGGGACGAGGGCTTCGTCCTGGACGTGCAGGGCGTCACGTCGACGACCCACTGGACCGGCGACCCGAACTTCACGCCCTACATCGGCGTGATCATCCTGCCGGTTCCGGCGGGCCGCGCGTTCGCCGCGGGCATCGGCGATCCGGGGCGCTTCGACCTGCACATGGCGGAGCCTGGGGTCCCGGCCACGACGAACCTGACGCTGACCGCGAACCCGCTGTCGGCACCGTGGACCGAAGGCTCGCTGATCCCGCTCGACAACGCGGTCGCGGGGAACGGCGCCATCCTGTCCGTGCTCCAGCCGAACGACGGGAGTCCCGCCACCTTGGAGCGCTTCGACGGAACGGTCGGCACGGTCGTGAAGGCGCACGTCGACGGTGATCTCGGGCGAGGCCTCTCGATGATCGGTGCTGGAGCGCCAGCCTTCCGCGCGCCGTGCGCTCAAGGTGACCTGCTCGTGGACGGCCACGACGGGACCCCGCTGTTCCATGCGCCGAGGGGTATCCGGCTGTCGACCCCGGTGCACGGAGTCGGCTACACCGCCTTCGTCGCATCGATCGGGGGTGCGGGTGCCGCGGTGTTCCGGATGTTCGAGGGTTCGCTGTTCGTGCACTCCGACCCGACCGTGCGCTCGATCGCGCTGGCGGACCCGTCGACCGTGCTGATCGACTCCGCGGCCCACGGGCTCTGCGTGTTCCGTCTCGGTGGGGCGGCCCACGTCCTGTCGAACACGCCGAACCGGGCTCTCGTGTCCGGCCTGGCGACGATCGGCGGCTGACCGGAGGGCGAGGCCTGGGCTAGGATGCGCGGATGCGCGCACACCGCCTCGCCTCTCTCGTGGTCGCCGCCGCGTGCCTCGCGGCCGCGGCTCCCTCCCAGGCTCGCAAGCCGCTCGGCCCGGCCGACTTCAAGGCCGAGATCCAGCTCGACCACACGCCGATCCTGTCCCAGGGTCGGACCGGCACGTGCTGGAGCTTCGCGACGACCTCGTTCCTCGAGTCGGAGATCGAGCGTCTCCACGGGGAGCAGGTCGACCTGTCGGAGATGCACACCGTCTACTGGGGCTACGTCGAGAAGGCGCGCCGCTACGTGCGTCTCCACGGCAAGGCGCAGTTCTCGCAGGGTGGCCTCTCGCACGACGTCGTCGCCGTCGCGCGTCGTCATGGGGTAGCACCCGTCTCCGCTTATCCCGGCCTCGTCGGCGGCGCCGATCAGCACAACCACGGCGCGCTCGAGTCGGCGCTGCAGGAGGTGATGAAGCCCTTCGTCGCCGGCCAGCGGCCGACCCACGAGCTCGACGCCGCGGTCCGGGCGGTCCTCGACGAGCACCTCGGCGCGCCGCCGGAGACGTTCGAGGTCAAGGGTGTCCACGCGACGCCAGCGAGCTACGCGAACGACATCCTCGGCCTGCCGCTGACCGAGTACGTCGAGCTCATGTCGTTCGAGTCGGACGGCTTCGGCGAGAAGGCCGAGCTGCTGATCCCGGACAACTGGATGCGCTACCAGGGCTACTGGAACGTCCCGGTCACCGAGCTCCTCGCCAACATCGACCATGCGCTCGAGGCGGGCTACACGGTCGCCCTCGACTGCGACGTCAGCGAGCGGACCAGCAGCAGCGGCGTGATGAAGCTGTCCGCCGAGCTCGAGGCGACGGAGATCACCGACGCGATGCGCCAGCAGATGTTCGACGATCGCTCGACGACCGATGACCACCTGATGCAGATCGTCGGTCGCTCGAAGGGGCCCGGCGGGACCGTCTGGTACGTCGTCAAGAACAGCTGGGGGACGCGCGGGCCGTTCGAGGGCTACGTGATGATGTCGCGGCCCTACGTCGCGGCGAAGACGCTCGCGGTGATGATCCACCGCGACGGACTGCTGCCCAAGACGCTCGAGGCGTTCGAGTCGCGCTGAGCGACATGTCCGCTTCGGTCTTCGTCACGCGGGCGATCCCCGAGGCGGGCTTCGCGGTCCTGCGCGCGGCCGGTCTCACTCTCGAGGTCGGTCAGGAAGATCCGGACCTGCCGCTCGACGACGCGGCGCTCGTGGCCGGCGTGCGGCGTCATCCGGTCCTGCTCTGCCAGCTGACCGACCGCGTGGGGCGTGACGTCCTGGCCGCGAATCCGGCGCTCCTCGGCGTCGCCCAGATGGCCGTCGGATTCGACAACATCGACATCGAAGCGGCGCGCGCGCTCGGCATTCCGGTGGGCACGACACCGGGCGTGCTGACCGAGGCGACGGCAGACCTGACGTTAGCGCTCCTGCTCGCGGTGGCCCGGCGTGTCGTCGAGGGACACCGCTACGTCGAGCGGGGGAACTGGAAGGCCTGGGGGCCGCAGCTGCTGCTCGGCTCCGGCGTCGGCCCGGCGCCCGACGGCGCGAAGAAGACGCTCGGCATCGTCGGCTTCGGCCGGATCGGGGCTGCGGTCGCACGCCGGGCCCTCGGCTTCGGCATGCGGGTCGTCGCTTGGACGCGAACGCCGGCTCGGGTCGCGTCCGTGCCAGGCGTCGAGCACGCGGACCTCGACGCCCTGCTGCGGACCTCGGACTTCGTCAGCCTGCACGTGCCTCGGAACGAGGAGACGCACCGGCTGATCGACGCCGCTCGACTCGCGTCCATGAAGCCGGGCGCCTACCTGATCAACACCGCGCGTGGCACCGTCGTCGACGAGTCGGCGCTCGTCGAGGCGCTCGCTGCGGGGCACCTGCGGGGCGCCGGCCTCGACGTGTTCGAGGCGGAGCCCGAGGTCCATCCCGGCCTCCTGGGAAACGACCGCGTGGTCCTGCTCCCGCACCTCGGCAGCGCCACGCGTGAGGTGCGGGACCGGATGGCGGTCATGGCCGCGGAGAACGCGGTGGCCTTCGCCCGCGGCGAGCCGTGCCCGCACCCGCTCGGGTGAGGGGCACGGGTTCCGGGGCTCCGGAGCCCCGGATCCGGATCAGCGACCGCGGCGGAACGGCGAGCCCGTCTGGTCGACGAGCCCACGACGGTCGGGCCCGGCCGGCACCGGAGGACGTGCCGGCTTCGGGCTCGCCTCGAGCTGCTCGAGCAGGTGCGCGACGGCCGCTTCGAGCATCGGCTCACGCCCGGCCTGGATCATCGTCGGGTCGTCGAAGACCTCGATGTCGGGCTCGACCCCGTAGGCCTCGACGTCCCACTCGCCGTCGGTGTTGACGAACGCGAAGTTCGGCACCGCGAGCCCTCCGCCGTCGACCATGGTCGGCGTGCCGCTGTAGCCGACGAGGCCTCCCCAGGTCTTCTGGCCCATCAGCGTCCCGAGCCCGAGCTTGCGGAAGTAGTAGGGGAACGCGTCACCGCCGGACGACGAGTAGCCGTTGATGAGCATGACCCGCGGTCCCTCGAACGCGTGCTCGGGCGTCGGCGCGAGCGCGCGGTGCCGGCGTGCCCAGTAGTTGAGCATCGGCTGACCGATCGCCTGCGCCATGTCGACCGGGACGAAGCCGCCGCCGTTGTAGCGGTCGTCGACGATCATCGCGTCCTTGGCGCGGGCCTGCGCCTGCCAGCCCTCGTACAGCTCGCGGTGCCCGTCGATCGCCGTGTTGGGCGCGTGCACGTAGCCGATGCGGCCGCCGGAAAGCTCGTCGACGATGCGACGATTCCGCTGCACCCAGGTCACGTAGCGGATGCCGACCTCCGACGTCTGCGCCCGGACCTGGACCTTGCGTGCACCGTGCGAGGACGGGCGGTCGTGGACGGTGAGTTCGACCCATTTCCCGGCCTTGCCCTCGAGCAGGCGGAAGGGGTCGTCGGCGCCGGTCAGCGGCGTCCCGTCGATCGCGAGCAGGTAGTCGCCCTCGCGGACGTCGACGCCCGGCTCGCGGAGAGGGTTGCGGGTCGACTCCTGCCAGTTCTCACCGCCGAGGATGCGGGTGATCCGGAGGTGTCCGTCCTCTGCCACGAACTCGCAGCCCAGCACACCGACGTCGACGCGATCGACAGACGGGGTCTCGCCGGGCTGCACGTAGGTGTGGCCGCAGTTGAGCTCGCCGATCAGCTCGCCGATCAGGAAGTCCAGGTCGCTGCGGTGCGAGACGTGGGGGACCAGCGGCGCGTACTTGGCGCGCATCGCCGCCCAGTCCACTCCGTGCATGTCCGGGTCGTAGAAGAAGTCGCCCATGATCCGCCACGCGTCGCCGTACATCTGCGCCCACTCGGTCGGTGGGTGCACGCGGAGTCGGATCCCGGCCGTCTGCATCGCATCGCGGCCGAGCGCCTGACCCGGCCGTGCCTGGGCGATGCAGAGCTTGCCGCCGTGGCGGTAGACGAGCTTCGTGCGGTCCGGTGTCGGCACCGCGCGCCCGACGCCGTCGAGCACCTTCTCGCCCTTCCGTTGCTCGAGGTCGTAGTGCCAGAGCGAGCCCTCGGACCCGTAGAGGAAGCCGCCGTCGACGCCGAGCAGTCCGTAGAAGCCCTCGGCCGTCGGGACGGGAAGCGCAACCTCGCGCCCAGCGATGCCCTCGAAGTCGATGCGGAGCGCTCCGTCGGCTTCGCCGGTCTGCGCCGCATCCCCGGACGTGCCGAGGTCGTTGCGGTAGGCGAGCGGATGGGGCGCGTCCTCGGTGAGCAACAGCGCGTAGAGCCTGGCGTCGAGACCCTCGACCGGGCGGTAGCGGTAGTCACGGGCCGACACGAAGTACAGGTAGCGCCCGGCTGGATCGAAGCTCGGGCTTCCGTCGTCCCAGTCGTCGGAGGTGACCTGGACGGGCTTGGCGTCGCCCTCGGTCGCGGCGATCCAGACCGCCGAGTAACCGTTCGGTGACACCTTCGTGTAGCAGACGAACCGGCCGTCGGCCGACCACTGGGCGCCGCGCACGGCGTCCTCGGTCGCGCGGTCGAGATCGCGGCGCTCGCGGTTGCCGACCTTGACCGTGAACAGCGCGCCGGCGTTGTCGGTGCAGAGGATGCGGGACGAGTCCGGCGACCACTGCGCGGACTGCAGCCAAGCATCGCTCGCGTCGGTGAGGCGGGTCTCCTGTCCGAAGTCCACGCCTCGGACGTAGAGCTCGTAGCGATCGCCGTGCTCGGCCAGGAACAGCACGTGCCGCCCGTCCGGAGACCAGCTCGGGTCGCGCTCGCGGCGGCTCGGGGTCTTCGTCCACTGGACGGCCTCGCCGTGCTCGGCCGGGACCAGGAACAGGTCGCCCCGGAACTCGACGACCGCTCGCTTCGCGGTCGGGTCCGGCGAGTGGTCGCCGAACGCGCGGCTCCCGTCCTTCCAGGTCGGTCGGGTCCAGGGCGCGTCGTCCGCGAGGCGGATCGTCAGCTCGCGGATCTGCTCGGAGCCGCGCTCCATGAAGAACAGCGAGCCGCCGCGTTCGAAGACGATGCCCGTGTCACCGCGTGCCGGGAACAGCACGTCGTGGTCGGTGTACTCGGTCACGGCGCGCTCGGCGCCGGACGCGAGATCCCTGCACCAGAGGTTCAGGGTGCCGTTCCGGTCCGACGTGAAGTAGATCCGGTCGCCGAGCCACATCGGCCAGTTGTCGGTGCCGTCGAACGTCGTCAGCTGCTCGACCGTGTTCGCGTCGAGGTCGTAGACGTGGACGTCCTGCGCGCGCCCGGCGTTGTAGCGCTTCCAGGTGCGCCACTCGCGGCTGATGATGTTGTAGGCGAGCTTCGAGCCGTCGGGCGAGAGCGTCGCCGGCCCGCCCTCCGGGATCTGCAGCGGGCGCTCCGGGCCGGATCCGTCGGCGGCGACCAGGAAGTAGCGGGCGACACGCTGCCCGTAGGGCGTGCGGTTGGACTTGATGAGGATGTGCCGTCCGTCCGGCGTCCAGTCGTAGACGAGGTTGTCGAAGCCGCCGCGCGGAGGCATCGGCCCGACGTCCGGGTAGTGCGTGAGCTGTTTCGGCGTCCCGCCCTCGATCGGCACGACGAAGACCTGTCGGGTCCCGCCGTACTCGCCGGAGAACGCGACCTGCTTCCCGTCGGGGGAGATCCGGCCGAAGACCTCGAGCCCTTCGTCGAAGCTGGTCAGACGGCGCGCGATCCCGTCCTGCATCGACGCGGTCCACAGGTCGCCCCCCTTCGTGAAGACGACGGTGTCGCCCTGGACGTGTGGGTAGCGGAGGAGGCGCGCAGGTTCCTGGGTCGTTGCCGTCGGAGCGAGGGCGAGCGCCGCGGCCGACACGGCCGCAGCGAGGGGTAACAGGTGGCGTTTCATCGTCGGGTCGGCGGTCGGCGGACCGCCCGTCCCCCTACGTGAAGCCACCCTCGCGCCGGATCCAAGCCCGGCGCCGGCTCACATCGACGTCGCGTGGTCCCGGGCCTCGCGGCGCGTGCCGTAGGCGACGAACACGCCGAGGGTCGGCAGAGCCCCGAACAGCAGCCAGATCCCCAGGTCCATGCCCGGCGGCACGCAGGCGAGGAACGCGATCAGCCCGACGAGCGCCGTGACGAAGCGGTCGCTGGGGAGTCTCTCCAGCAGCACGCCGAGCAGCGGCCCGATGACGAGGACCGCGCGGAGCAGCGAGCCTGATTCGCCCGAGCCGATCCCCAGCACGAGCAGGGTCAGCAGGAACGTCGAGTCGGTGACCGACCGGATCAGGTGTCGCCTCGCCCGCCGCGCCGCGTCCGCCGTCCGGATGGCCTCGTCGATCGCCCGGTCGCGGAGCAGCTGCTCGTCGTTCCGCTCTTCGGGGATCGGAGTGCCGTCCGCCAGGTGGGTCCTGCGGACCGTGGTGCAGCGGGTGCGAACCATCCTTCCCGGTGTATCGGCCGGGCGTCGGTCTGCGCATGACTGGGCCGAGTCGCGGTCCGGGACGCGCCGATGGGACGATCGGCCGCCGTCGCGTAACCTCCAGGGCCCATGCGAATCCAGAAGGCCGTGGTGACTGCCGCCGGGCGCGGCCAGCGTCGCATCCCGCTCCAGGAAGTCGTCGACCGCGACGGACGGACCCGATCGGTCCTGCGGATCCTCTGTGATGACGTCGCTGCGGCCGGGTGCGAGCAGGTCGCTGTGGTGGTGAGGCCGGGGGACGAGGCGGCTTTCGAGGACGCAGCGGGGGACGTCCCCGTCCGGATGCACTTCGTCCAGCAGGACGAGCCGCGGGGCTACGGCGATGCGCTCCTGTGCGCCGCGGACTTCGTCGGTGACGATCCCTTCCTCCACGTGGTCGGCGATCACCTCTTCGTCGCCCGAGGCGGGGTTGGCTGTGCGCGGCAGCTCGTCGAGGTCGCTCGGCGGGAGGGCGTCGCGGTCTCCGCCGTCCAGGCGACGCGCGAGAACCGGATCGGCCGGTTCGGCACGGTGGGCGGACACCTGGTGCCCGGTCGCTCGCGGCTCTACGAGGTCGAACGTGTGCTCGAGAAGCCGACGCCGACGGTCGCCGAGCAGGAGCTGACCGTGCCCGGCCTCCGGGCCGGTCGATACCTCTGCTTCTTCGGGCTCCACGTGCTGACGCCCGCCGTGTTCGAACAGCTCCGCGTGCTCGGTGCGGGGGCGACGTTGACCGATGCGCTCGCCAGCCTGCTGGGGCGCGAGAAGTACCTCGCCTACGAGGTGGAGGGTGCGCGGCACGACCTGGGCGAGCGGCTGGGGCTCTTCAGCGCGCAGCTCGAGCTCGGCCTCGCGGGCGTCGATCGCGACGAGTTCCTCGAGGTCGTGCTCGCCGTGCTCGCGGAGCGCGAGCGCGGAGGCTCGACCGGCGGCGTGGAGGCGCGGACGTGAGCGGTCGCCTCCGCGTGGCGCTGACGTCGCGGGACCCGGCGGTCCGGGATCGCCCTCTCGCCTGCCTCGTCGCCGATCTCGACGTCGCCGGCCTCCTCGCAGAGTGCGCGGACCTCGAGGCGTTCCGGCGGGAGACCGGGAACCTGTACGAGCGGGTCCGCGCGCTGTTCTTCCTGTGCTCGATCCATCGGGACGAGCTGCCGAAGCGCGCCGGCTTCGCGCCGCGCGGTCGTGTGCCCTACGACGGCTATCGCCACCTGCTCGCCCGTCGCTTCGAGGAGGCGATCGCGGTGTTCCTGCGCGCCGGAGCGGTCGACGGACCGAACGACGCGCTGAGTTCGGCGTTCGCCCAGGCCTACCACCAGCTCGGCTTCCAGACGCTCGCGGACCAGGTCCGCCGCAGCGTCCGATCTGCGCACGGGAACCAGTGGATGTTCCGGGTCGGGCACCCGCTCGACCAGCCTCTGCGGCTCCGGCCCGAAGTCCTGGCGCGCGCGTCGGCAGACGCGCCGTTCCCGGTCCTGCACGAGCGGACGCCCGTGCGGATGGACCTGACGCACTCGGCGTGGAGCGACATCTTCTTCCTCGGCATGGATCACCCCGAGGGGGCCCGTGTGCTCAACGCGTCGGTCGACCTCGCGGTCCGCGGCCGGGATCCGCAGCCCGAGCCGCCGATCGAGTGCTGGCTCAGGGTCATCGACGCTCCGGTCCTGCGCCTCTGCTCGGTCGACCTCGGCGCGTTCGCCGACATCGACTCGCTCGAGGAGGTCTTCGACTTCGCACGGGACTACCTCGGTCTCCTCAAGGCGGCCGTCATCGGTGCCGGCGTGATTCCCCCGGGGCTCGAAGGGTCGGATCGGGAGCTGCGGCAGGTGCTCGCGACCCTGTGCGGCGAAGGGCGCGGCCTCGAGGTCGTCAGCCGGGTCCGCGACATCCCGAAGGGGTCTCGACTCGCCGTATCCACGAACCTCCTCGCGTCGCTGATCGCGCTCTGCATGCGCGCGACCGGGCAGACGAAGCGCCTCACCGGCCCGCTCGACGAAGGTGAGCGAAGGACGGTCGCCGCGCGCGCGATCCTCGGCGAGTGGCTCGGTGGTTCGGGTGGCGGCTGGCAGGACTCCGGCGGGATCTGGCCGGGCCTCAAGCGGATCGAGGGCCAGCTCGCGGGTTACGGTGACCCGGAAGCGTCGGTGAGCCGCGGACGCCTCCTGCCCGGGCATCAGACCCTCGACGACGAGGCCTTCCCCGCTGCCGCCCGGCAGGGCCTCCAGGACGGGCTCGTGTTGGTCCATGGCGGCATGGCGCAGAACGTCGGGCCGATCCTCGAGATGGTGACGGAGAAGTACCTGCTCCGCCGCGAGCCCGAGCGGACGGCCCGGCTCGAAGCGGAGTCGATCTTCGACGAGATCCTGGCGGGGCTCCGGTCCGCGGACATGGATGCGGTCGCGCGCGCGACGAGCCGCAACTTCGAGGGGCCGATCACGACCATCGTGCCCTGGGCGACGAACGCGTTCACCGCGGCGGTCATCGAGGAGCTTCGCGCTCGTCTCGGGGACGGCTACCGGGGTTTCCTGATGCTCGGCGGCATGTCGGGCGGCGGAATGGGTTTCTTCGTCGACCCGAAGCTCGGGCCCGGTGTGCGCGACCTCGTGCAGGAGGTCCTGCTCGAGCAGAAGCGGCGCTTCGCGGACGCACTGCCGTTCGCGATGGACCCGGTCGTCTACGACTTCTCGATCAATCCCGTCGGCACGTCGGCCGAACTCGTGCCCGGCGAGCAGGCGCTGCTCGCCGAGGGCTACTACGCGCTGGTCTTCCCGAGCCTGCTGCGCGTCGATCCCTCGCAGCTGCCGCTCTCGCGTCGCCGCGAGCTCGAGCGCGTCGGCAACGCTTGTCGGTCGCGTCCTTCGCTGTCGGGACTGCTGCCGCGGCTCTTCGATGCGATGCTGCCGGCCGTCGGCTCCGAGGGTGGGAGCGGGCAGGTGCTCGCGGAGCGCCTCGAGGAGTCGGGCTTCGATCGCGAGCTCCACGAGCGGGTCCGCCGTGACCTCCTGTCGGGGCGCGTCGGGCTGGCGCAGAACCGTCTGCCGCCGAGCGCCTCGATCGAGGACGTGACGTCGGAGGACGTCGTCGACACGCTCGGTGGCGTCGCCCCTCGGCTCGCCGAGCGAGGCCTCGACGCGCTGTCGCGCGGTGAGGTGGCAGTCGTCACGCTGGCCGGAGGTGCCGCGAGCCGCTGGACCCAGGGTGCTGGGGTGGTGAAGGCGCTCCACCCGTTCTGTCGGTTCGACGGAAGGCACCGGAGCTTCCTCGACGTCCACCTCGCGAAGACGCGGCGCGTGGCGGCCGCGGCCGGGGCGCGGATCCCGCACGTGTTCACCACGTCGGTGTTCACGCACGGTCCGATCGAGCGCGCGCTCCGTGCGCACGCCGACGACGGGCACGTCCTCGCCCTCGCGTCCCCGGGTCGCGCGGTCGGGCTCCGCCTGGTTCCGACCGAGCGGGACCTCCGGTTCCTGTGGGAGGAGACTTCCCACCAGGTCCTCGACGAGCGTCGGCAGCGCATGCGTGAGTCGGTGCACGAGGCGCTGATCGGCTGGGCGCGCGCCAGCGGTGAGGCGAGCGACTACACCGACAACCTGCCGAACGCCTGTCTGCATCCGATCGGTCACTTCTTCGAGGTGCCGAACATGTTCCGGAACGGCGTCCTCCGTCGACTGATCGAAGAGCAGCCGCAGCTGCGGTGGCTGTGCGTGCACAACGTCGACACCGTCGGCGTCGATCTCGATCCCGCGCGCCTGGGGCTCGTCCTGGAGTCGGGTCGTGCGATGACGTTCGAGGTGGTCCCGCGTCGGATCGAGGACGTGGGCGGTGGGCTGGCTCGCGTCGACGGGCGGGTCCGTCTCGTCGAAGGCCTCGCGATGCCCGACGAGGCCGCTGAGTTCCGTCTCAGCTACTACAACACCGGCACGACCTGGGTCGATCTGGACGCGCTGTTCGACGTGTTCGGGCTGACGCGTGACGCGCTGGCCGACGAGGAAGCGGTGACGCGTGCGGTGCGGCGGGTGGCCGAGCGCATGCCGACCTACGTGACGATCAAGGACGTGAAGAAGCGCTGGGGGCATGGCCAGGAAGACGTCTTCCCGGTCTCGCAGTTCGAGAAGCTCTGGGGCGATCTCAGCGCGCTGCCGGAGCTGTCGACCGCGTTCCACGTCGTGCCCCGCGTCCGCGGGCAGCAGCTGAAGGATCCGGCCCAGCTCGAGGGCTTCGTGCGGGACGGCTCGGCGCGCTTCGTCGAGCAGCTGTGCGCGTTCGGCGCCGGCGCCTGACTTCCGTCAGCGCAGGTGCCCGACGCGCTTCACGCGTCGGTGGCGACGCGACGCGTCGACAGCTCGAACACGATGTCGACGCGCTTCTGCGACGCGATCGGGCGGTCGTCCAGTCGCGCGGGTTCGTAGCGCCAGCTCCGCACCGCGTCGCGCGCGGCCCGGTTGAGCTCCGGGAACCGGCAGGGTGCCGCGATGGTCACGTCGACGACCTGGCCCGTCTCGTCGATCGACACCAGTAGGCCCACCGTGCCCTCGTGGCTGTCGCGGATCGCGCGGGGCGGGTAGGCAGGCGGGACGTTGTGGCTGTCGACGGCCGTCGCCTCGACGTGTGCGGGCGCGGGCGCGGGGCTCGGCTGCGGCTTCGGCTGGGACGCCGGTGGTGCTGCCTCGAGCGGTGTGTCCTGGGCCTCGGGAGCTCGCACCGAGGCGAACAGTTCCGGCGATCTCGCGACGAGGTCCGGGAGGATCGCCTCGTGCTCCTCGCTCGCGTCGGCGGGCGGCGAGGCAGAGGTCGGCGGCTCGAACGGCCTCGGCGACGGCTCCCTGACCTGCTCGTCCGGCTGGATCGGCTCGACGTCGTCGAAGTCCGGCATCGGCGCCTGCTCGTCGAGGCTCTGCGCAGGGAGGTTCGACAGCTGCTCGAACCGGACGACGGCCGGCACGCGGGGGGCGCCCCCGCTCGGGCCGAATGCCCACGCCGCGGCGCCGACGAGAACGCCGGTGTGCAGAGCGAGCGACGAGGCCAGGACGCGGAGCTTCACGGGAGGACGGGCTGGGCGGACCAACGGGGTCCGGGGACCGCCGGTTCAGCGCGAGAAGCTAACGCCGCCGACGGCCCGGCGGTAGGCGTCCGGTCGGTCCCGGCCCGCGATCGACTCGGTTCTGCGTCCGGGAGGGCCTTTCGGTGGCGCGCCCGGGCTCCCTCGGCCCGTAAGATCCGGCCTCCCGTCGACCCGCCCGGGTCGACACGACCGAGAGGATCGATCGACCCATGGCACAGGACCTCCTGGGCAGCGGGGCGAGGCCGCTGCGCGTCGCCGTCATCGGATCGGGGCCTTCCGCGTTCTACGCGGTCGAGGCCTTGTTCAAGGTCGAGGGGCTGACCTGTCGCTGCGACATGTTCGAGCGGCTGCCGACTCCGTTCGGGTTGGTCCGTGGCGGGGTCGCGCCCGACCACCAGAAGATCAAGGGCGTCGCGCGGATCTACGACCAGATCGCCCAGGACCCGCGGTACCGATTCTTCGGCAACGTCGAGATCGGTCGCGATCTCAGCGTCGACGACCTGCGCGCCGCCTACGACTGCAGGATCTGGGCGATCGGCAACGAGGGAGACCGGCGCCTCGGGATCCCGGGCGAGGACCTCGTCGGCGTGCACTCCGCCACCGCATTCGTCGGCTGGTACAACGGCCACCCGGATCACCAGCGTCACCGCTTCGACCTCGATCGGGTCCGGAGGGTTGCCGTGATCGGCAACGGCAACGTGGCGATGGACGTCGCGCGGATCCTGCTCCAGGAACCGTCGCGCCTCGAATCCACGGACATCAGCGACGAGGCGCTCGCAGCGCTTCGCCGGTCCGAGGTCGAAGAGGTGGTGCTGATCGGTCGGCGCGGTCCGGCCCAGGCTGCATTCAGTCCGAAGGAGCTCAAGGAGATCGCGGACCTGGACGGCGTGGCGGTCGATGTCGACGCGGCGGAGGTCGAGCTGGACCCGGCGTCTGCGGCGTGGCTCGAGGAGGCTGCGCCTCGCTCCGCTCAGCGGAACGTCGCGCTCCTCCACGAACTCGCGAGCGCGGATCCGGCGTCCGGCCGGAAGCTGAGGACCGTGTTCAGGGCCTCACCCCGGTCCGTGCTCGGCGAGGATGGGCGCGTCGTCGGTCTGGAGCTCGAGCGCAACCAGCTCGAGGCGGATGCGGCCGGGGTGCCGCGTCCGCACGGGACCGGGCAGACCGAGCGCGTCGACTGCGACCTCGTGCTCGCGGCGATCGGCTACCGAGGAGTCCCTCTCCCCGGCCTCCCGTTCTGCGAGCGGCGCGGGATCGTCCCCAACGACGCGGGCCGCGTGCTGGAGTCCCCGGACGGAGCCGTGCTGCCCGGCGACTACGTCGTCGGCTGGGCCAAGCGCGGCCCGACCGGCTTGATCGGCAACAACAGCCCGGACTCGAAGGACACCGTCGCGGCTCTGGTGGATGACCTCGGTCAGCGGACCGCCGCCTCGCTGTCGGATGACGATGCCAGCGCGGTGCCCGCCCTGCTCGCGACTCGCGGCGTGGACTTCGTCGACTACGCGGACTGGCAGGCCTACGACGGCTGGGAAGTCGCCCAGGGGGTCCACCGCGGCAAGGTCCGGCACAAGCTGACCGACGCCGGCGCGATCCTCGCGGTCATGCGTCAGCTCCGCGGATCTGCCTGAGCCCCGATCCGCAGCGTGCGTCGGAGAGCCAGGAAAGGCAGGGGCCGCGCGCAGCCTTCCTGTTGCGCGCGGCCCCCTGGCGACTCGGGCGTTCTCTCACTCTCGCATCGCCGCCGGGGCGTCCAGGGCCGTCGCGTCGGGCCCGGGAGTCCGGTTCAGTGGCGTTGCTCCTCCATTGTGTCCCAACCGCGCCGATGTGCGCATTGCGAACGTCTCGCTCCGAGACGCGCGTGGTGGGCGCCAGATGGGAGGCTCGGCGACACGGGCGCGGCGTCGAACGGTCCCGGGCCGATCCGATGCTCGGGCGGTCAGGGCGAGCGGATCGAGGGTTCGCTCGCGAAGACCGAGAAACCGACGATGCCGTAATCCCTCGTCGCGACCGCAACGGTCCGGTCGGTCAGCCGTCCGACGTTGCTCGGGTCGTGGACGACCACGTGGGCCGGATGCCCCTGCGGCAGCTCCATCCGTCGCGGGTAGGCGAACGCGTGGACCGGTTCGGGGGCGACGACGAGTCCACGCTTCTTCAGCCCGAGCACGAGGCCGCTCCCGGCGGTGAAGTCCGGGTAGCCGGGCAGCGGTGCGTCGGCAGCGAGCAGGCGGAGTCGGACTCCTGCCGTGCCCTCGGGCAGCGCCCTCTGGATCTCGTCGAGCAGCAGCGCGAGCCCCGGCGTTCCGGCGGCGGCTCCGGGGTCGCGTTCGATCGACTGGATGAACACGAGCGTCTGTGCGGCGAGCCTCGTCCCGCCCGCGTAGACCGCGACCAGCGCTGCGGCGGTCGTCGTCGCGATCCGGATCGTCCGGCCCACGCGCGTCGTCGCGCCGGGGCAGGTCCACAGCGTCGCGATCACCGGCCAGAGGCCGAGCGCTCCTGCGGTCGCGATCCACTGCAGCATGTGCGGGCGGATCTCACCGACGATGCGCAGGACGGCGATGGGGGCTGCGACCTGGACGGCGAGCGCGACGATTCCGAGTCCAGCGAGCGCGTGGGCCCGCCGTCGCCTCGCTGACCAGACTGCCGCCGCGCCCGCGATGACCTGGAGCGCGGCGAACGCAGGAGCGAGTCCGGCACCGAGTCCGGCGACATCACGGATCGGAGCGCTGAGCTGCTCGGCGGTGATCCGGAGCGCTTCGGAGAAGCTGGGACGGGGGCCTTCGGCGCCGAGGGCCTCGGCGATCCGTGTGAGGTTGCCGGGGTCGGCGGTGATCTGCTCCCAGAGCGTCGGTGCGATCGACAGGAGTCCGGCGACCGCCGACGTCGCGTAGGCGCGCCGCGCGTCCGCGGCCGCTCGTCTCCAGGTCGCGAGCACGAAGAATGCGAGGACGCCCAGGGCGACGGCCACCGGCGGCACGAGGCTCAGGTGGGCCTGGACCGCGAAGGAGCCTGCGAGCACCGCGGCTAGAGCCGCCCAGGGGCGCCCGCCGACTGCGAACCCCGCGGCCGCCATGCACGTCCACAGCGGCAGGATCGCCATCGCGGGGTCCCAGACCGTCATCAGGGTCTGGCCGAGCGAAGCGACGTACAGCGACGCGGCGACCGTTCCCGCGAGTGCAGTCGCTGCTCCCGCAGCCCTGAGTCCGAGGATCAGGCTCGTGGCGAGGGCTGCCGCCTGCAGGACGAGCACCGCGAGATTCAGGGCCCCGGTCCGTCCGTCGAAGGCCGCGTAGAACGGAGCGCAGAGGTAGAGGTGCAGCGCCCCCGGGTGCTCGAAGCCCAGCCGCGAGTACGACCCCAGCAGCTGGTTGAACCGGGTCGCTTCGGCGATGCGGAGCTCGACCAGCGCACCGTCGCCGTCGAGCGCGTAGTCCGGCAGGCCGGCCATGCACAGCAGCACCGCGGCCGCGGCGAGCGGCAGGACCGACAACGCGATCGCCAGACACCCCCCGAGCGTCGCCGCTCGGCGCGGCGATGCGGACGCGTCGCGCGGCGTTCCTGTGGGCTCGGTCGGCGTCATCGGCTGGGCAGGATGTTAGCGGCTCCCGGACTCCGGGCGCCCGTACCCTCGGCGTGAGCCCCGGCCATTGTTTAGCCTCGCGTCGTGATCCGGTCCTCGCTCCCGGCTGCCGTCGCGGCGCCGCTCGTCTTCCTCGCCACGGCGGACCTCCGTTCCCAGGAGCCGCAGCCCGCGCCGTGGAAGATCGGCGTCCTGATGTGGCACCGGCCCGAGAACGACCTCCAGGCCCTGGCCGGCCTCGAGGGTGCGCTGCGGATCGCCGGGCGTCCGCACGTGGTCTTCGTCGAGGACGCGGACTCCGACCGGGAACGCGCGCTCGCGGCGCTCCGGCGCTTCGCGGACAGCGGCGTCGACGCGGTGGTTGCGCTGGGCACGCAGGCGGCCCTCCTCTGCAAGGAGCACGTGCGCGATCGGCCGGTCGTGTTCACCGCGGTGACCAATCCCGTCGAGTCCGGGATCTGCCCGGACTGGTCGGGATCCGGGACTTCGATCGCCGGCAACTCGAACTGGGTTCCCTCCGACACCGTCCTCGGGCTGTTCCGGCGCGCGGTCCCACGGCTCGAGCGTCTGGGCATCCTGCGCTCGGAGGACACCGGGGTCGTCAGCCTCGCCGAGCTCAAGGCGATGGAGCGACATCTCGCGGAGACGCCCGACGGGGAACCCCGGGTCCGACTCGTGGAGCAGCGCGCGGCGGACGTCGACGACCTCGGTCCCGCGGTCCAGAGGCTCGCAGATGCGGGCTGCGAGGCGATCTGGGTGCCGATCGACTTCCTGGTCTACGAGAACATGGAGCGCGTCACCGAGGCCGCTGCGCGGCTGCGGATCCCGCTCGTCTCGTCCTCGCTCCGCGGTGCTCTCTCGGGAGCCGTGGCGGGCGTGTTCACCGACTACGCGATGCTCGGTGAACGGGCGGCGCTGATCCTGCTGCAGATCCTCGAGCAGGGCGTGGACCCGTCCTCGATCCCGGTCGGCACGATGCGCGGCTACCAGGTCGTCGTGAACCTCGGCGCGGCGCGGCGACTGGGCTACGACCTCCCGCTGCCGCTGCTCGCGGTCGCCGACCGCATCATCGACGAGCCGCAGGTGGCCAAGCCGGAGGATCGCCGATGAACACGCGGCCCGAAGGTCTGGGGCTCGGAGCCAAACTGGCGGCGGGGCTCGGGTTGACCGCCGTCGTCACGGCGGGCGCGCTGTTCGCGCTGGTGGGGCCGGGCGCCCGGCGG
>JAQCBR010000050.1 GCA_027621295.1 Planctomycetota bacterium
GGCCACCGCCGCCGCCGCCACGACCACCGCGGTCGCCACCGCCCGGACGATCGCCCGGCTGGTTGCGGCGTCCCTGGACGTCGCGAGCGCGCGGGTCTTCCGCGGCCGAGCGCTGGGCGTCCATCGCCGCGCGCTCGTCGAGGTTGGCACGGCCTTCGATCACCGCCTCGGCGAGGCGGGACAGGAGAAGCTGGACGGAGCTGACCGCGTCGTCGTTGCCCGGGATCACGATGTCCGCGAGCGACGGGTCGCAGTCGGTGTCGAGGATCGTGATCACCGGCACGTTCATCCGCTGGGCCTCGCGCATCGCGATCTCTTCGCGACGCGGGTCCACGACGACCATCGCACCCGGCATGCCGTGCAGGGTCCGCAGACCCTCGAGGTTGCGCTGGATCTTGCGCATCTCGCGGCGAAGCATCGCCTGCGCCTTCTTCTTGTGGCGCTCCATCGTGCCGTCGGCCTCCATGGCCTCCAGCTCTTCGAGCCGACCGAGCTGCTCACGCACCGTGCTGAAGTTGGTCAGCGAGCCGCCGATCCAACGCTCGGTGATGGCCGGCATCCCGCAGCGCTGGGCTTCGGACTCGACCGCCGTGCGGATCTGGCGCTTGGTGCCGACGAACAGCACCTGCACCCCGCTCGAAGCGAGCTGGCGCAGGAAGTGCGTGGCCTGGAAGAGTCCGCGGATCGTCTGCTTGAGGTCGATCAGGTGGACGTTGTGGCGCTTCCCGTGGATGAAAGGCTTCATCTTCGGGTTCCAGCGGCGGGCCTGGTGCCCGAAGTGGACGCCGGCGTCGATGAGCTCCTGGACGTTGACGACAGGCACGATAGCTCGATCCTCTGACTCGTGGCGGAATGCGCGGGGCTGAAAAAGGGGCCGGGATTGTAGGGATGAGACTCGCCCGATCAAGGGTCATCCGCGGCGGCACCCGACGGAATCGGATCCGCGTCCAGGTCCGGGACCCGGATCTACCCCCCCACTCCGCGGTCCAGCACTGGGACCGGGACGTGGACGGGTGTGACGCGCTCACGCTACGATCGGGCCGGACCCCGTCGCAACGTCCAAGTCACCCCGAACCGAGATTGCGCGCCACCGAAACCAGCATGACGGCCTCCTCCGCCGCCCACGACCCGGCCGAAGACGACGGCCGTGGAACCTCGCCGGCCGACGAGCCGACGCGAGTGCTGGTGCTCAACCACCGCCGGGAGCCCCTCCAGCAGATCGTCCAAGCACTGCGCCGGGCCGGCCACCGGGCCACCGAGGCCCGATCGCTGGGCGAGAGCCAGCGGGCGCTCGACGAGGCCCGGCCCCACGTCCTCATCCTGAACCCTGTCGTCCTGAAGGCCGGCGGCGTCGAGCTCGGCCTGGCCGAGCAGCAGCAGTCGGTCCGCCAGCCGGTCCCCGTCGTGCTGCTGGTCGACGACCTCCAAGCCCTGGAGGCGACCGCCGACCTGAACGTGCCGATCCGTGACTTCGTGCTCAAGCCGGCGTCGCCGGACGAGGTCGTGCACCGGGTCGAGGCCGCGCTCCGCACCCGGACCGAGCTCAACCGCCTGATCGCACGCACGCGCGAGCTGGAGGACCAGGCGGCGACCGACCAGAAGACCGGCCTGTTCACCGACCGCTACTTCCGCCAGATCCTCCACGTCGAGTACAAGCGCGCCCTCCGCCACGGCACCTCCCTGTCGATGCTCTGGGTCGACATCGACGACTTCAAGTCGATCAACGACTCGACCAGCTACGAGTTCGGGGACGAGGTCCTCCGCTACGTCGCGGGCGCGCTCCGCAACGGCATCCGCGAGACCGACTACGCGGCACGTTTCGGGGGCGACGAGTTCACGCTCCTCCTCCCGCACACCACGCCGGCCGAGGCGGTGCAGACCGCGATCCGCATCCGCCGGAAGATCGCCGGGCAGATCGTGCAGGCCCACGGCTTCAGCCGGACCGTCACGCTGTCGGTCGGCATCGACACCTACACCGGTCGCACCGAGTCCAGCCCGGACGAGCTGCGCGCCCGCGCCAACAAGGCGCTGCACGTCGCCAAGCGCAACGGCAAGGACCAGGTCTGGCTGTTCGACCAGGACGGCACGGGGCGCGCCGAGGACGCCGGCCGCCGCAAGTCCGACCCTCCCGCGACCCGCGGGGAGTCCGAAGCCGCCGAGTGACGGGCAGCCCCGGCTTCCTGGCGATCTGCCGGGGGACGCACGGCTAAGCTGCGGCATCGATGAATCTGCTGCTGCTGCGCCCGGAAGAGGTCCCCGAGGTCGGACCGATCCGACTGTCCGACCGCCGCGCGCAGCACATCCGCGAAGTGCTCCGGGCGGAGCCCGGGCGGAGGCTCCGCTGCGGCGTCGTCGACGGACCGCTCGGCGAGGCCGAGGTCGAGGCCATCGACGGCGAGGATGTGCTGGTGTCGATCCAGCTCGAGGCGACGCCCCCGCCGCACCCCTCCGACGTGCTGCTGGTCGCCGCCCCGCGCCCCAAGGTGCTGCGCCGCCTCGTCGCGGACGCGACCGCCCTGGGCTACGGAACGATCGTCGTGTTCCGCTCCTGGCACGTCGACCGCAGCCACCTGGAGAGTCGGAGCATCCAGCCGACCGCGCTCGAGCCGCACCTCGTCGAAGGCCTCGAGCAGGCCCGCCGCACTCGGCTCCCGCGACTCCTGTTCGAACCCCTGTTCCGCCCGTTCGTCGAGGACCGCCTCGACGCGATCGCCTCCTCGACCGATCGCTACATCGCACACCCGACGGCGGACGAGGCGATGCTCTCCCATCCCCCGACCCGCGCCTTCACGCTGGCGATCGGACCCGAACGAGGCTTCACGCCCTTCGAGGTCGAACTGCTGGGCGCGCGGGGTTTCCGAGCCGTCCACGCCGGACCCCACCCACTCCGCGTCGAGACGGCCGCCGCTGCGCTGACCGGGCAACTGCAGGCACTCCGCGGCGCACACACCTCCCTGGCCCGCGCGACCCCGGGAATCCGGGCAGAAGCGGACTCGCCCCACGGCGCGGAACGGGACTAGGATCGACGTCATGCAAGGAATCGCCGCTCCGGTCGGCGCAGGCTCGACGAGCAAGACTGGCGGCAGGCCGCGCACGCCTCGGCAACTTCGAGCACCGGACACCTTGCGCACACTCCTCGCCAAGGCGATGGCCGTGCTGCTGGCGGGCTCGATCGCCGCCCAGGAGCCGCAGGCCGTCGATGCCGCGGCGCTCGAAGCAGAACGTCGCGCGCTGGCTGCCGAGCTGGAGCTGCCCCCTGACGTGCGCGCTGCTGCCCAGGCCGCGCTCGACGCCGCCGCGGCGCAGCTCGAACTGGAAGCCCAGGCGAACCAGCGCGCGCGCGACCTCCGCGCCCTCGTGGATGCGGCGCCTGCGGAGCTCCAGCGCATCGAAGTGCTCCTGGTCGGGCCAGCCGTTCCGAACGGGCCGACGATCACCTACTCGAGCCCGCTCGCCGACCTCGATGCCGCGCTCGTCGCGCGACGGCAGGACCTGCTCCGATGGCGGGACGGGCTGACCGAGGTGGATCGCGAGCTGCAGCGGCTGACGAACGCGAGGCCAGAGATGCCCCGAGCGCTCGCCGACCTGCTGGCCGAGCGCGCCGACATCGAACAGCAGCTCGCGTCGGCTGCGGCGACCGGAGAGGCTCCGGCACTCACGCGGGCCCGCCGCCTGAAGCAGCGCGCGAACCTCCAGCGCTCCGACGCCAGCATCGCCGCAGCCCGCACCGAGCAGGAGTCGCTGGGGACGCTCACCGGCCTGCAGGAAGCGCGACGCGAAGAGCTGCGCTTCCGGATCGCTCAGACCGAGGCCGAGATCGAACGCCTCCAGCAGGTCGCCGCCGACCGACGACGTGAGGAGATCGACCGGCTCGAGCGACGCGCCCGCGCCGAGCAGGCCCGGGTGCCGCCGTCGGTCGCCGACGTGGCTGCACGCAACCTGCAGCTGATCGCCGCGCACCGACGCGTCCTCGACGAGGGAGCGATGATCGAGGCGCTCCGCGCCGCCATCGACCGCGAACGGAAGATCCTCGCGGTCGAGTTCGAGGCCGCCCGCCGGAGGATCCAGCTCGTCGGGCTGACGGAGACGATCGGCGTCGAGCTGCGCCAACTGCGCCAGCTGAGGCTGACCAGCACGGACGCGCTGGAGCGCCGGAACCGCGACCTCGGCCAGCGACAGATCGCCGCGTTCGAAGCTCGCTTCGGCTTCGAGGACGCGCTGGCCGACCTTTCCGACATCGGCGCGGCGGTGGCGGCGGCCGCGACGAGCGAATCACTCGGCCGAGCGCCGACCGCCGCCGAGGAGCGATCGGTCCGCGCGAGCATCGCGCTGCGGCGCGAGATCCTCGAGCGCCTGGTCGAGGCCTCGGCGCGCCTGACGACCGACTACGCCCAGACCGACACCGAACTCCAGCTGCTCCGCGAGGAGGCGTCGGCGTGCGAGGCGTTCATCGACGAACGCGTGCTCTGGATTCCGAGCGCACCACCGATCTGGCAGTCGTCCCCGCGCGACCTGGCGACCGCGGCCAGCTCGTTCCTGAGAAAGTGCGAACGCGGCGCCCACGCGCTCGCGGCGTCCCTGGCCGGGCGACCGGCGGTGTTCGCAGCGCTGGTCACGGCGGTGCTCGCGCTCGTCCTGTCGAGGCGTCGACTCCTCGGCGGCCTCCACGCGGAGGCCGCCCAGGCGAGGCTACGGACGACCATCTCGTTCGCGCCTACGGCCCGCGCGCTGCTGCAGACCATCCTCCTCGCCGCGCCGCTGCCGCTCGTCCTGGCCGCCGCAGCGCTGATGGTCGGTCCGGACGGAGGCCCGACCCGGAGCGGACTCGCCGCTGCCGCGCTGGTCCTGCTCGCGCTCGGCATCGTGCGCCAACTGGTCCGGGCGGACGGGCTCGGCGATGCACACTTCGCGTGGCCGACCGCGCTGCACCGGGACCTGCGTGGGAGCCTGAGATGGCTGACTCCGATCCTGTGCGTGTTCGCTTTCGCCTCGGCCATGCTCACCCACCAGGAGTCGGCCGACGGTCTCGACGAGCTGGCACGCCTCGCCGTCCTGCCGCCCCTCGCCGGCATCGGCGTGGTCCTCTACCGACTGCTGCACCCGTCGCGAGGCTCCCTGCTCGTCGACCCGGGCGGCCATGCGATCCCGAGGCGCTTCCGACACCTGCTCTTCGCGCTGGCGCTGGCCATTCCGTTCGGCCTCGCCGGGATCGCCGTGTCGGGCTACGCGTTCACCGCGCTCGAGCTGTTTGCGCGGCTGGACCAGACCCTGGTCCTCGCACTCGGCGTCCTGCTCGGCACGTCGCTGGTGTTCCGGTGGCTCCTGCTGTCGCGCCGCGCACTCGCGATCCACCAGGCGCGAGAACGGCGGCGCGCGCTCCGCGACGCATCGCCCGACGCTCTCGCCGAACTGGAGGAACAGGCGATCGACCTCGCCGCGGTCGACCTGCAGACCCGCAGCCTGGTTCGGGCCGTCGCGACGTTCGCCCTCCTGCTCGGCGGCTGGGCGATCTGGGTGGACGTGCTGCCCGCACTCGGCGTGCTCCGGAACGTCGAGCTCTGGGACGAACTCGTCTCGACGACCGTGCTCCGGGAGGACGCCGACGGGAACTCCGTGTCCCGCACCGTCGAGTCGCTCGCCCCGATCACGCTCGCCAACCTGCTGCTCGCGATCCTCGTGCTGATCGGGACGTTCGTCCTCGCCCGGAACGTCGGCGGCCTCCTCGAGATCGCGCTGCTCCGACACCTGAATCTGCAGGCCGGCGAGCGCTACGCGTTCACGACCATCACCCGCTACGCGATCGTCGGGATCGGGGTGCTGACGGGCTTCGGAACGGTCGGCCTCGGCTGGGCCAAGGTCCAGTGGCTGATCGCCGCGGTCTCCCTCGGCCTCGGCTTCGGGCTCCAGGAGATCTTCGCGAACTTCGTGTCCGGCCTGATCCTGCTGTTCGAGCGCCCGATCCGCGTCGGCGACCTCGTCAGCATCGGCACGACCGACGGCCGCGTCTCCCGCATCCAGATGCGCGCGACGACGATCGTCGACTTCGACCGGAAGGAGCTCGTCGTCCCCAATCGCGAGTTCATCACCGGGCAGTTCGTGAACTGGAGCCTGACGAGCCCGGTGACCCGGATCGTCGTGCCGGTCGGCGTCTCCTACGACACCGACACCGACCGCGCCCAGGAACTGCTGCTGGCCTGCGCGCGCGGCTGCCCATCGGTGCTTGCCGACCCGCCCCCCCACACCGTGTTCCGTGCGTTCGGCGCCAGCTCCCTGGACCTCGAGCTGCGGATCTTCATCGCTGACATGGACCGCTGGGCGGACGCGATGAACGAGATCCACCGCGCGATCACCCGCGCGTTCCGCGACGCAGGGATCGAGATCGCGTTCCCGCAGCAGGACATCCACATCCGCAGCGCGCGCGGCCTGGACGGAGTGTTCGCTTCGGTCGAACCAGCGGCGGCCGACCTCAGTCGTTCCGTGTCCAGCCCTGACGACGGAACCACCAGACCAGGCCCACCGTGAGCGACGCCATGCAGGCCAGGACCGTCGGGTATCCGTAGGTCGCGCGGAGCTCGGGCATGTTCCACGGAGACGATTCGGGGTCGAAGTTCATCCCGTACAGCCCGGTCACGAACGTCAGCGGGATGAACACGGTGGAGATCACCGCGAGCAGGCGCATCACCTGGTTCATCCGATTGCCGACCATGGACACGTGCAGCTCGATGAGCCCTGCGCCGATCTCGCGCAGCTGGTCGAGCTGGTCGAGCACCTGCGTCGCATGGTCGTGGCAGTCGCGGAAGTAGACCAGGTGCGCGTCGTCGACCGCGTCGAACTCACCGCGGGCGATCCGGTTGAGCGCTTCCCGCTGCGGCCAGAGCGTGCGCCGCAGGAGCGTCGCGTCACGCTTGAGCTCGTACGCCGCAGCCATCAGATCCTCGCTGGGCCGCCGGAGCACGTCGCGCTCGAGCTCGTCGAAGCGCTCGGAGGTCCGCTCGAGGGCGGGGAAGTGCGAGTCGACCGCAGCGTCGACGAGGGTGTAGGCCACGTAGTCGGCGCCCGGCACCCAGCCTCGACGGCGGAGCAGCCGCTCCCGCACCTCTCGGAAGACCGTCGATTCCCCTTCCTCGAACGACACGCAGATGCCCGCGCGACCCTCGCGCCGCTGCGCGACGAAGATCGACACCTGTCGGGTCTTCGCGAGCCCCTCCGGATCGTGGACACGCGTGACGAGGAACAGGTCCTCACCGTAGGGGTCGCACTTCGGGCGCTGGTGCGTGTGGACCACGTCCTCGATCGCCAGCGGGTGGATGACCAGCTCTTCACCGAGGGCGACCAGCGCCTCTCGATCCCGCAACCCGACCACGCGCACCCAGAACGTCGACGATCCGTCGTCCTGACCGAGCGCCTCTCGGAGGTCCCCACGCTCGATCTCGCGGACTCCGGCGGCGGAGAAGACCGTGACCTCGATCCGGGTCGGGTGACCGGTCGGGTCGGCGACGGCGAGTCCGGGCTCGGTTCCGGGAGCCGTGCGCCGCCGGGGCATCCGGGCGTGCGTCGTGACCCTGCTGCGGCGCTGGCGTCCCGTCTCGGTCATCGGCAAGAGGCGGAGAGTCTAACTCCCGCGGGTCGCCGGACGCATCCGGGACCACAGAACGGCGCTCCGGCACTTGCCAGAGGGAGCCGCGGGCCTACCTCCGTCACCGCTGCATGCCTCCGCCGAATTGCGCGGAAGCAGCGGGCAGTTTTCGACGCTGACCGGTCCGCCGCTATAACGACCGGCCACTCCTTCCTTGGTCTCCCTGCCGATGTCCGAGCCCGCCCTCGACCGCCTCTTCCCGCGGTCCGACACGTTCCTCCACCGCCACAACGGCCCGCGCGACGCCGAACTGCCCGCGATGCTCGAGGCTTGCGGCGTGCAGACCCTCGACGAGCTGATGGATCGCTCGCTGCCGGCCGCCATCCGATGGCACGGCACGCTCGCGACGCCGGCTGCCGTGGGTGAACGCCAGAGCCTCGCCGACCTCGCGGAGATCGCCGGCCGCAACAAGACCTGGCGGTCCTACCTGGGGATGGGCTACCACGGGACGATCACGCCGCCGGTCATCCAGCGGAACATCCTGGAGAACCCGGGCTGGTACACGCAGTACACGCCCTACCAGGCCGAGATCAGTCAGGGTCGCCTCGAGGCCATCCTCAACTACCAGACGCTGGTCCTCGACCTGACCGGCCTCGACTGCTCGAACGCGTCGCTGCTCGACGAGGCGACCGCCGCCGCCGAGGCGATGACGATGTTCAAGCGGGTGCTCGGCAAGAAGGCCGACGGCAAGGACACGTTCCTGGTCAGCTCCGACTGCCACCCACAGACGATCGCCGTGCTCCGGACCCGCGCTGAACCGCTCGGGATCGAGGTCCGCGTCGGTGATGCATCGGACTTCGCGTTCGACGAAGGGGTCTTCGGCTGCCTCGTCCAGTATCCGGGCACGTCCGGCCGGATCGACCCGCTCGCCCCGGTCGTCGAGAAGGCGCACGCCGCAGGCGCGCTGGTCGGGGTCGCCACGGACCTGCTGTCGCTGACGCTGCTGGAGGCACCGGGCAAGGCGGGTGCGGACGCGGTCGTGGGCACCTCGCAGCGCTTCGGGGTCCCGCTCGGCTACGGCGGCCCCCACGCCGCGTTCCTCGCGTGCCACGAGGACTACAAGCGGATGATGCCCGGCCGGATCATCGGCGTGACGCGTGACGTGCACGGCAACCGCGCGCTGCGCATGGCGCTGCAGACCCGTGAGCAGCACATCCGACGCGACAAGGCGACCTCGAACATCTGCACCGCCCAGGTCCTGCTCGCGGTGATGGCTTCGATGTACGCGGCCTACCACGGCCCCGAGGGCCTGAAGGCGATCGCGACCCGCGTCCGCGCGACCACGGGCATGCTCGCCGCCGCGCTGACCGACCTCGGCTGCACGATCGAGAACGGCTCGTTCTTCGACACGCTGAAGGTCCGCCCCGCGGGCGCCGACGCCCAGGCAGTGATCGCCGCCGCGGCCGCGCGCGAGATCAACCTGCGCGACTACGGCGACGGCACCGTCGGCGTCACGTTCGACGAGACGGTCGACTTCGCCGACCTCGCCGACGTCTACGCGGCGTTCGGTGGCGACCCCGCGAAACTGGACGTGGACGCCCTCGCGGGACGGATCCCGGCGATCTCCGATCACGCGGCGCGCAGCTCGGAGTTCCTGACCCACCCGGTCTTCCACAGCTACCGCTCCGAGACCGAGCTGCTCCGCTACATGCACAGGCTCCAGGCCAAGGACCTGTCGCTGACGACTGCGATGATCCCGCTCGGCTCGTGCACGATGAAGCTGAACGCCACGTCCGAGATGATGCCGGTGTCCTACCCGGGCTTCTCGAACGTGCACCCGTTCGTGCCGGCCGACCAGGCCGAGGGCTACCGCATCCTCCACGACAACCTCGCGACCTGGCTCAACGACGTCACCGGCTTCGCGGCGACGAGCCTCCAGCCGAACGCCGGCTCCCAGGGCGAGTACGCGGGCCTCCTGGTGATCCGTGCCTACCACCGCGCCCGCGGCCAGGCGCAGCGGGACGTCTGCCTGATCCCGAGCTCGGCCCACGGCACCAACCCGGCGAGCGCTGTGATGTGCGGCATGCAGGTCGTCGTCGTCCGCTGTGACGACGAAGGCAACATCGACGTCGCCGACCTCAAGTCGAAGGCCGACCAGCACAGTGACCGCCTCGCGGCACTGATGGTCACCTACCCGTCCACGCACGGCGTGTTCGAGGCCGCGATCCGCGAGATCTGCACGATCGTCCACGAGCACGGCGGGCAGGTGTACCTCGACGGCGCGAACATGAACGCGCAGGTCGGCCTCTGCAAGCCGGGCGACCTCGGCGCCGACGTCTGCCACCTCAACCTGCACAAGACGTTCTGCATCCCGCACGGCGGCGGCGGCCCGGGCATGGGCCCGATCTGTGTGGCCGCTCACCTCGCCCCGTTCCTGCCCGGTCACCCGGTCGTCGCGACCGGCGGCGAGCAGGCGATCGGCCCGGTGTCGGCGGCGCCCTGGGGTAGTCCGTCGATCCTGCCGATCAGCTACGCCTACATGGCGATGATGGGCCCTGACGGCCTGAAGCGGGCGACCGAGATCGCGATCCTCAACGCGAACTACGTCGCCGCGAAGCTCCGCGACTACTTCCCTGTGCTCTACACCGGCGAAGGTGGCTACGTCGCGCACGAGTGCATCCTCGACTGCCGCCAGTTCGAGAAGACCGCACACGTGACGGTCGCCGACATCGCGAAGCGCCTGATGGACTTCGGATTCCACGCGCCCACGATGTCCTGGCCGGTGGCGGGCACGCTGATGTTCGAGCCGACCGAGAGCGAGTCGAAGCAGGAGCTCGACCGCTTCTGCGAGGCGATGATCGCGATCCATGCCGAGATCCAGGAGATCGCCGCCGGTCGGGCCGCGCACGACGACAGCCCGCTCGCCCACGCACCCCACACGATGGGCGACGTGATGCGTGAGGACTGGAACAGGAGCTACTCGAGGGAGCAGGCCGCGTTCCCGACCGCCCACCAGCGGGCCAGCAAGTACTGGCCGACGGTCGGCCGCGTCGACGACGTGTTCGGCGACCGCAACCTCGTCTGCACCTGCCCGCCGGTCGAGGAATACGCGTGACCGAGGACAACGGCGCCTCCCCCGCCGAGCGGCCGGAGGTGCCGATCCTCTACCTGGACGACGACATCGTGGTCGTCGTCAAACCTGCACACATGAGCGTGCACCGCGGCCCGCACTCCGGGCCGGAGGAGCACTTCGTGCTGCAGACGGTGCGGGACCAGATCCTCCGGCATCTGTATCCGGTGCACCGGCTCGACCGGCAGACCAGCGGCGTGCTCGCGTTCGGTCTGAGCAAGAAGGCCGCGGGCGGCCTCCAGGAGAACCTGCAGGCGGACGACGCGGAGAAGACCTACCTGACGCTCGCCCGCGGCGAGACGGAGCCCGAGTTCGTCTCCGAGCGCGAGCTCACGGACGAACGCGGCGTCTACCAGCCGGCCCGGACCGAGTTCCGCCGGCGCGCGACGTTCTCCCGCTGTTCGCTGCTCGAGGCGAGGCTCTGGACGGGTCGCACGCACCAGATCCGCCGGCACCTCGACCACCTCGCCCACCAGGTCATCGGCGACCGACACCACGGCAAGGGCCGGATCAACAACTGGTTCCGCGAGCACTACGGTCTGCCGCGCATGTTCCTGCACGCGTGGCGCCTCACCGTCCGCCATCCGACGACGGACGCGGTCCACACGTTCCTCGCGCCGCTACCCCAGGACCTGCGCGGTTTCCTGGAACGCCTCCCCGACCTGCCGCCCACGACGCTGGCGGACCTCGACCAGGAGTCCCGACCATGACCTTCGTCACGCACCTCGAGTCGACCGCGGACGGTTCCCGACTCCCGGCAGGCCAGCTGCACCAGGTCCACGGCGGACGCCCGCTGCTCGTCCGGTACGACCTCGAGGCAGTCGGTCGATCGGTGTCCAGGAGCGAGGTGCTCGCGCGGCCCGCCGACATGTGGCGCTGGCACGAGCTCCTGCCGCTCCGTGACCAGGCCCATCGCGTTTCTCTCGGCGAGACCGAGACTCCGCTGCTCGACTGTCCACGACTCGCCGCCCACTTCGGAGTGCGTCGGCTGCGCGTGAAGGACGAGTCCCGCCTACCCGGCGGCTCGTTCAAGGCCCGCGGCATGGCGATGGCTGTGTCCCTGGCGAACGAGCTGGGGGTCCGCAGGGTCGCATGCCCAACGGCCGGCAACGCGGGCGGGGCGCTCGCCGCCTACGCGGCGAGGGCCGGCATGGAGTGCTTCGTCTTCATGCCCGACGACACGCCCGCCGTGAACCGCTACGAGTGCGTGCTCCACGGCGCCCACGCATTCCTGGTCGACGGCCTGATCCACGACTGCGGTCGCATCGTCCGGGAGAACCAGGAGGCGATGGGCTGGTTCGACATGAGCACGCTGCGCGAGCCGTATCGGATCGAGGGCAAGAAGACGATGGGCCTCGAGCTCGCCGCGCAGTGCGGGTTCTCGCTCCCTGACGCGATCCTGTACCCGACGGGTGGCGGCACCGGCCTCATCGGCATGTGGAAGGCGTTCGCCGAGCTCGACGCGCTCGGCTGGCTCGATTCCCCGAAGAAGCCGCAGATGTTCTCGTGCCAATCCACGGGCTGCGACCCGATCTCGCGCGCGTTCGACCAGGGTCTCGACCACGGCGTCGAACTCGAGGCCCCACACACCGCGGCATCCGGGATCCGGGTGCCGAAGGCGCTCGGCGACTTCCTCGTGCTCGCCGCGGTGCGGGAGTCCGGAGGCCGCGCAATGGCGGCCCCCGAGGACCGCCTCACCGAGTGGATGCAGCTCGCGATGCGGCTGGAGGGCGTCGCTCTGTGCCCGGAGTCCGCCGCATGCCTCGGGGTGCTGGAGCAGGCGCTGCAGGCCGGGCATCTCGCGCCCGATGGCGACTACGTGGTCTTCAACACGGGTGCCGTGCAGAAGTATGTCGAGGTCATGCAGTGCGAACTGCCGCGCGCGCCCGCCGCGGGCCTCGATCCGGCGGCGTTCCCGACCCGCTGAATTTCCGCACCTGCGATCCTCCGGCGCGAGCGCTAGCGCTCGTCGGTCGCCGGAAAGTCGCTCTCGTCGATCGAGAATCGATCGATGGCCGTCCGCCAGCGCGCGGGCAGCGGAATCGGACGACGCGTGTCCATCGACACGCAGACGACGCGCACCCGCGCCCAGCACAGCGCGGGGCCGTGTTCGTCGCGTGACATATGGAAGCCGAGCCGGAGTGACGACCCACCGATCCCGAGAACGCCGAGGTGGACCCAGGGTTCGTCGCCGTAGCGGACCGGCTCGGCGAAACCCGCTTCGAGGTGCGCGATCGGCAGGCCGAAGCCCTCGCGCTCGAGGATCTCTGCGTAGGGCGTGCCGATCCCGTCCGCCCACCAGTCCTCCATCACCGCGTGGAAGCAGTGGAGGAGGCGTGGGAAGTAGGCGATCCCCGCGTGGTCGATGTCGCCGAAGCGGTAGCGGATGCGAACTCGGAACTCCATGGGCGCAGCGCAGCGGAACGACGTCGCGGGGCCTGCGCAAGGTGTCCTGGAGAAACCGCGCCCGGGATCGGCGACCCACCGCCCGGGACCCCTTCCCGCTGGCCCCGAAGACCGGGCGTCCTGCCGATGGACGCCCCCGCGGCGAGCGGGCATCATCCGGGCTCCCGAACCGGAGCCACCCATGCGCCAGACCCTCTTCGCCCTCTGCCTCGCCGCCGCGGCCAGCCCTGTCCTCGCCCAGGACGAGACGAAGGGCCGGATCGACTTCGTGAAGGAGATCCAGCCGATCCTGCAGAACCACTGCGTGAAGTGCCACGGCGCGAAGAAGCAGGAAGGCGAGCTGCGCCTCGACCTGAAGAAGCACGTCTTCCACGACGAGAAGGACCTCTGGTCGATCGTGCCGGGCGACGCCGAATTCAGCCCGGTCTACGAGCGGATCATCCTCCCCGCGGACGACCCGGACGTGATGCCCGCCGAGGGCGAGCCGCTGACTCCGGAGCAGGTCGCGAAGATCAAGACCTGGATCGAACAGGGCGCCGAGTGGCCGGAGAGTGCCGACCAGGCGCTGCTCGAGCTCGAGGCGAAGCGGAAGGCGCGGGAAGTCATCACGCTTCCCGAGCTCGACGACGCGCAGCGCGCCGCCGAGGCTCAGGCGATCGATGCCGTCCGCGAAGCCGGCGGGTTGGCCCTCCGCGTCGCCGCGAACACGACCGCCATCGAGGTCAACTTCTCGCTGCTCGGCGACAAGGTGACGGACGCGCACCTCGAAACTCTCCGAGGCCTCGAACCCACGCTGGTCTGGCTGAACCTCGCCCGCACCAAGGTCGGCGACGCCGGAGTCCGGTCGCTCGGCGGCTTCCAGCAGATGCGGCGTCTGAACCTCGCCAACTCGGCGGTCACCGACGCCGGGCTCGAGACCCTCGCGGGACTCGAGGGCCTCGAATACCTGAACCTCTACGGCACCGCGGTCACCGACGCCGGCCTGCGGCACCTCGAAGGACTCGGTGGCCTCCAGCGCCTCTACCTTTGGCAGACCCAGGTGACGGACGAGGGAGCCGCGAACCTGCTGAAGAAGCTCCCCGACCTGCAGATCGACCTCGGACGCGCCGCCGAGGCCCTGCTCGCCCCGGCCGAGCCGAAGCCCGCGCCGATCAACGACAAGTGCCCGGTCTCCGACAAGCCGGTCGACGTGGCCCACACGTCGGAGATCGACGGCAAGCTCGTCGCATTCTGCTGCGGCAACTGCAAGGCCAAGTTCGACGCCGACCCCGCGCCGTTCCGAGCCAAGCTCGGGCTCGAGGTCGCCGCCGCGAAGCCGATCAACGACACCTGCCCGGTGTCCGGCAAGCCGATCGACGCGTCGAAGACCTCGACCATCGACGGCAAGCTCGTCGCATTCTGCTGCGGCAACTGCAAAGCCAAGTTCGACGCCGACCCCGCACCGTTCCGCGCCAAGCTCGGCCTCGAGGCGAAGTGACGGCACGTGCTGCGGCGTTCCTCATCGCCGCAGCGCTGGGGCCGGCCGCGGCGGCCCAGCGGGAAGCAGGCGACGAGCCCCCCCGTCCGAACATCCTGTTCGCGATCGCGGATGACTGGTCCGCCGGGCACGCGTCCTGCCTGGGCGCCGCCTGGGTCTCGACGCCGGCCTTCGACCGCGTCGCGGCGGAGGGGTTCCTGCTCACGCGGGCCCACACGCCGAACGCGAAGTGCGCGCCGTCGCGCGCCGCGATCCTGACCGGCCGCAACTCGTGGCAGCTCGAGGCTGCCGCCAACCACATCGCGTTCTTCCCGCCGCGGTTCGGCGGCTTCGTCGAAGCGCTCGAGGCAGCGGGCTACGAGGCCGCCTACACCGGCAAGGGATGGGGCCCGGGAGTCGCGCGCACCGAGGACGGAAGCCCGCGCACGCTGACCGGTCGGCGCTTCTCGGACCGCGAGGCGGAGCCGCCGACGTCCGGGATCTCGAAGACCTCCTACGCGGACAACTTCGACGTCTTCCTCGACCAGCGGGACCCGGAGCGCCCGTTCGTGTTCTGGTACGGGAGCCTCGAGCCGCACCGGGGCTACGAGGCGGGATCGGGCCTCGCGGCGGGGAAGCGCCCCGACGACATCGGCCGTGTCCCCGCGTTCTGGCCCGACACACCGGAAGTCCGCTCCGACATGCTCGACTACGCGGTCGAGGTCGAGCACTTCGACCGCCATCTCGGACGCATGCTCGACGCGCTCGATGCGCGCGGGCTCGCCGAGCACACGATCGTGGTCGTCACGTCGGACCACGGCATGCCCTTCCCGCGGGCGAAGGGCCAGGCCTACCCGATCTCCAACGAGGTCCCGCTCGCGATCCGCTGGCCGGGGCGCGTCGCCCGCGGCCACACGGCCGACGACTTCGTCAGCCTGATCGACCTCGCGCCCACGCTGCTCGAGGCTGCAGGGGCACCCGCGACGGGCATGGCAGAGATCACAGGTCGATCGCTGCTCCCCGTCCTCTCGGGAGGGACCGACGTGCCGCACCGGGAGTTCGTGCTGCTCGGGAAGGAGCGCCACGACGTGGGGCGTCCACTGGACGGCGGATACCCGATCCGGGGCATGCGCCGCGGTCCCTGGCTGTACCTGACCAACCACGAGCCGACGCGTTGGCCCGCCGGGAATCCGGAGACCGGCTACCTGAACTGCGACGCCAGCCCGACGAAGACCCTGCTGCTCGAACGACGCCGGGCAGCTGGACACGATCCCCACTGGGACCTCTGCTTCGGACCGAGGCCCGCCGAGGAGCTCTACCACCTGGACGCGGACCCGGATGCGGTCGTGAATCTCGCCGGCCGCGAAGCGTTCGACGCGACGCGCGAATCGCTCCGCGCCGAACTCCAGGCCGCCCTCGAAGCGGAAGGCGATCCGCGCGCGCTCGGGAACGGCGGGATCTTCGACAGCTACCCGGTCGCGAACCGAGGACAGCGGGGCTTCTACGAGCGGTTCCTCGCCGGCGAACGACCGGCCACCGGCTGGGTCCTCCGCTCCGACTACGAGCCGGAGCCGATCCCTGTCCCCAGCGGCCGGCGCTGATCCGTCAGTCGAGCCAGGGCGATGCGGAGCCGTCCAGCAGGCCGAGGTGTCGGCCCCGCGCAAGGATCGCGTCGATCGCGGCCCGCCCTTCGTCGCCGAGGTCCACGGTGAAGTCGTTGACGTAGAGACCGATGTGCTGGTCGCAGACGGCTCGACTCATCTCCTGGGAGTGCGCGGCCACGTAGCCTTCGGACGCTTCCGGATGCGCGAACGCGAAACGGACCGATTCCGCCAACGCCGCTCCGAGCTGCGCGTGGACGTCTCCACCGAGTCGGCGCGATGCGGCGATCACGCCGAGGGGAAGCGGAAGCCCGGTGTCCTGCTCCCACAGCTTCCCGAGGTCCGCGACCTCGACGAGCCCCGCGTCCCGGAAGGTGAAGCGGCTCTCGTGGATGATGAGGCCGGCGTCGACCTCACCTCTCTGGACCGCGCCCAGGATCCTGTCGAACCGCATCTCGACCACGTCCACGTCGCCCGGCGCGAAGAGCCGCAGCAGCAGGAACGCCGTCGTCCGCCGACCCGGCACGGCGATCCGCACCCGGGAGAGGTCCGCGAGCTCCCGCGGAGCCGCGCTGACGACGAGGGGCCCGACGCCACGTCCGAGCGCTGCGCCCGCGGACAGCACCCCGTAGCCCTCGGCGGCTGTGGCGAGGGCGCCGACGCTGAGCTTCGTGACCTCGAGCGGATCGGAGCCCACCGCGCGACGGTTCAACTCCTCGACGTCGGCCAGCCACGGCTCGAACTCGACGCCCGCGCAAGGCACGAGTCCGTGGACGAGCGCGTGGAACACGAACGTGTCGTTCGGACAGGGCGAGTAGCCGAGGCGGAGCGTGGTCATGCCGACAGCCATCCCGCATCGAGGATGCGCCCCACGGTTCCCTGCACGAGCCCGGCGGCCTCGCGGATCCGGAAGTTCCCCTGGGCACGCGGACCGGTTCGGTTGCTCACACAGCGGACCTCGACCAACCAGACGCCGGCCGCGGCGCACGCGAACGCGCACGCGGCGCTCTCCATCGTCTCGACCTGGGCGCTCGTCCGCGTCGCGAAGGCGTCGGACAGGGCCGCGGTCCCCGAGCACGTGCTGACCGTCGCCGCGCGCACCAGCGGAACGCCGAGCCCCGCGGCGACCCTGCCGCTGCGCCCCACATCCGCGGTCCACGAAGCGACCGGCTGTAGCCCCATCGACACGAGATCCGAGAACCCCTCCTCGGAGTCCGCGCCCTCATCGGCGAACACGCTCTCCGCCACGACACAGACGTCGAGGACCGAGAGCGCGGGAGGTATCGCGGGCGCCGGGTAGGCACCGCAGATCCCGAACAGCAGGACACCCGCCACGTCCGGAGCGGTCGCCAGGATCCGCGCCAGCGATGCCGCGGCAGCAGCCTTCCCGACGCCCAGGACCTCGACGGGTCCGTAGCCCGCCGCAGCGAGGAGCTCACCCTCGCGCGCGTCGGCACAGCAGAGCAGGATGCGGGTCGTCATCGTGCGTCTTCCTCCCACCAGACGCGGTGGTCGTCGAGCGCCCGCCCCTCGATCTCGTCGACCCAGCCTGCGCGCGCGTCCGGCACGGCGTCGCAGTAGGCGAGGTAGGGCTTGATGTCGAGGATCGGCGTGCCGTCGAGGAAGTCGTGCGCGCCGATCGTCAGCACGCGGCGGCGGACGGCCTTGAGTTCGACGACCGAGATCGCAATCGGGTTAGGACGATGCGGAGCGCGCGTCGCGAACAGACCCCGCCGCCTGCGCTCAGGATCCCGTGGCGGCACGACGGTGTCGTTCCAACCGCGGGCGTAGCACATCAGGCCAACCAGCCAGACATGGCTGAAGCCGTCGAGATCCTGGAGGAGGTTCTGCAGCCCCTGACGGACGACGACGAAGCCATCGCGTGGGGTGCCGACGCCCGGCTGTCGGGGCGTGCCGTGGTGCACACGGAACGGCGACCGGACGACCGCGACCGGGCGCATCGAGAACGAGAGGTCGGGCTCCAGGTCGTAGTCACGCGGCGGCGTGTCCGCGCAGGAGGAATCCACCCCCTCCCGGTCCATCAGCTGCCGAGCTGCTGGACGATCGACGGCGCGCTCGGCGCGAGGAAGAAACGGCCGACCGCGACTTCGAACGCCTCGCCGTCCGGTCGCCGGAAGCGGTAGCTCCCCTCCATCGTCCCCCACGAAGTCGTCAGCGGGCAGCGGCTCGAGTATTCGAACGACTCACCGGGTGCGAGGTTCGGGAACTCACCGACCACGCCCGGCCCCCGCACCTCGTGCTGGTTGCCGTTGCCGTCGACGATGACCCAGTGCCGTGACTCCAGGCGAGCCGGCAGGTCTCCTTCGTTGGTCAGCTGGATGCGGTAGACGAAGACGTGCAGCGGACGATCCGGATCCGACTCCGACTCGGAGTACTGGGCGGCGGCGCGAACACGGATGCCGGCGGTGACGACGTCGGACGATGCGTTGTTGGTCACGGTTCTGGTCGGGGAACGCCCGTCGGGGAGCGGACCTTTCGTAGGCGACCCGGCGCGGGCGGGCAACCGTCGGTCTGTTCGGAGGCGCCGCTCGGCAGGATGCAGGAGAGGGCGGCGCCCCGGATCGCTGCGATCCGCTGCAGGATCGCGCCCGGTTCCCCGACTTCGCGCCCCTGCTCGAAAGCGACAACTTCGAGACGACCGCGGACGCGTTCGAGCAGCTCGCCCGGACGGAGCAGGAACTCCGGATTGCGCGGTCGCCCGTATGCCTCGTGCCCGGCCGCGAAGGTCTCGTAGAGAAGAGCACCTCCCTCCTCCAGCAGGTCGACGAGCTCATCGAAGCGGGGCCGATGCAGGTACCTCGTGACGACCACTCCGCCGAACCGCTCGCCCTCGAGGGGCCACGACGCCCCTTCGAGGTCCGCGACCCGCGTTTCGACGCCCTGGATGTTCGCGAGTCCGGCCAGCGCGTCCGCGTCGCGATCGACCGCGAGGACACGGAAACCGGCGGCCGCCAGGAACCGGGCGTGACGGCCGCTTCCCGCCGCGAGGTCCAGGACACGTGTCCCGGGCTCGAAGAGCCCGGACCACGTCCGGACCCACGAGGAAGGCTCAGCCGCTCGGTCCACGCCCGGATTCTCGACGAAGTCCACCCGGCACAAAAGCCGGGTGCTCGGCGCGACAGGGGGCCGCGCCGATCGGCTACCCTCGCGGTCCGACCCCATGAACCGTCCTGCGATCGTCCTCGCCTTCCTGGCCCTCGCCTCGCTGATCGCCTACCTGGCCTTCAGCGCCTCCGGTGGCGCCGCCCCACTCGCACCGGTCGAGGGCCCGGTGTCTGCGACCGACATCGAGTCCGCGGATGCGCGGGAGGCCGCGCGGTCGGCCGCTCCGGAGGTCACGGCCACCGAGCTCGGACGCCAGTCGGTCGCACCGGTCGGACCAGGAGCAGGTCTCCACCCGTCGGTGGCCGCCGCGCTGACCGGGTTCCGCGGCCGGGTCGTGCTGCCCGGGGGAACGCCCGTCGAGGATTCGCAGGTCCGTCTGTTCCGCTTCGCCCCGGACGCGCTGTTCCGTCCCCAGGTCGGCCTCTTCGTCGAGGATGGGATCAACGAACCCGAGGTCGTCGCCGCCGAGACCAGGACCGGGACCGACGGGACCTTCCTGCTGGAGGGGATCTTCCCGCGGGCGATCTTCATGCTGCAGGCCGATGCCGACGGCGATGCGCCGACCTGGCGGGTCGTGCAGCGCGCCGCGCCGCCCGGCGAGATCGTCGACCTCGGTGACATCGTCCTCGAGCCCGCCGGCATCCTGACGGGCGTCGTCCACGACCAGGATGGTTCGCCCGTCGAGAACGCGCTCGTCCGCGCGGTCGACGTCCCGGGCGCCGCGCTGTCCTTCGTCCCCCTCGAACGCTTCGACCCCGAGGGCGGACTGATCGTCTCCGAGCAGGATGGTCTCGTCTTCGTGTGCCCATCCTGGGTCCGGAAGCGCTTCGACGACCTGCCGATCCCCTCGACGCGGACCGCGTCCGACGGCTCGTTCCGCCTGACCGGCGTGACCCCCGGGGGCAACCTCGTCGCGATCACGGCGAGCGGGTTGATGTCGAACATCCGCCCCCGCGTCCTCGTCCAGGCGGGCGAGGAGAAGGACCTCGGCAAGCTCGTGCTGCCCGAGGGCGAGTTCGCGTTCGGCAAGGTCCTCGACGAAGAGGAAGAACCGATCGCCGGTGCGGAGGTCCTCGTCGCGAGCAAGACGCAGACGATCCCGGTCCACTTCGCGAGCTTCGCACCCGTCACCGACAGCGAGGGCACGTTCGAGCTCGGCGGCTTCCCGCCGGGCGACGTGCTCGTCGCCGCGCGCCGACGCGCCGGAGAGCCCTGGATCGTCGCCGAGGCCCAGCCGGTCGTCCGCGACCTCGTCATCAAGCTGCCTTCGGTCAGGACCCTCACGCTCGACGTCGTCGACGAGAAGGGCGATCGGGTCGCTGGGCCGCGCCTGCAGATCACGCCCGGATCGACACGTGACGGCAGCCTGGAGCAGACGATGTGGGGCGTGCTGACGCCGATCGCACTCGACGGGCGTCGCAGCGAGGACGAGGACGGCAAGGTGCTGCTGGCCGACCTGCCGAAGGGCCGCTACACGCTGCTCGTCGACAGCCCCGCACACGCGACCGCGGGCTTGGACGTCGATCTCACCGAGAAGAGCCAGGAGATCCGCGTCGAGCTCCGTCCGCGCCTCCGCTTCGAGATCCTCGCGGTCGACGCCGAGGGGAACCCGGTGGCCGGTGCCGACGTGTTCACGCGTGCGACCGGCCCGCGCCCCCGCCTGCCGGAGGCGCCGATCCACGTCGGCACGACCGATGAGAACGGGATGCGCACGGTCGACCAGGTCTCGGCGGCCCAAGTCTTCGTGACCGCCTCCCACCCGGCGTTCGGGAACGCCGACGCAAAGGCGACGATTCCGGCAGGCGGACCGATCGTGCTGACGTTCGCGACGCCGGGGTCTCTCGCCGGCGAGGTCCGCGAGGCCGGCGCCTACCCGGAGCTCGGCAAATGGATGGTCTACCTGTTCCCGACCCGGGGCGGTGGGGACGCGGCCTACCCGGACATGCCGCAGATCACTTCTCCCGACGCCGAAGGGCGCTTCCGCTTCGACGGGCTGCGGCCTGGCACCTACCAGGTCGGCCTGCAGACCTCGCTCGACGTGATCACGTCGGCGGGCAAGGTCAGCGAGATCGCGATCAACGCGTTCATGCAGCCCGAACTGCCGAGCGAACGCGTCGAGATCGTCGCCGCCGAGGAGGGTCGCGTCCTGCTCGACCCGAAGGCCAAGAAGGCGTTCGACGGCCCGACCGGCACGCTGCACGGCTCGGTCTTCGTCCAGGGCCAGGTCGCCGCCGGCTACATCGTCCAGGGCTTCGGCCCGAGCGGGAGGATGGTCGCCGAGGTCGACGCCGCCGGGACGTTCGACTTCGGGGTCGTCGGTGCCGGCCAGATCTCGCTCCGCCTGATCGAGCGCCCGACCGGGGACCTGTTCTCGATGCGGGCGGGCTTCGGCTCGTTGCTGTGGAGCTCCAGCGTCGAGCTCGCCGAGAACCAGGACCTGAACATCGAGATCGATCTCCGCGTCTCGGAGCTGTCGGGCCGCGTGTTCTTCGAGGACGGTCGCCCGGCCGAGGCGGCGATCGTCGAGGTCTCCGGCAAGAGCGCCGCCGGAGGCTCGATCAACCTGACCGCGCTGGCCGAGCCCGACGGGAGCTACGCGCTGCCGAAGGTCCCGGTCGGCGAGTACACGGTCACCGCGCGCGTCCGCGAGGAGGGTCGTGCCCGCATCGAAGGCGTCGAAGTCGGCGACCTGCCGCTGCGCGGCGTCGACCTCCGGCTGGTCCGCTCGCAGAAGGTGAAGGGCCGCCTCGACCTCGCGTCCATCGGGCAGGACTCGACCCGCGGCGTCTGGCTCCAGCTCCAGCAGCCGGGCCAGACCGGGCGGTCCGGCGCGTCGTTCACCGGGGTCGACAGCGAGGGCTCGTTCGAGTTCGGCGACGTGCTGCCCGGGACCTACACGGTCCGAGTCTTCGTCCGGAACCGTCGCTACCGCCACCAGGGCGAAGTCGTCGTCGGTGCCCGCGACGTCGAGGGGCTCACGCTCAACCTCGTCGAAGAGCGGGACGAAGAACGGAAGTGACGCGCCGAAGGGCGGCCGATTCCCCGCCGCCCGGAACTCGCCTCGACGGGGGTGCCCCCTCTATCGTCCGCTGCCGATGGCCGGCGAGAACGCACACCCACTCCTCGAGACATTCGCCCGCGAGGGCTGCTCCGCGATCCTCCGCACGCCGCACGCAGGAGCGGTCGGCCCGGCGATGGAGGCCGCCGTCGACGGCGGCTTCAGGATCATCGAGTTCACGCGGAACACGCCGGGCGCGCTCGACCACGTGCGGGAGTTCTCGAGGCGCGATGACCTGATCGTCGGTGCGGGCACGATCCTGTCGGCCGCCGAGGCGCGCGAGGCCGTCGAGGCCGGCGCGCGCTTCATCGTCTCGCCGGTCGCCGACGAGGACGTGATCCGCTTCTGCGTCGACGAGGGCGTGCTCTGCATCCCGGGCTGCTTCACGCCGACCGAGATGCTCCGCGCCCACCGCCTCGGCGCCCACGTGATCAAGCTGTTCCCCGGACCGCCGGACGGGCCTTCGTTCGTCCGGGTCTGCCGCGGACCGCTGCCGTTCCTGCGGATCTTCCCGACTTCCGGCGTCACGCTCGACAACGTCGCCGCCTACCTAGAGGCCGGTGCGTTCGGCGTCGGCTTCGTGAACTGTCTGTTCGAGCCGGCCGATCTCGCGGCGGGACGCTTCGACGCGATCCGCGAGCGCGCGGCGCAGATGGTGACCGCGGTCCGGGCTGCGCGGAGTCCGCGTTGATCCGCAGGCTGCTGCTCGCCTCGACGCTGACCGCTGGAGTCGCTGCCCAGACCGCGTGGCCCGCGCCCGAACTCCTGTCCGGGCTGATCGCGGAGCACGGGCTGACCGAGGCCTACGACGCGCTGCGCTCGCGCCTCGGAGCGGCCGCGCGCCTCTACGGCGCCGAGGGAACGCCGCCGCTCGTCGCGACCATGCTCGGGTCGCCGGCCGACGCCGCGTGGCTCGGAGCGGAGCTGACCGACAGGCTCCTGGAGGCCGCGCGCGCGCCCTTCCCCGACGTCCCCGCACTGCTCGCCGAGTGCGCGGACGCACTCGAGGTCGACGCTCCGCGGTCCTCGACGGTCGATGCCCTCCCGGAAGACCTGGAACCCGCACTCGATCGCGTCGAAGCGATCCTCGCGGCCGTCGCAGAGGAGCTGACGCTGGCGCTCGCGCCGATTCCCGCCGCAGACCGTCCGGGACTGGAGCCGGCGCTCCGCGCGGTGCTCGACGCGTTCCCGAGGACCGTCTACGTCGCCGAGGACGCCACGCTCTCGAAGAACCTCGCGCTGCTCCGGAAGGTCGACCGCGCCGCTCTTCTCCGCGCGGCCGCGCTGCTCGCCCCGCTCGCGGACCCCGGAACATGGGCCCCACTCCGGTCCAAGGCGAAGGGGCTCCAGGAGATCGACGCACGCGACGGCGTGGACGGGAAGATCCTCGGCTGGCGTGAGACTCCGCTCGGACCGATCGTCGTCGGCGGCTTCGGCGCGAACCGCTACGAGCTCGACGTCGCGGTGCTGGTCGACCTCGGCGGACACGACACCTACGCCGCGCGCACGACGCGGGCCGGCCTCGCACACCCGTGCAATCTCGTCGTCGACCTCTGGGGCGACGAGTCCTACGAAGCCGACGAAGACGGCTACGGGGCGCAGGGAGCCGCCACGTTCGGCGTGTCCTGGCTGGTCGACGCGCGGGGCGACGACCGCTACGCGGCAGGTCGGCTCGCGCAAGGAGCCGGGGCCTGCGGCGTCGGCGTCCTCGTCGACCTCGAGGGCGACGACCGCTACGCCGGAGATGCCTACGTCCAGGGCGCCGGCGTGCTGGGCTCCGGCCTCTGGATCGACGTCCAGGGGAACGACCGGCTCGACGCCGCGCTGTACTCCCAGGGCTTCGCCGGCCCACTCGGCCAGGGATTCCTCGTCGACCTCACCGGAGACGACAGCCGCCGCGCGACCGGCCGCTACCCGTCCTCGTACGGCACAGAAGGCGAGTTCTCAGCGATGAGTCAGGGCGCCGCGGTCGGCATGCGCACGCTGCGCGCGGCGCCGCTCCGGCTCGCTGGCGGCCTCGGAGTCCTCGTCGACGGGGAGGGCGACGACGTCTCCGATGTCGGTGAGTTCGGCTACGGCATGGGCTACTACCTCGGCGTCGGCATCGTCCGCGACTGCGCCGGCGACGACACGGTCGACGCGTCCCGCTACGGCATCGCCACCGGCGCCCACCAGGCGGTCGGGCTGGTGCTCGACGACGCGGGCGACGACGTCTACCGGAACCCGCACGCGGCGAGCATCGCGGGCAACTGGGACCACGTCGTCTCCATACTCGTCGATGCAGCCGGCGACGATGTCTACGAGGGCGGAGGGATCACGCTCGGTGCGTCGACGATCACGTCGTTCGCCGCCCTCGTCGACGCCGGCGGCCGGGACAGGTACCGGGCCTCCGGCATGGCCCTCGGACAGGCCGGCCATGCGTCGGACGTCCGGAACGGGACCCGGAGCGTCGCGCTCTTCGTGGACCTGGGGGAGGCCGAAGACACCTACGAGGGGCCGTTCGCAGCCGAGGACGGCGAGGTCCGGGTCCATCGACGCGAGGACACCCACGAGGGCCGGACCGAGCCGTCCGGTGTCGGGATCTTCGTCGATCGGTGATGCCCGAAGGCCGGGTCCGACCGGGCTCCGGCCGTGCCGACGGGGCGCCCCCCGCCAAAAAAGCCGTTCGAGGGCCTCGCAGTCGAGGCGGGGCGCCGGTATCTTCCTCGCCCCACCGGTACCGGTAGATCCATGGCGAAGACCTCCGCAATCGCGAAGAACGAGCGCCGCAAGGCCACGTCCGAGAAGTTCGCGCAGAAGCGCGCGACCCTCCTGAGCGTGCTGCGCGACCCGAACAAGTCCTGGGAAGAGCGTGACGAAGCGGCCCGCAAGCTGCGCAGGCTCCCCCGCGACGTGAACCCGAACCGCATCCGCAACCGCTGCATGCTGACCGGCCGCTCGCGCGCCTACCTGCGCAAGTTCGGGCTGTGCCGCAACCAGTTCCGTGAGCTGTCGCTGCTCGCGGAGATCCCGGGCATCCGCAAGGCGAGCTGGTGAGTCAGGCTGGCCAGTGAGTCAGGCTGGCCAGTGAGTCAGGCTGGCCGGTGAAGCGGGGTCCAGCCGGACGCTGCGGCGACCGGCGGAAAGACCTCGACGAACCAGCCGCCCGAACTCCCGCTGCCGCGCACGGCCGCTCCGGCCCTGCGCTCGTCACGACCACCGTGCACGTCGCACCGTGGTCGTGCGTCGTTTCGGGCCGATCCCACCCGGTAGACTGACGGCCCGGTCCCTCCGATGAAGCCGTCCGCCGCCGCCATCCTGCTCTGCGCCACCCTCGGGTCTGCGTGCACGCAGTCGGGAGGAACGAGGCCCCTGCAGGCCTCGGACTCCCCCCCGGCAAGGGTCGTCATCGCGAACACCTCCCTGGTCGACACCGTCCTCGCGCTGGTGCCGCGGGAACGGGTGGTCGCGGTGCCCCAGCAGGCGCTGACCTGGTCGACCCGCCTCGGCCTGCCGAAGGAAGCCGGCTCGCTGGCGACGTTCCCGGCCTTCACCGCGGAGACGGTGCTCGCGTTCGAGCCCGACCTCGTGCTCTGCAGCGTGCACAGTCTTCCCGAGACCGTCTCGACCCTCGAGGCGGCCGGCGTGCCGACGGTGCGATTCGACTTCCCCACCGGACTCCGCGACGTGCGCACCCAGCTCCAGCGCTGCGCAGAACTCCTGGGCGCGAGCGAGGCCGCCACCGAGCTCCTCCGTGACCTCGACGCCCGGATCGCGGCGCTTGAGCCGGGCCACGCGAACCGCGCCCGGCCGCGTGCGCTGCTGTTCGACCACGACGGCAACGAAGGATGGAGCAGCGGATCGGCCACGCCGGCCCACGACATCCTGACCCTGGCCGGGCTCGACAACGCCGCGGCGGACGGGGAGCGAAGCGGCCCGGTCCGGCTCAGCCTCGAGCAGGTGCTCGCCCTCGACCCCGACGTCCTGGTCATCCAGCTCCCCCACGGCGAGGTCGACCGATCCACCGAGCGGGTGCTCGCCGCCGAGCTCGGAGCGCTGCGCGCCGTGCGCGAGGGGCGGGTCGTCCGCCTCCATCCGAGCCTGTTCTCGACGACGTCCCACGAGATGGTGCGCGCGGCCGAGACGCTCGCCGATGCCGTCGAGTCGCTCGACGCCGAGAATCGGGGACGATGAACGGGCGCGGAGCGATCGCCGCACTGGGCGCCGCGCTTCTCGCGCTGGTCGCGATGCAGGTCGGGATCGGGGTGGACTCGGGCATCGCCGTCGTGCCCGCGGACGTCGCGCGTGCATGCCTGGCCCTGGTCGGGCTCGCCGAGCCTCTCCCCGGCTACGCGCAGGACGTGATCACGTGGCGACTGTGGCGTGCACTGACGGCTGCCGGCGTCGGCGCCTGCCTCGCGCTCGCGGGCACTCTGCTCCAGGGGCTGTTCCGCAACCCGCTCGCATCGCCGTCGCTGATCGGCGTCACAGCCGGCGCGAACCTCGGCGCGACCGCCGCGCTCCTCGCGCTCGGCGGCTACGGCGCGGCGCTCGAGCTGGCCGACGCGGTGAGCACCGCTCCCTACCTCGTCACGCTGGCCGCGTTCACGGGCTCGCTGATGGTCGCGCTCGTCGTCGTGACGATCGCGACCCGATCGGGCCCCGGCCCCACCTCGATCGCCACGATCCTGCTGCTGGGCGTCGCTCTCAACTCCTGCATCGCCGGCGCGCTGTCGGCGATCGAGAACGTGCTGATGGACGCCCGCGACTACGGCACGCTGAACGCGCTGCAGGCATGGTCCTTCGGCACGCTCGACGACCGGAAGGCCTACCACGCGGTGCTCGTCGGACTCGGTGCCATGGCCGGCGCGGCATCGATCCCGTTCGTCGCACGCGAGCTCGACCTGCTCAGCGGCGGTGACGAGGATGCAGAGAGCCTCGGCGTGTCGATCCTGCGCACGCGGATGGTCGCGCTGACCGTGGCAGCGCTGGCGACCGCGTGCGCGGTCGCTGCGGCCGGGCAGGTCGGTTTCGTCGGGCTCGTCGTGCCCCACCTCCTGCGGCTGCTCGTCGGCGCATCGCACCGAACGCTCCTGCCGCTCTCGCTGCTCGGAGGCGCAGTGTTCGTTCTCGGCACCGACCTGGCCCAGGTGCTGGTCATCGGCGAACGTCCGCTCCGCGCGGGCGTGCTGATGTCCCTGCTCGGCGGACCGTTCTTCCTCGTCCTGCTCGTGGTCCACGCGCGGCGGAGGGTCGGCTGGTGAGCGCGGTCAGTCTCCGAGGGGTCTGCGCCCAGCCGAACGGCGCGCGGGAACGCGTGCTCCAGGACGTCGACCTCGAGGTGCGTGGCTCGGCCGTCCACGCGATCGTCGGCCCGAACGGCGCGGGCAAGACCACGCTCCTCCGCGTGCTCGCC
>JAQCBR010000210.1 GCA_027621295.1 Planctomycetota bacterium
CCCTTCGATCCGCGCTTCCGCATCGGCACGGAACTCCGCCGCGCAGACGTGATCCACCGGCAGCAGCAGACGCACACCCTTCTCCGCGCAGAGCTCACGGACACGCCGCGCCTCGTCGAAGAGGTCGGGTTCGCAGCGTGACGCGCCGATCCCGACGCCCTCCGCGGCGAGGAACGTGTAGGCCATCGCGCCGCCGACGATCAGCGCGTCGACCTTGTCGACGAGGTTCAGCAGGACGGGGAGCTTGTCGCTGACCTTCGCTCCGCCCAGCACCGCGACGAACGGGCGCTCCGGGGCCTCGAGCACGCGCGCGAACGCGTCGACTTCCCGCTCGAGCAGGAGACCGGCGGCCGAGGGCAGCAGGTCTGCGATCCCCGCGACGCTGGCGTGCGCGCGATGCGCGGTCCCGAACGCATCGCTGACGAACACGTCGCCGAGCTTCGCGAGGGACGCGGCGAAGTCGGGGTCGCCCTTCTCCTCCTCGGGGTGGAAGCGGAGATTCTCGAGCACGAGGACCTCTCCCGCGCCGAGGGTCGCCGCTGCGGACTCGGCGTCGGCACCGACGCAGGTGTCGATCGCATGGACCGGCCGACCGAGCAGTTCCCCGAGCCGGACCGCCGCAGGGCGGAGCCGCATGCTTTCGACGACCTTGCCCTTCGGTCGCCCGAGGTGCGACATCAGGATCGGCTTGCCGCCGCGCGCGAGGATGGCCTCGATCGTCGGCAACGCGGCACGGATGCGTGCGTCGCTGGTGATCCGGCCCTCGGCGTCGAGCGGCACGTTGAAGTCGACGCGGACCAGCACGCGCTGGCCCTCGACGGAGAGATCCTGGAGGCGGGAGAGGGTCACGTCGGGCGGGGATGGGCGTGCGGGGCTCGGCCCCGCGACCACCCTGGCCGCCGGGCTCCGGGGATGGATGCGCGCGGGGCTCGGATCAGCCGAGACCGTGCGCCTTCGTCAGCAGGTCGACGACGCGGTTGCTGTAGCCCCACTCGTTGTCGTACCAGCTGACGACCTTCACGAGCTTGCCACCGTCGTTCACCATCGTCGCGCCGCCGTCGATGATCGAGCTGTGCGGGTCGTGGACGATGTCCGAGGACACGATCGGGTCGTCGGTGTAGGCCAGGACGCCCTTCATCGGGCCTTCGGCCGCCGCGCGGAGCGCCGCGTTGATCTCTTCGACCGAGGCGGCCTTGCCGAGGTTCGCGGTCAGGTCGACGACCGAGCCGTCCGGGACCGGAACGCGGAGCGCGTAGCCGTCGAGCTTGCCGGCCAGAGCCGGGATGACCTTGCCGACCGCGCGGGCCGCACCGGTGGTCGTCGGAATGATGTTGGCGGCCGCGGCGCGCGCACGGCGCAGATCCGAGTGGATCATGTCGGCAGTGCGCTGGTCGTTCGTGTACGCGTGCACCGTCGTCATCAGGCCGCGCTCGATCCCGAAGGTGTCGTGCAGGACCTTGGCCATCGGGGCGAGGCAGTTCGTCGTGCAGGACGCGTTCGAGATCACGCGGTGCTCGGCCTTCAGCTCGTCCTCGTTGACGCCCATGACGATCATCGCGTCGACTTCGCCCTTCGGCGGCACGGTCAGCAGGACCTTCTTCGCGCCCGCCTCGACGTGCTTCATGCACTGCTCCTGGCTCGCGAAGATCCCGGTGGCCTCGACGACGAAGTCGATGCCGTGGTCACCCCAGGGCAGAGCCGCCGGGTCCCGTTCGCCGATGACCTTCGTCTCGACGCCGTCGACCACGATGCCACCGTCACGTCCCTCGACGACGCCGGGGTAGCGGCCGTGGACGGTGTCGTACTTGAGCAGGTGGGCGAGCGACTTCGACGGCGCGAGGTCGTTGATCGCAACGACCTCGTAGCCGGTGCGCTCCTTGAGGACACGGAAGACGAGGCGACCGATGCGGCCGAAGCCGTTGATGGCGACGCGAATGGCCATGGATGGAGAGTCTCTGGAGTCGATGCGGAAGAGAACCGAAGCCGCCTCACCGTGGTCCCAGCGGGCGGTCGCGGGTCCTGCGCGCGGGTCCGCGCGCTGCGAAGCGGAGCAGCATAGCGAGGGCCTCCCCACGACCCAACGGCGAGGTCCGACAAGGTCGAGGTCGGCCCCGGAGGGCGAGAGCGAGCGCTAGACTTCTTCCCGACCTTGGATGCCCCACGACAGTTCGAGCCCGCTTGGTTGGCGAACGTCCGAGACGCGCTGGCTGCGGGGCCGACGATGCATGGCCGGGTTGTCATCGCAGCATCCGGGGGCTGCGACTCGACGGCCCTCGCGTGGGCGATGACGCACCTGCTCCGGCCCGCGCTCGGCGGAGCCGAACTCCACCTCGTCCACTGCGACCATGGCCAGCACGCGCTTCGCGTCGAGGCCGCCCGTGCGGTGACCGCGCTCGGCGCGCGGCTCGGATGCCCTGTCCACGTGATCGACCTCGGGCTGTCGGAGGGAGCTTCCGAGCAGCTCATGCGCGACGCCCGCTACGCCGCGCTCGGCGTGGCTGCCGTCGACATCTGCGCCCCGGTCGTGATGACCGCCCACCACGCCGACGATCAGATCGAGACCGTCGTGATGCGCGGGGCTCGCGGCACGGGGTCGAGGGGACTCGCCGGCATCCCGCGCGAACGACCGCTCCGCGACGGCGTCCGTCTGTGCCGACCGCTTCTCGATGTCCGGCGCGACGATCTGCGCGAGCTGGTCCGTTCGCAGGACCTGCCGTTCGTCGAGGACCCGACCAACGCCGAGCTCGACCGCACCCGGAACCGGACACGGCACATCCTCCTTCCCGAACTCCGCGCACGGCGGCCGGACTTCGACGCTGCCGTCCTCCGCGTCGCGGGGCGGGCCGCGCACCGGACGAACCGCGCGCAGATCGACGCGCAGGCGTGGCTCGCCTCCCATCTGGAGGACGCGCACCCCACGCGGATCCACCTGACGGCCTTCCCGCCCGCAGACCGCTGTGGCCGCGAGGTGCTGCGGGCCGTCCATCTCGCGATGACCGGCGAGGCTCCCCTCGGATCCTGGCTCGACCGGGTCACCACCATGGCTCTGCAGAGGACCGGTGCCCGGGTCGACGCTGCGGTCGGACATCGGCTCCGCGTCGAGCGCACCCGGTTCGGGCTGCACTTCTCGGACCCCACGATCGAAGCCCCGGACGCTCCCGTGCCGATCTCCGAGAACGGGATGGAGACCCGGTTCGGGGCGACCGCCTGGTCGATCGTCCTGGGCGCCGGCGACACAGCGACCCCGACAGAGCGGTTCGACCCGGCTGCAGCGCCCGGACCCTACACGCTCCGCGGCGCACGGCCCGGCGATCGGATCGACGCCCGGTCGCTGCGCCGCGTCTTCGCCGCGGCCGGGACTCCGGTCGCGGACCGCTCGACCCTGCCGCTGCTCTGCGCAGCAGATGGCGGGATCGTCTGGGCACCGGGTCTCGGCGTCGCGCCGAGCGCGCGCGTGCGCCCCAGGACGGAGCGGTCGCTCACGGTCGAGCGGCGGCTCCACCGTGTTGGCATCGACCTGGAGCTCGCCGCATACTGACGCGCTCGCCCCCGGCCGATCTCGTCCAGGACCGTGGCCGCGGCGCGTGCAACGATCGCCCATGTCCGAACTGACCGTCGTCCGCGGCCCCGGCAAGGGGGCCTCTGTCGCGCTCGACGCCGAGCGTGGGGCCCGCATCGGCACGTCGACCGACGCCGACCTCCGCGTCGGCGGGGACGGCATCGCCGACACCCATGTGGTCGTGAAGGCGCTGCGCGGCGGGGGCTTCGGTGCGAAGGCGCTGGCCGGCACGTTCGACCTGAACGGAGTGATGACCGAAGCCGCCCGCCTGAAGGACGGGGACGTCCTCACCGTCGGCGACTCGCAGATCCGCTACGCCGAGACGCAGGAATCGGCGATCTCGGGGGACGACATCCCCGGGTTCCGGCTTCTCGGCGTCCTCGGGCGCGGCGGCTGGGGCACGGTGTACCGCGCCGAGCAGGTCAGCCTCGGCCGGGAAGTCGCGCTGAAGGTCCTCTCGGACGAGCGGCTCGGCGACCCGATGTTCGTCGGCAGGTTCCAGGCCGAGGCCCGCGCCGCTGCACGCCTCCACCACCCCAACGTGGTCCAGGTCTTCGACGTCGACCACGCCGACGGGCGCTGGTTCTATTCGATGGAGCTGATGCACGGCGGCTCCCTCGAACAGCGGCTGAAGCGTGAGGGACGCGTGCCGACCGACGCCGCGATCGCCGCGATCCGCGATGCGGCGCGCGGGCTCGCGTTCGCCGAGGAGATGCGGATCGTCCACCGCGACATCAAGCCGGACAACCTGATGGTCGACCGGCACGGCCACGTGAAGATCGCCGACCTCGGTCTCGCGCAGACCGACGACGACTCCGGCGGCTCCAGGGCCGGGACGCCGCACTTCATGTCGCCCGAACAGGTGCGACGCCAGTCGCTCGACCACCGGAGCGACCTGTACTCCCTCGGCTGCTCGTTCTACCGGCTGACCACCGGCAAGACGCCGTTCCAGGGTGAGAGCGTCAAGCAGATCCTCCGCGCACAGCTCGAGGAGAACGCCCCGCCGGCCCACGAGCGGAACCCGGAGCTTCCGGCCGCGGTCGGTGAGGTGATCGAGAAGCTGATGGCGAAGGCGCCGGACGAGCGCTACCAGTCCGCCGCCGAGCTGATCGCCGACCTCGACGCACTCCTCGCCCCCCCGACGCGACGCGGGCTCGCGCTCCCGATCATCGCGGGCGTCGCGGTGCTCGTCGCGGGCGCGGCGATCTACAAGGCGATGAACGCCGAAGAGCCGGGCGGATCGCAGACGATCACGCAGACCGAGTACGTGGTCGACCCGGAGGCGCAGGCCGCGCTCGAGGAGAACCGGAGGATCAAGGCGCAGAACGCACTGCTCAGCGTGCAGACCCGGGGCCTCGCCGGCGCCGAGCTGGCTGCGGCACTCGAGAGCGTGGCCGCCGAGCACGGTGGCACGCCGGCCGCCGAACAGGCCGCGACGCAGGCAGCGTCGAT
>JAQCBR010000051.1 GCA_027621295.1 Planctomycetota bacterium
CGCTCGAGGGCATCGGTGCGCTCGACCGGCACTCGGTCGTGCTCGCGCTCGGCGCCGAGGACCCGACGCTCCGCGCCCACGGTGCGCGGCTCCTCGGCGAGTGGCTGGCGACCGCGGACGGAGACGCGCTGGCGGTCGGACTCGCGGCGCGTCGGGCGGCGATCGAAGACGATCCCCGGGTGCGGCTCGACCTCGCGTTCGCGCTGGGGCGGGTCGATCGGGGTCGCGCGCAGCTGCGCGCGGCTGCGGACGAAGGACGCATCGCGCTGCTCGCGGGCTCGGCGGCCGACCCCCGGATCCGCGACGCCGTGCTCGCCGGACAGGCGGGGGCCGAGGTGTCGTTCGCAGCGATGCTCGCCGCCGACTCCCGCTTCGCGGAGTCGGCGCCCGGCTACGCGGACGTGTTCCGTCGCCTCGCGGAGTGCGTGTTCCGCGCTCGCGAGGACGGCGAGATGCGCGGCCTGCTCGGCCTCGCGGCGAACGCGCCGCACGCGTGGCAGCGTCACGCGCTTCTCGCGGGCGTCCAGTCAGCGCTGCCGCGGAAGGGCACGCGCAAGATCGCGATGGCCGGTCGGCCGTCCATGCTCGATGCGCTGGCAGCTCTCGGCGAGCCCGAGGTCGAGGGCGTGCTCGCCCGCTTCGAGGAGTCGGTCGACTTCGTCGCGGACGCGGGAGCGGCCAGCCTCTCGGCCGCCCAGCAGGCGCGCTACGACGCCGGCGCAGGCCAGTACGCGGTCCACTGCACGCCCTGCCACCAGACGCACGGCCAGGGACTCGAGGGCTTGGCCCCGCCGCTGGCCGGCTCCGAGTGGGTGCTCGGTGCTCCCGAGACCCTCGCGCGGATCGTCCTCCAGGGCCTGACGGGTCCGATCGAGGTCGCGGGGCGTCGCTACGAGTACGCGACGATGCCCGACCACGGCAAGCTCACCGACGAGGAGCTCGCGGCCATCCTGACCTACGTGCGCCGCGCGTGGGACAACCAGGCGTCGCCGGTGGAGCCGGCGACGGTCGAGGCGGTCCGCGCCGAACCGAGGGCTGCGCCGTGGACCGCCGCCGAACTGCTCGGCGGCGCGTCGCCGGGTCGCTGACCTCTCGCCCGCGTCAGCGGGGCAGGATCCACACGTCGCGGAAGCGCACCGCCGAGCCGTGGTCCTGGAGCAGCAGCGGCAGCGCCTCCGGGCCTTCCGGCTGACCGGCGCCGGTCTTCGCGGTCAGCTCGACGCCGTCGTGCGTCAGGATGCCGTTGTGGACGACGGAGATCCGTGCGTTCGCGGTCTTCTGGCCGTCGTCGCCGAAGCGTGCGCCCTGGAACGCGATCCAGTAGTCCTGCCATTCGCCGGCCGGCCGTGCGGCGTTCACGTCGGCGGGGCGCTGCCGGTAGAGCGCGCCGCAGCCGTCGATGCGGGGTTCGCCGCCGGCCGTGTCGAGGATCTGCACCTCGTAGCGCTGCTGGAGGTAGACGCCCGAGTTGCCGCGCAGGCCCGGCTCGTGGTCCGGCTCGTCCGGGACCTGGAAGCCGACGTGGAGGACGAAGTCCTGCCATGCACCGCGTGACGTCACGCTGCCCTTGCCGGGCACGATCGCGAGCGCGCCGTCCTCGACCTTCCAGCCGACCGGCCCGCCGTCCTTGCCGACGAGCGCGCCCGTCGACGTTCCGTCGAAGAGCGCGATCGCGCCCTCGGGCCGCGTCGCGAAGGCCTCCTCACCGCCCATCGCCCAGCGGATCCCGCTGATCATCATCTGCTGGAAACGCGGGTCCGCCCAGACCTCGTGACGGTGTCCGAGCGCGTTGTAGAACACGCGGCCTTCCCCGTGCTCGCTGCACCAGGCGAGCCCGTAGTCCCGGTCCTCGCGCTTGCCGCGGCCGAGTTCGGCGAGGCCGTCCTCGAGGTGGATCAGCACGTCCTTGCCGTCGCGCGACCAGTTGCGGTGCTGGTAGATCTCGTCGGTGATCCGGAAGCGTTCACCCAGGTGTGCAGTGATCGGATGGCGCGGGTGCTCGACGACGATCTCGACCTCCTGGTGCCACGGGTGGCCGTCGAAGTAGCCGCCGATCATCTCGCCGTACGGCGCGAACTCGTAGAACGTGTCGGTCGCCGAGTGCACGCCGACGAAGCCCCCGCCGCCCTTCACGTAGTCGATCAGCGCCTGGGGCTCCGGGATCGGCAGCTTGCCGGTCGTGTAGAAGACGACGCAGCGGAACTGCGCGAGGCGCTCGGGCGTCAGCTCGCTCGCGTCCTGCGTGCACTCGACCTGGAAGTGGTCGCCGGCGATCTCGGTCAGCGTCTTCTCGGCGAGCGCGCGCTTGCCCTTCTCGACGCGGCGCACGACCGGGTGGACGAAGCCCGCGCTGTGCGTGACGAAGAGCACGCGGGCCTTGCCGGTCGCTGGGGCGGGGGAGCCCGCCGCGTCCTGGGCCTGGATGGGAGAGAGGGCGAGGGTGAGGGCCCCCGCGGCGAGGAGAGTGGCGCGCATGCGCGCCACTCTAGGCCGCGGCGCGTTCGGCTCCAGCGGAGAGGGGCGCGTGAGGCGCGCCCGGCGTCACTTCGCGTTGGGGTCCTGGCCGCGCAGGATCGAGTTGCCGGTGAACGTCTCGCGGCGGTCGACCGGCAGCAGCTCGCCGATCGCTGCGGGGTCGAGGCGCCCGCCCTGGGCGAAGAACGACGTCGGGTTGCCCCAGACGAGCTGGTCGATCTGCGCCCCGTCGAAGCCTGCTTCGCGCATCCGGGCGACGGTCTTGGGGACCATCAGCGGATCGCTGACGCCCCAGTCGGCGGCGCTGTTGACGATCATGTGGTCGATGCCGTGCTCGAGCAGGATCTGGACCATCCGCTCGGGCGACATCTTCGTGTTCGGGTAGATCGAGAACCCGGACCAGCAGCCGAGGTCGCGCGTGATCTTGATCGTCTCCTCGTTGCCGTGGTCGAGGAGCACGCGCTCCCACGGGAAACCCTGCTCCCGGACGATGTCGATGCAGCGCTGGAAGCCCTTCATCTTGTCGCGGTGGGGAGTGTGGATCAGGATCGGCAGGTCGTGCGCTGCGGCCAGCTCGATCTGCGCGGCGAAGAACTTCTCCTCGGTCTTGGTCTGGTCGTCGAGCCCGATCTCGCCTACGCCGACGACGCTGTCCTTCTCGAGGTAGCGCGGCAGCAGGTCGATCACGTCCTGGTTGATCCGGTCGTCGTTCGCCTCGCGCGGGTTCAGACCCATCGTGCAGAAGTGGTGGATCCCGAACTGCTGCGCGCGGAACCGCTCCCACCCGATCAGCGTGTCGAAGTAGTCGACGAACGTGCCGACCGACGTCCGTGCCTGGCCCAGCCAGAACGCCGGCTCGAGCACCGCGACCACGCCCTCCTTGGCGAGGGCTTCGTAGTCGTCGGTGATCCGGCTGAACATGTGGATGTGCGGTTCGAAGATGCGCATGGGTCGATCGTGCGAGGCTGGTGCGGAGAGGGTGGAGGGGTGCGTGGGCGTCCGAGGTTCAGCGCGCGGCGGTCTTTACCGCGCGCTCGAGCACGTCGCGGATCCGCGGCAGGTTCTCTCTGGCGAGGCGCTCGCGCAGGAACTGGCGAAGGTCGTCGCGGTCGAGGCGTGCGAGGCCCTCGGCCGCAGCGAGCCGGTGATGGTCGTCCCCGTGCTCGAGCCCGCCGAGCAGGCGCGCGACCGTGCCCTCGGTCGGCGCGCACGCGATCGCGCGGTTCGTGTCGTGCCAGACCTTGCGGCCCGCGGCCTCGCGCTCGGTCGCGAGGCCCTGCAGCATCCGGCTGAGCTCCGCGTTCGCGTGCCGCATCGCGTCGATCGCGCGCGCGAGCGGCAGGTCGACGAAGGCCAGCTTCAGCATCAGTCGGTTGAACTCGTCGATGCCGAAGCCGACCGCGTCGCCGCCCTCGTCGAGGGTCCGCGCGAGGATGTTGGAATCGAGCGCGCCGGCAGCGACGTGTACGACCTGGTTGGTGCGCTGGACCTCGCCGAGGAGGCGGCCGGTGACCGGCCGCGTCGGCAGCGCCGCGAGCGCGCGCAGGACCATCGTCCGCTCCTCGAGGTCGCCGCGGTCGTGCAGGTCGGCCAGGAGCTCCTCGGCCGGAATCCCCGACGCGGTCAGGATCGCGAGGCCGGCGACGTCGCAGGTCCGCCACGCGCCGGTCTCGACGCGGACCGCGCCGGCTTCGCGCAGGCCGCCGGCCAGGTATTGGCGCCCGGCTCGGCGGGGGATCTGCGGGAACAACACCGGGATCCGCTGCGGGTCCTCGGCGGCGGTGCGGAGCGCGCCGTCGAGCCACGCCGAGGCTTCGGGCGTGGCGGCGGCGTCGAACAGGTCGCGCAGTGCGAGCATGAGGCGCGAGCGTAGCGCGGCCGTCGCGGCAGCGTCGAGGTCGGAGCTCGGATCGTCGGTCCCCGATCGCGGCGCCACGGCGTGGAACTGCGACTCGGGCTCGCCTAGGGTCTCCGGACCCTCCCGCCTTCGGCCTCCACGTCTGCCATGGGTCCAATCGAGTTCCCCGCCTGGGATCCGGTCCTCCTCGATCTTCCGGGCCCGATCGACATCCGCTGGTACGGCCTGATGTACATCGTCGCGTTCCTCGCGGCGCAGACGATCTTCGTGCGGCTGGCGCGGGCCCGGTTCCTGCCGATCCCCGAGCAGGCGGTCGGTGACCTGGTCTTCTACGCGATCCTCGGGACGATCCTCGGCGGGCGCTTCGGCTACGCGCTGTTCTACGACCAGGGCCTCGCCGACCCGCTGCGCCTGATCCGCGTCTGGGAGGGGGGGCTGTCGTTCCACGGTGGTCTGATCGGCGTCGTCGTCGCGATGGCGTGGTTCGCGCGGAAGCACCGCCTGCCGATCGGCCGCGTCGTCGATGCCGCCGGGCTCGCGGTCACCCCGGGCGTTTTCGCGGTCCGGATCGCGAACTTCATCAACGGGGAGCTGTACGGACGGATCACCACCGCCGACACGCCGCTGGCGATGCAGTTCCCGACCGACGGGAAGGCGCGGACCCTGCTGATGCTCGACTACGTCGGGCACAAGCGCGACGAGGAGCTGGCGGTCCAGTACGCGTACGGGCACGTGGGTTGGGAGGACATCGAGGCCTCGCTGCACCAGCAGAGTCCGTACGGCCGGGAGATCCCGTGGACCGCGATCCGCGAGCGCCTCGACGCGTGGGACACGCTGCGGAGCGACGTTCCCTACCGGCACCCGTCGCAGCTGTACGAGGCGATGGGTGAGGGGCTGTTGATGGGGATCGTCCTCTTCGTCTCGTACCGGCTCACGCGGCACCGGCCGCTCGGCCCGTGGGGCTACGGCGGGATCTTCGCGCTCGGCTACGGCATCGTCCGGTTCGGGATCGAGTTCCTCCGCCAGCCGGACTCGCAGTTCCGGGACCAGGACGACCCGGTCGGGACCGTCCTCCTCGGCATGACGATGGGCCAGACCCTCTGCGTCGCGATGATGGTCGCCGGGGCCGCGGCGATCCTGGTCGGGTTCCGGGGGCGTGCGCCGGCCCCCGGCCAGACCGCGGCGGGGGCGTGAGCCGTTCCGGGACAAGGGGATACGTCCAGCGACGAAACGCCGCTGTGCGTGCTTGCAGTTCCCCGGGCGCGCGCTACTCTCTTGCGCCCTCCAACGTCCGGACCCACTCCGTCGACGAGGAAACCGCCATGTCCAGAGTCTGTGCAGTCACCGGCCGTCGCACGCGCGTCGGCAACAGCGTCGCCCGCCGCGGCCTCGCGAAGAAGCAGGGTGGTGTCGGTCGTCGCGTGACCGGCCGCACGAAGCGCAAGTTCAAGCCGAACATCCAGACGGTCCGCGTGCTGACGCCGGACGGGACGGTCATGCGCGTCAAGTTGTCGACCCGCGCGATCAAGAGTGGCGTGATGGTCGTCGAGAAGGGCGGCAAGACGGTCAAGTTCCCGCTGGTCCGCGCGCTGCGTGGCCGCAACCGGGCCTTCACGAAGGCCCAGCGCGCGGAAGGCTGAGCCGCGCGGGGAGCGAGGCAGCGGGCGGCAGGGCGTTCCTGGCCCCGTGCGCCCCTCGCTCCCGCTCTCGCGGGTTCGCCTGAAACCCTGGCACCCGCCTCCGGCCGAGCCGGACCTGCCCGAAGCTGTGCGCCCTACCATGCGCACCCACCCGACCGCGGCTGGTCGGGTGCGGGGGCTCACAAGCCGCTCCGCGGGGCCGACCCGGGCGCCTGCGCGCCCATAGCTCAGTTGGATAGAGCACCGGATTTCTAATCCGGCGGTCCCAGGTTCGAGCCCTGGTGGGCGTGCTCCTTCGCCGGTTGGCCGACCGGGCGCGGATGTGCCGGGGCCGAGGGCTGATCGTCCCGCGCGGCAGCCCCGATTGCCGGGCATCGCCGTGAGCTCCGGTGGCACCGGGTCATCCCGGGAATCGCCGGCGGAACGGATCCGCTGCGCGGGCGCGGTCGAACCGGCCCGGGCTCGGCGCTCTCCACCATGCTCACCCGCTTCCTCGGCCTGCTCGTGCTCGTGGCCCTGTCCGGTCCCGGGCTGATCCGTTCCCAGTCGGCACCGTGCCTGTCCGGTTCTCCGGGCGGCACGTTCCTCGCCTCGGCCAACGAGACCCGCCTCAACTGGGTCTACGCGATCCGGCTCCGCAACGATGCGTCCGCCCGGACGCTGACCGCGGTCGAGATGTTCTGCGGGGAGACGCAGGCGGACACCAGCGTGCGGATCTTCGGGCACGACCCCGTCGCGAACGCACCCGCGGGCTGGCGCGGCCAGGCTGACTGGTGGATCTCCGAGAACGTGGGCTGGCAGGGAGCGCAGCTGCGTCCAGCCGTCAACCTCGCGGCGTTCGAGACCTTCTGGCTCGTCTGGTCGACGCCGCGGAGCATCCAGCTCTCCGTCGAGTCCGCGACGTCTCTGGGGGAGGAGCACCGGGAAGGGCAATTCGCGCCGACCGGCGCGCCGCAGCGGACCTACCGATGGAAGTATCGGCTCTACTGCGGGGGCAAGGATCCGGGCGCCTTCGTGACCAGGGGCGGGCCGTGCGGCGGAGTGAACCGGCGAGCCCCCCGCATCCTCGCGGATCCGAGCGTGCCGGCCGTCGGGTCGCCCTTCGCCGTGGTCATCGACCGCGGTCCCGCGAATGCGTCCGCCTGGGTGGCGTTCGGTCTGCAGGATCAGCAGCTCGGCGGTGCGCTCTCGCTGCCGTTCGACCTGGGAGTGTTGGGCGCGCCGGGGTGCCAGGTGCACGTCGACCTCCTCGCGCTGGCTGCTGCGTCGACGGATGCCGCCGGAGTGGGGAGGATGCCCGTCGCGCTGCCGACCCAGGCAGGGCTCGTGGGGATCACGTTCTTCGCACAGTGGCTCGTGCTCGAGCCCGGCGCCAATCCGCTCGGACTCGTGACGTCCGCCGGTGCAGCTTGCCGCGTCGGGAACTGATCCGCAGGGACGCCGCAGCCCGCGATGCGCGTCCGGGCTGGTGACGCGTGGGGTGACTCCGCGATGGAGTGACCCAGGGCGCCGTCAGCGCAGCGGCCCCTGCCACTCGTCGGCGCCCTGGCTCGCGTCGCGCGCAACCACGCCGAGGTTCGCGCCCAGCTGACGTGCGAGCGGGAGGAGCGCCGGGGCGAGCGCGACGTAGACGGGAGTCGTCAGCGTTCCCTGGGCCGGCACGGTGGCCGAGCCGTGGAAGGTCGGCAGGTCGTAGCGCTGCCCTCCGAGTTCGAGCCGCACCTGGAACTGCACGTCGGTGGCGACGTCCGTGTGGTTCTGCAGATCGACGTCGACCTGCACGTACAGGTCGCCGATCGGCTGCGGCGCACCGGCCTGGGACACGGTCACGCACGGCTCGACGATCTGGTGCCGGAGGTCCGCCGCGAGGCCGAAGCGTTCGGACTCGATGCCGCTCGGCCAGGTGACGGCGAGGCGCTCGATGCGCGGATCGGTGCCGAGGCCGCGGACGATCGTCGCGCCGTTGCAGGACAGGTAGGAGCCGCCGCGCACGTGTTCGTGGACGGTGGTGTGCTGGTCGGACTCGATGCGGAGGTGGGCGCCGATCCCGTCCCGGTTGCTCGTCGTGCCGACGAGGTCGAGGCGGGCGGAGCGGTTCGAGTGGACCGTGTCGTTGCGATAGATCGCCAGCGCCTGCCGGTTGTTGAGCTGGACGATGTCCTCATCGCCGTCACCGTCCAGGTCGGCACACGCAGCGCCGCGCCCCACGCCCAGATCCTGCGGCACGTCTGCAGCCGGAGGAATCACGTAGGTCTGTCCCGTCCGCACGAGCACGTGGCTCGGCGAGTTCGGGTCGGACGGAAGCGACGGCTCCGACTGGAGGAACCCGTTGCTCACGTAGAGGTCCGGGCCGGCGTCCAGGTTCACGTCGAGGAACATCGCGGCCCACGACACGAGGAAGCCGCCCATGCTCATCGTCTCCATCAGGTTCCAGCACGGCGCGAGGTCGGAGTAGCGACCGCTGACCGCGTCACGAACCATCAGAGAGTTGCTGCCGAAGCTCGACGTGTAGATGTCGAGCACGCCGTCCCCGGTGACGTCGGCCAGCGCGATGCCCATGTTGAACTCGGCGCGGCGGAAGCCCACCTGCGCGGACACGTCGGTGAACTGGCCGTTGCCCTCGTTGCGGAACAGCTGGTTCGGGATGACGGTGGTCCCGAAGTCGTTGCCGACGAAGAGGTCCGGCCAGCCGTCCTCGTCGTAGTCGTGGAACATCACCGACAGCGTGCAGCCAGCCGTCGTGCGCGAGAAGCCGCGCGGGTCCATGAAGGTCTCGATGCCCTCGACGCCGGCGGCCGACGCCGTCTCGGCGAACGTGAAGTTGCCGTCGTTGCGGAGCAGCTGGTTGGGGTTGCCGTCGAAGTAGGGGAAGAACCCCTCGCCGATGTAGTTGCCGACGTAGATGTCGAGGTCGCCGTCGCGGTCGTAGTCGCCGATCGCCGCCGCCGTCGGCCAAGTCGCACGCCCGATCCGGGACCGGCTCGACACGTCCACGAACGTGCCGTTGCCCTGGTTCTGGTAGAGCTTGATCCGGAAGCGCGCGAGCACGACCAGGTCCTGCCAGCCGTCGTTGTCGAGGTCGGCCGCATACGCGCCCATCGTCTCGAAGCGGTCGCCGACCCCGGCCACCTGGGTGACGTCGGTGAAGCGGCCGAGCCCGTCGTTCTCCCAGAGAGTGTTCGTGCTGCCGCCGCGCGCGGTCACGAAGAGGTCGACGTCGCCGTCGTTGTCGAAGTCGAACAGGCAGACGCCGCCAGCCATCGTGTCGAGCCGGTCGGTGTGGACGACCTGGACGCCGCTCGCTGCGGTGTGGTCGCTGAACCTCACCTGCGCGGACGCGAGGCTCGCAGTCGCGAGGATCGTCCACAGCGCGAGACCGACGTGGAATAGCGGCTTCATCGGTTGCATGGAGGTGGTCGTCGGTGCGCTGCGGCCGCAGCCACCACGCCAGACCATCGGCCTTCCCGTCGCGATCGGGAGGATTCGCTGGCACTGCGCGTTTCCGTGCTAGCTTAGTCGCGCCTCCGGCGCCGTGCGTTCCGTTCGATCGACCGGAAGTCGGTGCGGAACCGATTTTTCGTCAAGATCCCTCGATCTCATCGACGATCGCGATTCAAGAGATGAAGACTCTCGGACTCGGAATCCTGCTGCTCGGCGCCGGCGTCGGCGTCTACTTCTTCGCGAACCAGGGCCCTGCGGAGGCGCCGACACCCGCGGGACCCGGCGACTCGATCTCGACGCCCGGCGAGGCTTCGCCGACGGTCGAGCCTCGCGCGGCCGCGGTGGCGCTGAAGGCCCCGGTCGAGGAGATCGCGCGCGAGGACCGCTTCCAGCTGCCCGACGGCTCCTGGGCGCCGGCCCTCAACGGTGCGAAGAACCCGGCACCTCTCGACTGGCCGCCGGACATCCCCTACGCGCCGATCGTCAAGCGGGTGACCGATCCGCTCGGGCAGGACTGGTACGTGCACGCGGACGGGTCGAAGTCGACGACGGTCATGACTTGGCGCGAGGATCTGGGCCGCTACGACGCGGTGACCAACCTCGCGAACCCGACGGCCGCGGCGCCGCGCGAGCAGGATCTCGGCCCGATCCTGCCCGATCCGAACAAGAAGAACTGACAGACCGTGACCCGGTCAGTTCGAGGGCTGCCAGGTGCTTGCCGGGCAGCAGCTCAGCGGCTGCGCCCGAGCGCGTGACCCGATTGGATCACACGCCCCGCCGGGCGGTGCGGCTCGGGTGCGAGCACGCGTGCCGCACTCTCGTCACGCAGTCCACCGCTGCCGCCGATCCGGCTTCCACGTGCCGTCGGCCGACCCCGGGCTGAGGCCCTGTGGAACTGCGTCTATCGGACGATCGTCGCGTAGACGCCGTTCGAGACGTCGTAGAGCTGGTAGCCAGCGGTCGCGACGATCAGCGCCTGCATCGAGAACCGGGCGCCGACGAGCGCTGCGTTGCCGGGGATCGGCAGTCCGGCGACATGTCTCCCCGCACGGTCGGTGACGAAGGCCGACACGACGGACGCGCTGCCCAGGTCGACGTAGAGCGTGCAGTCGGCGACCCACGGAGTCGGCAGGTCCGGCACGGGACCGAGAAGCAGGATGCCGGGGCTCGGCACCGGGCGGCTGCTGACCATCGCGGTCAGCGTCGCCCCGAGCGTCGGGCTCGTCGCGTCGAGGCGCGGCGGCTGGGTCGTCGCGCAGCCGCGTCCGACCGTCGACACCGGCCCAGAGGTCGACACGACGTCGACGCGCGCCGCATGGCCCGTCGGGCGGGCGACCATGGGCACGCTGACGAGGCACTCGGGAAGACCGTCCCCGTCCAGGTCCCCGACGACCCCGAACTGGCGTCCGCACATCGAGCCGGCGTTCGGACCATGGATCGTCCAGACGCGGCGCCCGTTGCGGCCCGAGTACAGGTGCAGCGCTCCGGTCATCGCTCCGGCCGAGGAGTCCATCGGGTCGGTGACGAACACGTCTCCGAACCCGTCCTGGTCGACGTCGCCTGCGGCCGCGCAGCCCAGTCCGAACACGCCGCTCGTCGCGTCGCCGCGGATCAGCTGGACGAGCGATCCGTCGAGTCCCGAGTAGAACCAGATCGCGCCGCGGATCGGTGACGTCATGCCGATCGCTCCGACCAGGAGGTCGTCGATCCCATCGCCGTCGATGTCGCCCGCGCGCCCGATCGACACGCCGAAGTGGTCGGTTCCCGGCTCTGCGAACCACGCATGGCGCACCGTGAACGTCCTCCCCGCATAGAGGCGGGCCGAGCCCTGTCCGCCGTTCCGATACTCGAGCAGCGAGCCGACCATGAACTCGTCGCTGCCGTCCCCGTCGAGGTCGCCGACGCCAGCGAGGGACGAGCCGAACTCGTCGCCGACCGCCTGGCCGGGGATCCGGCGGAGGGAGCGGAAGTCCGCGCCGCTGTAGATGCGCGCGTAGCCGGTTCCGTAGTTGCCGACCGGGTCTCCGTTCTCCGGGGCGCCGATGCCGAGGTCGGGGATGCCGTCCCCGTTCACGTCGCCGAGTCCGGCGACCGCCGCGCCGAACAGGTCACCGTGTCCGTCCCCGTAGAACGAGACGATCGGCCGCAGGTCCCGCCCGGAGAACAGGCGGGCTGCACCGACTCGGTCGGCATGGATGAAGGGAGAGGGCTGGCGCGGCATGCCGACGAGGAAGTCGTCGTGCCCGTCGCCGTCGACGTCGCCGATCCCGCCCATCGACGCACCGAACGAGCCCGCCGCACCCGGATCACCGTGGAGGCGACCGAGCACGGCGCCGGTGCGACCCGAGCGGAGCTCGAGCATGCCGTCGAAGTCGTTCGCGCGCGCGAGCCCGATCGCGAAGTCCGGGAAGCCGTCCGCATCGATGTCGCCGATGCCGTTCGATGGCGCAGTCTGCGCAGCGTCCGTGGGCAGGGAGTCGATCCGATAGAGGGTTCCCTGTGCGACGAGCGGAGTCGCGAAGAAAAATGCCAGGGTGAGAACAGGGCTTCGACGAGTTGTCGTCGGCCGGACGGAGGAGAAGAGCACGGGGTCCGTCCTTCCCGTCGAGCGAACGGGAGAGAGATGGGGCGTGGACCGAGGCGACGCGCACCTTCTGCGTGCGGATCGCGGAACCGTCGATGCGATGGAGGCGACGCGCGTGCCAAGTCCTGCTCACGCGTCGCCGCACCCTCGACTCCGCTGAGACGTGCGCGGCTCCCGCTGCGTTCCGTTGTCCCGCTTTGACGCTCCGCCGAATCGCTGGTGCGATCGAGGGGATGTGTGGGTTTGGACAAGATTCCGACGGTTCGACGGAACCCGTGCCGGTTGCCGAACCACCAAGCGGTGCTACCCTGAGGGTGTCGGCGCGGTCGGACCGGGTTGGTCCCTTCCGGCTGGCACCGACGACTCCTCTCCATTCCTTTCGACAAGGTCAGACCTACGATCATGCGTCTCAGCACCACCCTGCTTGCCTCGGTCGGGCTCATCGGCTCCGTGAGCGCCCAGGCCGCGAACAACGAGTTCTTCCTCTACTCCGGCTCCACCAACTTCACCACGCGTTCGACGCTCCCCGGCGCGAGCGAAGGTGAAATCTGCATGCGCTACCCGGCCGAGTTCTTCAACGGCCTGGGCCAGAGCATCGACGCGACGACGGGCCAGACCGTCAACCGCATCGCCGGCCTCCGCTACGTCCTCCAGGACCAGAGCGCGATCACCCAGGAAGCGTTCGAGGTCGGCCTGAAGGGCGACGACGCCCTCGCCCCGGGCAACGTCGACCCGACCAACGACCTGGTCCGCGCCGGCCCGTTCAACACCCCGTCGAGCAGCTCCACCGGCGCCGCCGCGTGGGTCTTCACCTCGACCTTCGCGACCGCCTACGACGCCCCGAGCGGCCAGGCTGACGTCTGGGCCTTCGTCGACTGCCCGGCCAACCCGGCCTGGACCGCCGACGGTGTCTCCATCCACATGTCCGGCTGGACCTCGAGCCCGGTCGACAACCCGGCGCTGACCGCGACGGTCTCGAACTTCGTCAACGTCATCGACCAGACGGCCATCGCCGCGGGCACCGCGCCCCAGGCCGCCGTCGCCGTCAACAACACCCGCTTCCAGCGCATCTGGCTGCTGACGCCGGGCACGACGCTGAAGCTCGGTGCCGACGTGGACCCGAACGCGCAGGTCTGCCCGAACCCGAACTACGGCTGCGCGGGTCTCTACCCCGACCAGAACGCGGGCCGCACGGACGGTCTCGCCTTCCGCGTCCTGGACGCCAACGTCCCGAACTCGCTGGTCACCGTCCTCGGCACCTTCGGCCCGACGACGACCAACCCGCCGATCCCGCTCGCCGGCTTCGTCCCGGGCAGCGTCGGCAACATCTACCTCGCCTTCCCGCTCCTGTCGGACTCCTTCGCGACCGGCACGACGGACGCGGCAGGCCTGTTCGAGCAGACCACCTTCGCCTACCCGTTCCTGGTCCCGGCCCCGGTCGGCGTCATGAGCTTCCAGGCGATCGTTGTCGACCTCGTCAACTTCCGCTTCGTCGCCTCGAACTCGGCGGCCTTCAACGCCCAGTGATCCTGGTCTGAAGAGCGGCCTGTCGGCGGGCCTCACGGCCCGTCGAGCAGGACGAGAGAGCCAGCGCCCTCCGGGGACGCTGGCTCTTGTCGTTACCGGTGGATCCGTTCCTGAGTCGAGCGGACCTGTCGTGGGGAGGAGAGGAGGGACCCACGATGCGCGCCCTGCACCGCTCCGCTGTTCGAGGACGCGTGTGCTCCGGGCCGGATCCCCGCGATCGCTCCGGGCGACCCGACGCCAGGACGCTGGTCGGGCCGTCCTCGGAAAGGCCGTCATGCCGCGGCGTACGGCTTGACCGTCCGCCGCGCTCGCACCTCGCAGCACTCCTCAGCTCGCGTGCCGACGCCCGTAGATCATCGCGTAGACCATCGGCACCAGGATCAGCGTGAACAGGCTCGAGACCAGGAGGCCGAAGATCAGCGCCCAGGCGAGGCCCGAGAAGATCGGGTCGAGCGTGATCGGGATCGCGGCCAGCATCGCGGTGCCTGCGGTCAGGAAGATCGGGCGCAGGCGGATCGCGCCGGCCTGCAGGATCGCCTCGCCCAGCGGGAGTCCGTCGTCGAGCGCCTTGCGGAGGAACTCGATCAGCAGGATCGCGTTGCGCACCGCGATCCCGGACAGCGCGATCATTCCGATCATCGCGGTCGCGGTGAAGAACACCGGCGTCGCGGCGCCGGCGACCTCGCCGCCGGCCGCCAGGTTCAGCAGCCAGAACCCAGGGATGATCCCGATGATCGTGAACGGGATCGACAGCATCAGCACGAGCGGCAGGAAGTAGCTCTTCGTCTCGTGCACGAGCAGGATGTAGATCCCGAAGCACGCGGCGAGGAATGCGAGCCCGAGGTCGCGGAACGCGTCCAGCGTGATCTTCCACTCGCCCTCTCCGGTCCACGACAGCTCGATGCCCTCGGGCATCGACCACGGGATGCCGGCGCCGGACGCGAAGAACGTCCGCTCTTCGATCGGCACGATGCGCGTGGGCGCGGGCGCTTCGGCGCCGTCCTCGAGCTGGTCGGCCTGGATGTCGAGGATCACTTCGGCAGGCGCGCGGCCGGCGACCTCGGCGAACACGTAGGCGACGCGCTCCAGGTCCTTGTGCCAGATGGACTGGTCGCCCTCGTCCTCGACGAAGGTCCCGATCTCGCCGAGCGGCACCGTGCCCTCGTCGATCGAGCTGGCGACGGCGAGCCGCTCCAACGTGGTCCTGTCGCCTCGCATCGGACGCGGGAGGCGAATCTCGGCGACGAGAGGGCTGCGCTCCCGCGGGTCGTGGAACGTCGCCGCGTCGAGCCCGCCGATCGCCGCGCCGAGCGTGCGCGCGACCTCCGCCTCGGCGACGCCGTGGAGGGAGGCCTTCGTCCGGTCGAGCTCGAAGCGGAGCCGCGGCCACGGGTCCTCGACGGTCGTGTCGACGTCGACGACGCCCGCCTCCGCGGCGAGCCGCGCCTCGAGGCGCTGCGCTGCGGCGCAGACTTCGTCGTAGCCGACGCCGGGCTCGCCACGCACCTCAACGGTCACCGTCGCGATGACCGGGGGGCCGGGCGGCAGCTCGACGACCTGGAGGCGCGCTCCGTGCTGAGCGGCGACCGGCTCGAGCCAAGAGCGGACTCGCAGCGCCATCTCGTGGCTGCCCGCCTCCCGCTCGCGCTTGTGCACGAGATTGATCCGCAGGTCGCCCTGGTGGGGGAGCTGGCGGAGCTGGTAGTGGCGGACCATCCCGTTGAAGTCGATCGGGGAGGACTCGCCGGCGTAGGTGGTGACGTCGGTCACCTCCTGCGCGCCGCGGACGACGCGCGCCATCTCGCCGAGGACCGCGTCGGTTCGCTCCAGCGTCGTCCCCTCGGGAAGATCGACGACGACCTGCAGCTCGAGCTTGTTGTCGAACGGCAGCATCTTCAGCGGGACGCGGCGGGTCATCGCGATCCAGCCCGACGCAGCGAACAGCAGTCCGGTCACCAGCAGGAGCGTCCAGCGCAGCCAGCCGTGCCCGAGCACCGGCCGCATCAGCCAGGCGTACGCGCGATAGATCCCCGAGCGGCGGACGGCCTCGTGGTCGTCCTCGAGGTCGACCGCGTCCGGGTCCGGCTTCACGTGGTTGCGGAGCACGTAGTACGAGAGCCACGGCGTCACCGCGAACGCGACCAGCAGGCTCATCAGCATCGCGAGCGGCACGTTCAGGGCCATGGGTGCCATGTAGGGCCCCATCATCCCGGTGATGAAGAACAGCGGGATGAAGCTCACCATCACCGCGAGCGTCGCGAGGATGATCGGCGGGCGGACCTCGTTGACCGCGGCCAGAACGGCCTGGAGCGGCCTGCGCTTTCCTTGTCGCAGGTGCCGGTAGATGTTCTCGACGTCGACGATCGGGTCGTCGACGACGAGCCCGAGCGCCAGCGTCAGCGCGAACAGCGTCACGCGGTTGATCGAGTAGCCGGCGAGTTCGTTGACGAAGAGCGTCAGCGCGAACGTGATCGGCACGGCGGTCGCGACCACCAGGCCCTCGCGGATGCCGAGCGTCAGCGCGATCAGCGCGATCACGATGATGACCGCGACCCAGAGGCCCTCGAGCAGCTCGTCGACCTTGTCATCGGCGGTGCGGCCGTGGTCTCGCGTCACGCGCCAGTGCGCGTCGTCCGGGAGCAGGTCCTCGGCGACCGCTGCGATCCGCTGTTGGACCTCCTCCGAGACGTGGACCGCGTTCGCCCCCTTGCGTTTGGCGACGGCCAGCGTGACGGCTGCATAGTCCGCGGTCGGATCAGCGAGTGCGTCCGGGACGTCCTCGGCGGCCGGCCCGAACCCGAGTCTGACGTAGCCCGCTCGTTCGGCGGGGCCGTCGGTGACCGAGGCCACGTCCCGGAGCCGGACGGGTCGGCCACGGAACACGCCGACGACGAGCTCGTCGAGGTCGTCCGCCGCGTGCCCGCCGGCCTGCACCTCGACGCGCACGGTCCGGTCCCCGCGTTCGAAGGAGCCGACCGGGAGGGACGTCGCGGCGGCGCGGAGCGCCGAGGCGACTCGCTCGATCGGCAGGTCGCGTGCCGCGAGAGCGTCTGGATCGAAGCGCACGCTCAGCTGGCGCGGCGGACCACCGACGATCTCGGTGCGCCCGGTGTCGGGCACGCCCTGGGCGACGTGCTCGAGCTCCTCGGCGAGTCGCCTGAGCTCGTGATCCCCGAGCGTCGGCGACCAGAGCGTCACGTTGCAGATCGGCACGTCGTCGACCTCGATCGGGCGGACGACCCAGGACGCGACCTGCGGGGGGATCGCGTCCGCGTTCATCTCGAGCTTGTTGTAGAGCTTGAGGAGGCTGTCCTCGCGGTCCTCGCCGACGAAGAAGCGCACGGTGACGACCGCGCGGTGCGGCATGCTCGTCGAGTACACGTACTCGACGCCGTCGATCTGGTAGAGGAGCCGCTCGAGCCGCGACGAGACCATGCTCTCGACCTCTGCGGCGGACGCGCCCGGCACGTCGACGAGCACGTCGGCGAGCGGCACGACGATCTGTGGCTCTTCTTCGCGCGGGGTCGTCTGCAGCGCGAAGGCGCCCGCGACGAGCGACAGCAGCACGAGCAGCGGCGTCAGGTGGCCGGTCAGGAACGCCTCGACGATGCGCGCCGACAGGCTCCTGTCCTCCGGAGGAGTCTGGCTCATCGGTTCGAGGCTCCGCGGAGGACGGTGGCGTCGGCGAGCACGCGCTCGCCCTCACGCAGGCCGGACAACACGCGGACCCGCGCGCCGTCCCGGTCACCGCCGAGCACGACGAAGCGGCGCAGCAGGCGTTCGCCCTCGCCCTCGCCGTCGACGACGAGGACCTGATCGACCTGGCCGAAGGACCGGACCGCAGACCGGGGGATCTGGATCTCGCGCTGGGTGCCCAGGTGCACGCGAAGCCTGCCGAACATGCCGCTGAACACCCCGTCCGGGCACGGCCCCGTGACCTTGACGTCGAACGCCCGGCTGCCGGTCTCGGCGAGCGGCACGATCTCGCTGACCTCTCCGCTGCAAATCAGGTCGAGTGCGTCGACCGCGACGCCGACCTCGGCGCCGACGCGGAGCTTGGTCGCGAGCTGCTCTCTGACGCTGGCGACGAGCTGCATCCGCGACGGGTCGTACAGCGTCATCAAGAGCTGCCCCGGCGCGACCGTGTCGCCCTTCTCCCGGAGCTTGTCGATGACCACCCCGTCGATGGGTGAGTGGATAACCGCGTAGCCGAGTGCAGTCTCCGCGGCCGCGACCTGCTGGGCTGCGCGGTCGACGTCGGCCTTCGCGTTCTCCAGCCGGGTCTCGTGCTGCTCGAGCTCGCGCGCTGAAGCGATCTGCTTCTCGAAGAGTTCCCGGGTCCTCGCGACGTCGCGTTCCGCCTGGTCCCGGGTCTCGCCCGCGGATCGGTGGGCGGCTTCCGCCTCGCGCAGCGCGGCCCGGAGGTCATCGTCCTCCAGCTCCACCAGGACTTCTCCGGCCTCGACCCTCTGCCCGGCCGAGGCGACGCGCATCGTGCGGATGCGGGCGAGGATGCGTGACGCGACCTGGATCTCCTGGACCGCCCGGATCGTGCCGACCGCCTCCTCGATCACCGGCGCGTCGACGCCCGCGGCCGCGACGAACGTCGACCCATCCGGCACCGCAATACCGATGCGCTCCGGCGTATCCGTCGCCGGGATCTTCTCGGTGAGCACGCCGCTCAGCCAGAGCACGAGTGCGGTCATCGAGGCGAGGACCAGGACGACGACCGCGGTGCGCCGCAGCCCCGACATCATGGATCGGAGGTTCACGTCAGTTCAGGCTGATATATCGAGAAAAGGCGATATGTGAACACGGGGGCGAGGGCATCGCAACGGCGAGTCGACCCGGGACTTTCGGGGGGGAAGGGCCGTGCCGTGACGATGCCGTCCCAGGTAGGGGCAGCGTCAACCTGCGGTGCCACCGAGGAGTCCGGCAGTCACCCACGCCAGGGGGACTGGCTGGTGCCTCGGGCCCCGCTACCTTGGGATAGCCTTCACGGCCGACCGCCTCCGGCGCCGGCCGATCCTATCCCGATGACCTCGCGTGCACTCCGCGCTGAGGACTGTCCTCGACGAGCGCAGGGCACACGCCTCCCAATCGTGTGCCGCCCTCCCCTGGTCCCGAATGCGCCCCACATCGATGCTTGAATTCGCCGCCGTCGCGTGTCGCCCGGGGGTCCTCGCCAGCATCGCCGCAACGGCGCTGGCGGCGTTCGCCCCGGCCCAGGGCACGCTGGGCGTCAGCGGCAGCTTCGCGCGACTCCAGCCAGCGCGCGCGAAGACGTTCATCAAGTCGAGCTCGGACCCGGACGAGCGCCCGTTCTCGGCGGTGATGGGCAACGACGACGGATTCTCCGGACTGAACGCCGTCGAGTCGTTCCGCTACCAGTCGGGCTTCGACGAGCTGTCGGTCCTCGCCGACATCCAAGGTCGGGCCGGCTACATGGGGCTCTTCTTCCGCAACTTCTGGAGCGGTGTGGCGGGGCTGCCGATCCTGCTCCAGGAGAGGAACCGCGCGCAGATCTACGCGGACAACCAGCTGCTCCACGACAGGCTGCTGCCGGACTACTTCCGCAACACCACGCACCCCCGCGGGCAGATCGCGCCGTTCGACGGTCCGTTCACCGCAGGTCGTGCGGGCGGTTTCCTGACACACACGCCGATTGCGTGGCAGGACCAGTTCCGCGTCCAGGTGTACGAGAACGCGTTCGAGAACTCCGGGCGCTTCCACAAGGTCGCCGGGACGCTGATGTCGCCCGAGCGCCTCGTCGAGGTACCCGACAAGGCAGCGTGGGAACGGGTCTACTCGAGGATCGGCGGCTGGCGGCACGACGTGCCGCGCAACGCAACCACGACGCGGCTCGCGCTCCCGGGGCCCGACGCGCCTGCCAAGGTCCACCTCAACGGTCCGGGCGCCATCCTCGAGCTCCGCGGGCGTCTGCTCGACCCGAGCCTTTGGGACGACATCTGGGTCCGCATGCGCTGGGACGGCATGCAGGAGTACTACGTCGAGGCTCCGCTGCGGTTCTTCGGCGCGATGGTCCGGCGCGGCTTCTCGGCGCCGATGGACACGCTGTTCTTCGGCAACGACGGGCAGGAGATCTGGTGCTACCTGCCGATGCCCTTCGACGAGGAGGCGGAACTCGAGTTCGTCAACCGCAGCACCTCCGGCACCAGCCTCGATCTGACTCTTTCGACCTGGCAGGGCCAGTACCCGACGCCGTGGGGTTACTTCTCCGCGCACTTCGACCACGAGATCACGACGCTCGGCGTGCCGTTCCAGGGTCCCGAACTCCGGGACGTCCGGGGCATGCTGCGAGGCCTGTTCCTCGAGGACTTCGTGGATACGAGCGGTCGCATCCTCCACATCGACCTGATGCACCTGGAGGGCGATCTCTGCATCCGCATCAACGGCAATCGTGGGGATGACCACAACTTCGCGGCCACCGAGACGTCGGTCGGGAAGTGGGGGTGGTACGGCACCCAGTCGGACGTGTTCTTCGCGGGCGACACGTCGTTCAACACGGCGATGATGCCGCGCGTCCGTCCCGACTACGTTGTCGAGATCGAACGCATCCAGGGATCGACCTACGTGTTCGACCCGGTGCAGTTCGCGGACGGGATCGAGATCCGCCTCGAGCACGGGGTCCATAACCTCGCCAACGCGGAGTACGGCCTGTTCTCGTTCTTCTACCTGCAGCCGGGCGCCGTGCGGGAGACGTTCCAGACCCTCGACGTCGGTGACGCGGCGGCAGAGACCGGAGCATCGGTGCAGTTCGGCACGGCACCGCGCTTCGAGCTGACGTCGCCGGTCTTCCGGGATGCGTTCTTCGGCACACCGCCGATCCACGACGATGGGCGGGACGTGCGGGACTACTACCGGTTCGACGTGCAGTCGCCGCGACTGGGCCGCTACCGCGGCGTCGGTGTCGGCTTCCGGCTCGACCGACCCAAGGTCGGAGACGGGCAGCTCTGCCAGGCGCGCGTCTTCGTCGACGGCGTCTACGCCGGCCTGATGCACAGCTACAGCTCCAACGCGCTGAATCGCTGGAAGGAAGGCGGAGAGCTCGAGGTCGAGCTGCCGCGGTCGCTGACCGACGGGAAGTCGCGGTTCACGGTCGAGGTCCGTCCGGTCGCCGGCACCGCTCCGCTCCGGATCGGTCAGGTCACAGTGCACGGCTACCTGCGCGACTGAGCCTCGCTGGCCGCAGGTCCTCTGGTCGATGGCCCTCTGGCCGCCGTCGCTCAGGCCCCGCCGAGCAGGCCGCGTGCCGTGGCTGCGCCCGCGAACACGCACGCGATCGCCCCGAGGTTCTGCGCGACGATGTTCGTGAACGCGCGTGCGGTGTGGCCGAGCCGCAGGAGCTCGGCGTTCTCGAAGGCGAAGGTCGAGAACGTGGTGAACGCACCCAGGAAGCCGGTCAGGATCACGACGCGCGCGCGCGGCGACAGCATGCCGCTGGTCTCGGCCAGCACGGCGACGAGACCGAACGCAAAGCTGCCGAGGCAGTTGATGGCGAGTGTCGACCAGGGGAACGTCCCGCGGGCAACCGGCGCGACCAGCGCGTGGATCACGTAGCGGGACAGTGCGCCTCCGGCTCCCGCGAGCGCAAGGAGCGCCCAGTCCGTGATCGTCGGGGACTGCGGGTTCACCGCTCGAGCCTCGCGCGTCGTTCGTCCTGGGTTCTGACGGGGTGTGTCGGGCAGCGGGGCATGGACGACGACGAAGCGTAGCGAGGCGGCCGGACAGGGTCATGGCCTGCGCGCGCGGCGTGCGCTTGGATTCCTGTCATGCAGGAGCGCTCCACGGATCGGCCGGCCGCTGTCCTCGCGGAATCGGCGGCGCGGGCGCCTGCCGGGGAGCGGCGTGTGGTCGTGCTGACGGGCGCGGGTATCTCCGCGGAGAGCGGCGTGCCGACGTTCCGCGGTCCGGGCGGCTACTGGACGAGTGCGGACGGCCAGGGCTTCCGCGCGATGGACCTCGCCCGGGCTTCGACCTTCGCCCGCGAGCCCCATCTCGTCTGGCGCTTCTATCTCGAGCGCCTCGAGCACGTCGCGAAGGTCCGGCCGAACGCCGCGCACCTCGCGCTCGTCGAGCTCGAGAACGCGCTCGGTGACCGGTGCACGCTCGTCACGCAGAACGTCGACGGGCTCCACCGGCGTGCGGGGAGTTCCGAGGAGCGCACGTATGCGATCCACGGCGACCTCGGCTCGGTCCGCTGTGCGGTGGGCTGCTCCCGCACGGTCTGGCAAATCGCTGCACCCGCACGGCGCCCTGGCCCGGCGCAGTTGGACGGAGCGTCGGGCGCACCTCCTCCCGGGCTCGCGTGCCCGCGCTGTGGAGGCTGGCTGAGGCCCCACGTGCTCTGGTTCGACGAGTGCTACGACGAGGAGTGGTTCCGCTTCGACTCGACCCGGGCGGCGATCGCCGCGGCTGACCTGTTGATGGTGGTCGGAACTTCGGGCGCGACGACCCTGCCGAACCTGGTCGTCGACAGCGCGGACTCCCGTAGAGTGCCCTTCCTCGTGATCGACACCGAACCCAGCCCATTCGCCGTGCGCGCGTCGCGCAGTCCGCACGCGGCGTTCCTGCACGGACCCGCGACCGTGTGCGTGCCCGAAGTCGTGGCGGCCCTGCTCGCAGGCGAGGTGGAGTCGCGATGAGCCTCGTCTCCCTGGAGGGTGTCGACAAGACCTACGGCGACCGGAAGCTGCTCGACGGGATCACGTTCCTCGTCGGCGAGAGCGATCGCGTCGGGCTCGTCGGTCCGAACGGCTGCGGGAAGTCCACCCTGCTGCGGCTGCTCGCCGGCGACGAGCAGCCGGACGAGGGGAAGCGGATCGTGCGCCGCGGCCTTCGCGTCGGCTACCTCCCGCAGGAGCCGTGGATCGATCCAGAGCTCTCGGTGCGGGACGCTGCGCGTGCCGGTCTCGCCGGGCGGGACGAAGTGCTGCGTGGTCTCGACGACGTCCACACGCAGCTCGCTGCGCCCGAGCTCGACGCAGACGGCGTCGAGCGGCTGCTCCGCGAGCAGGCGCGGCTCGAGGATCGGCTGCAGGCCTTCGGCGGGCACGACGTCGAACATCGCGTCGAGTCCGTGCTGCACGGCGTCGGTCTCGGTGACCTGGACGCCCGCTGCGGTGTCCTCTCGGGGGGAGAGCGGCGGCGCGTGGCGCTGGCGCGCCTGCTGATCGACCGGCCTGACCTCCTGCTGCTCGACGAGCCGACGAACCATCTGGACGCCGAGACCATCGACTGGTTGGAGGACCTGCTCCTCGAGTCGGCGATCCCGCTCGTCCTCGTCACCCACGACCGCTACTTCCTCGACCGCGTGGTGACCCGCATCGTCGAAGTCGATCGCGGCATTCTGCACGGCTACGAGGGGGCCTACCGCGAATACGTCGAGCAGCGGGCGGCCCGCCTCGAGCGTGAGGCCCGTTCCGAGGCGACGCGGCTGAACCTGCTCCGGCGTGAGACCGCGTGGATCCGTCGCGGCGCACCGGCGCGGACGACGAAGGCACGTGCCCGGATCGATCGCTACGAGGCCCTCGTCGACGCGGCGCCGGAGGCGGCGGACCGCGAGCTCGCGTTCGAGATCCCTTGCGGCCAGCGCCTCGGCGAGAAGGTGATCGCCGCGACCGGTCTCTCCAAGTCGTTCGGGGAGCGGCGGATCATCCACGGGCTCGACCTCGAACTCGGCAAGTCCGACCGGCTCGGCATCGTCGGTCCGAACGGCGCCGGCAAGTCGACCCTGATCCGCCTGCTGATGGGCGAGCTCGCGCCGGACGCCGGCGCCGTCGACGTCGGTCCGACGGTCGCCTTCAGCTACATCGACCAGAAGCGGGAAGGCCTCTCTCTCGATCGGACGGTGATCGAGGAGGTGGGGCGCGGCAACGACCACATCGTCGTCGGCGGACGAGCCTTCCGCATCGAGAGCTTCCTCGACGCGATGCTGTTCCCGCGCGGCAAGTCGCGAACGAAGGTCGGGGACCTGTCCGGAGGTGAGCGCAGCCGCGTCCAGCTCGCCAAGCTGCTGGCCACCGCGGGGAACGTCCTGATCCTCGACGAGCCGACCAACGACCTCGACCTGACGACGCTGCAGGTGCTCGAGGAGGCGGTGATGGCCTTCTCTGGCGCGGTGATCGTCGTCAGCCACGACCGTTGGTTCCTCGACCGGATCGCCACGCGGGTGGTCCACCTCGACGGTGCCGGCGGGCACCGGGTCTGGAACGGCGAGCTCAGCTTCCTGCTCGAGCGGATGGCCGCGGAGCGCCGCGAGGCCGAGGCCGGCCGGAGCACGCAACGGGAGAGCGGTACCGCGAAGGATCCCGAGCGCCCCGCGGCGTCTCGTCCCAAGCGGCTCAGCAACTGGGAGGCGCGGGAGCTCGATGCGCTGCCCGAGAAGATCGAGGCGGCCGAGGGCGAGCTGTCCGACCTCGATGCCCGGCTCGCGGATCCGTCGCTCTACGTCGGCGATCCGTCGCTCGCCCAGCAGCTCACGGCGGCGCGCGCTGCGGCGCAGCAGAACGTCGACGGGCTCCTCGCACGGTGGGAGGAGCTCGAGAGTCGCGCGAACTCTCCGTGAGGTCGCCTGCGGCGACGGGTAGCCTCTCCGCCATGCGGAAGCTCGCTCTGCACTGGCAGATCCTGATCGCGATGGCCCTCGGCGTCGGCTACGGGCTGGTTGCCGCGCAGACAGGTTCGACACAGCACGTCGTCGACTGGATCAAGCCGTTCGGAACGCTGTTCCTGAACCTGCTGAAGATGATCGCGGTGCCGCTGGTCCTCTTCTCGCTCGTCGCGGGCGTGGCCAGTCTGAACGACACGTCGAAGATCGGTCGCATCGGTGGCAAGACGATCTTCCTCTACCTCGCGACCACGGCCGTGGCGATCACGATCGGCCTGGTTGTCGTGAACGTGTTCCGCCCGGGTGCGGGCATCTCTCCGGAGCTGCGCGAGAGTCTGCGCTCGGGCTTCGCGCAGATGGCCGAGGACAAGGTGCGCGCCGCCGAGGACGTCAGCATCGTCCAGCAGCTGATCGGGATCGTCCCGACCAACCCGTTCGCGGCGCTGGCGAACTCGGAGATGCTGCAGATCGTCTTCTTCGCGCTGATGCTCGGCGTGGCGCTGACGCGGCTGAACTCGAAGCGCCCGGTCGCCCACGTGGTCTCGGTGTTCCAGCTCCTGTCGGACGGGATCATCGAGATGGTCCACCTGATCATGAAGATCGCGCCGATCGGGGTGTTCGCGATGCTCGCGTCGGTCCTCGCCGACCTGGGAGAGAACCCCGAGCAGACCGGTCAGCTCCTCGGCGCGCTGGTCGGCTACATGGGCACGGTGGTGCTCGCGCTGCTGCTGCACGGCGTGATCGTCTACGGGCTGCTGATCCGGACGATGGCCAAGATCCCGGTGCGGCACTTCGCGAAGGCGATGTTGCCGGCCCAGCTCCTCGCGTTCTCGTCCAGCTCGTCCGCGGCGACGCTGCCGGTGACCATCGACTGCGTCGAGAAGGGGGTCGGCGTCGACGAGGAAGCCTCGAGCTTCGTGCTGCCGCTCGGCGCGACGATCAACATGGACGGCACGGGGCTCTACCAGGGCGTCGCCGCGGTCTTCATCGCCACCGTCTACGGCATGGACCTCACGCTTCTGCAGCAGGCGGAGATCGTGCTCACCGCCTCGCTCGCATCGATCGGGACAGCGGCCGTGCCGGGCGTCGGGATCGTGATGCTGACGATCGTCCTGAAGCAGGTCGGCGTGCCGCTGGAGGGCATCGCGCTGATCCTCGGTGTCGACCGTCCGCTCGACATGTGCCGGACGGTGCTCAACGTGACCGGCGACGCGGCGGTCTGCACGGTCATCGCTCGCTCCGAAGGGCTGCTCCACGAGGGCGAGCGCCACCACGGCTGACGCTCCACACCTCGGGGATCACCGAGGCTCCGCCGCGGAGATGGTGAGGCCTCCGCAAAGAGAAGCGGGTCGAGGAGCAACGGGTCAAAGAAGAACGGGTCGGCGACCTGCCGGTCACCGACCCGTTCGAACTCGCTTGGAGAGTAGGGGAGTCGAACCCCTGACCTCCACAATGCCATTGTGGCGCTCTACCAACTGAGCTAACTCCCCGCGGTGCGTCGACCGCGGTCGGCGCGCGCGAGAGGCGAGGAAGGTAGCGCCGAGCCGAGATGCGTCAAGCAGTTTCGGTGCGTCCGGGAAGCTGCGTGGGGAGGCGGACGCTGGCAAGCATCCGCTGCGCCGCTATGCTCGCGCCGCGTCGTCCCGAGCCCCCGCTGGGACGGCATGGGCAGGTCCTGCGCGCAGGTCATCGCGGCCAGCGGCAGGTTGGAATCAGGTGGTGGTCGGGAACGGTCAGTCCCGCCGTCACGACGAGGGCGCGTGCGCCCAGGGAGTTGACCGTGGTCAAGAAGAGCTCGTTCCTCGACAAGCTGAAGAGCCGGCTTCGTCAGTCCGACGTCCAGCTGGAACCCGTGGATACCGCTGATCGCGGTGGTGTCGATCGCGGTGGTGTCGATCGCGGTGGTGTCGGTGCCGCGGGCGGTCGTGGTGCCAGCCGGGTCGACCCCGTTCCCGTCGCGCGCCCCGTCGACGTGGAGGCCGTCTCGAGCCGCAAGCTGTCGCAGCGCGAAGAGGCGACCGTCGCGATCCAGGACGGTTTCCGTGAGCTGACCAGCCTTCTGCGTGGCATGCAGCATCGCGTCGAGGACCAGGGCGAGCGCTTCACCCGCGCCGCGGACGGGATCGCTCAGCTCCCGGCGCTACAGGAAGCCCAGCTCGACATGCTGCGGCGGATCGCGGAGCGGATGCAGGCCCAGGACCAGACGCACGCGCTCATGGCCCAGAGCCTCGGCGGACTGCCGGAGCTGATGGGGCAGGTCCGCGAAGCCCTCGATCGGGCGGCGGCGACCGACGAGCGGACCGCGCACACGCTCGGCGAGTTCCGCTCCAACATGGACCGGATCCAGACGTCGATGTCCGAGATGGTCGACCACTCGCGGCGGCAGGCGGCGGCTTCCGAGGGCCTCGTCCAGGGCCGGAGCGAAGAGGTGCGAGAACTGACCGACTCGCTGTCCGAGGTGCAGCGTGAGGCGGTCGACCGCCTCGAGTCGACGCAGCGCGACGGCGTCCGCGCCCTCCGCGAAGCGCACGCCGACCAGGCGACGCGGCTCGGCCGGATGGTCGAGGAAGGTCAGAAGACCAACCGCGCCGTGCTGATCATGTTGGGGCTGACCTTCCTCGCGCTGGTCACGATCGCGATCGCGCTGCTCCAGGGGTGACCTCCGCAGGTCATCCACGGGCGACGGCGCGCCCCGGCGGGCACGAACACGAGGGTGGTCGCCGTGTCTGGCTGGTCCGACACGGTGAGACCACGGGCAACTCCTCGGTCCGCTACTACGGAGCGACGGACGTGCCGCTCTCCGACGTCGGTCGGGACCAGGTCCGGCGGCTCTTGCCCGTGCTCGCCGAGCAGCAGTTCGCTGCGCTCGTGCACTCGCCGCTGTCTCGCGCCGAGGAGTCGGCGCGGATCCTGCTCTCGGGCATGCGCCGTGCGCCGGGTCACGTCGAGGTTGCGTCCGACCTGCGCGAGGTCGACTTCGGAGAGCTCGAGGGAATGACCTCGCACGAGGTCGCCGCCGAACGGCCCGAGTTCCACGCGAGTTGGCGGCGGGGGGAGATCGACGGCTACCCCGGCGGGGAGTCGATCGCGGGGTTCCGCGCCCGCGTGGCCGCCGGCATGGATGCCGTCCTGGCCCGCCATCCGGAAGGCGACCTCTGCGTCGTCGCGCACCGCGGGATCGTCAAGAACGCCGTGGTCCACCTGCTGGGGCTGCCCTGGGACCTCGTCCGGACCTGGTGTCTCGACCTGGGCTCCGCGACGGTGCTGGTCGAGTCCCCGCAGGGCTTCGTCCTCGATCGCTACAATCTTGTCGGCCCTGGCTGACGCGCTTGTCGGCCCTGGCTGACGCGCTCGTCGGCCCGGGCTGACGCGGGCTGTGTGCGCGGCTGCACCGCTGCAGCTTGACCGGTCACCGCCGCAGATGCCGGGACTATCCTGGTGCTGCGGGCGCCCCGCGGTCGGGTTCCCGCACCAC
>JAQCBR010000211.1 GCA_027621295.1 Planctomycetota bacterium
GAGCCGGGCGGCACGCCCGTCCAGGTCCGGACCGAACGGCAGCGAGTCAGCGGTCACGGCCTCGCCCGTGGCCTCGTCCGCCGGGCCGACGCAGCCGCCGCACGCGAGCGAAGCCCCGAAGGCCAGCGCCCCCGCACCGTACAACACGCCGCGCATCACGAATCGATCCACGAGGCCTTCCGCTTCTCGAGGAACGCCGTCATCCCCTCGCGCGCCTCGGGCGTAGCCCGAAGCTTCGCGATCCAGCGCGAGGTCACCGGGATCGCCTCTTCGAGCGACAGCCCGTCCACCGCCTGGATCAGCTTCTTGGCGCTGCCGAGCGCAGCGGGACCCGCGGTGCAGAGCTCGTGGACGACCCGCGCGACCTCGGCATCGAGCTGGTCAGCCGGCACGGCCCGGTGCACGAGCCCGATCCGCTCCGCCTCGCGGCCGTCGAAACGCTCGCCGGTCAGGAACAGTGTCCGGGACCGGCCGGCGCCGATCTTCTGCATGACGAACGGCGAGATCACCGCCGGCACGATGCCGAGCTTGACCTCGGTCAGTCCGAACAGCGTGTCCTCCGTCGCGATCGCGCAGTCGACCGCGGCCGTCAGGCCGGTGCCGCCGCCGAGCGCATGCCCGTGGATCCGCGCGACGACCGGCTTCGAGCAGCGGGCGATCGCGAGGAACATCCGCGCCATCTCGTCCGCGCCGCGCTGGTTCTCCTCTTCGGGAAGACCCGCCTGCTCGGTCATCCAGCCGAGGTCGGCGCCGGCCGAGAACGACTTGCCGTTGCCGGACAGCACGACGACGTGCACGTCCGGGTCCGCGTCGATCCGCGCGAACGCCGCCGACAGCTCGGCGACGACGGCGCCGTTGAAGGCGTTCCGGACTTCCGGCCGGTTGAGTCGAACGTGGAGGACGCGCCCATCGGCGACGAGTTCCAGGGTCTCGTATGCGGGGTGATCCATGGGTTGGGGGCAGGGTAGCGGCGCCGCGACCCGGGATCACCCAGGGTCTCGCCGGTTGCAGGGACGCCGCCTACGCTCCCGCGCGTTGACCCCTCCTCCTCTCCAGGCCCGCCTGATGCTGCTCGCGGCGGGCACGCTGTTCGCAACCGCGGGCGCCGCCGTCAAGTCGTGCGAGGGCCTGAGTGGCCCCGAGATCGCGGCGCTCCGCTCCGCGGTCGCTGCGATCGTGCTCCTGGTGGTGCTCCCCGAGTCGCGGCGCCGACCCGACCTCGGAGTCGGACTCGCGAGCCTCGCCTACGGCGTGATGCTGACGCTGTTCGCGACGGCGACCAAGCTGACCACCGCGGCGAACGTGGTCTTCCTCCAGTCGACCGCGCCGCTCTTCGTGCTCCTGCTCGGCCCGCTCCTGCTCGGCGAGCGCGCGAAGCGGCGAGACCTGCCGATCCTCGGTCTACTCCTGCTGGGAGCCGTGCTGTTCTTCGTCGCCGCCGAAGCGCCGACCGCGACGGCTCCCGACCCGGTCCTCGGCAACGCGCTCGGCGCTGCCTCGGGACTCGCCTGGGCGCTGACGCTGATGGGACTCCGCGGACTCGGCAAGCGCGGCGTCAACGCAGCCGCCCAGGCCACCGTCTGGGGCAACCTGCTCGCGGTCGCGATCAACCTGCCGCAGGTCGACCCGTCCCGGATCGCCGACGCAGGCCTGATCGACTGGGCGATGATCGGCTGGCTCGGCACGTTCCAGATCGGACTCGCCTACGTGCTGATCGTCCGCGCGGTGCCCGCGGTCCCGGCCTTCGAGGTCACGCTGCTCCTGATGACCGAGCCGGCGTTCAACCCGCTCTTCGCCTGGATGGTCCACGGCGAGATCCCTGGCAGGCTGCCGATCTGCGGAGGCCTGCTGATCTGCTCGGCGCTCGTGCTGAAGAGCTGGCTCGACGCGCGCAGCAGTCAGTCTGTGCCTCCGACCTCACCCTGACGGTCACGGCGGTGCGCCGCGGTCCAAGGCACCGCGAGCCCGCCCGCATCGACACGCTCCTCGAGCGCGGTCAGCAGCGCGTCGGCATCCGACTCGACGACGAGGTGCGCGCGGTTCTTCGCCGCGACGAAGCCCTCCGTCACCGTCCGATCCAGGAACTCCCGCAGCGCCCCGAAGTAGCCGTCCACGTCGAGCAACCCGCACGGCTTCGCGTGGATGCCGAGCTGCGTCCAAGTCAGCACCTCGAAGATCTCCTCGAGCGTCCCGAATCCACCCGGCAGCGCGATGAACGCATCCGCGAGCTCGGCCATCTTCGCCTTCCGCTCGTGCATCGTCTCGACCTCGTGGAGCTCGGTGACCCCCCGGTGCGCGACCTCCCGGTCGAACAGCGCGTGCGGGATCACCCCGTGCACCTCACGCCCGTGCTCCAGCACCGTGTCCGCGACGATCCCCATCAGCCCCACGGCCGCCCCGCCGTAGACCAGATCGAACCCCCGCCCCGCGATCGCCTTCCCGAGCCGCTGCGCCGCCGCCGCGAACACCTCACGCTCCCCCACACGGGAGCCGCAGTAGACACACACTCTTCGGATCAAGTCGTCACCTCTGGGGCAAGGAGAAGGAACCGCGTTCGGTTGTCAGGCTCGTCGGCGACGCCCCGGCGGAGAACCGTCAGGCCGTGGTGGCGGCCAGCGTCCTCATGGCAGATCGCGGCAATCGACGGGTCCCTGGCCTCGGCGATGGAGCGAGCTGCGTCGGCGGTGTCGGGCCACGGCTCGACGACCACGTGCGGGAGCGTGCCCAGGAAGAGGCGGCACTGGTCGAGCGCGACGGGATGCGAGCGGACGTTACGGAGCGATTGCAGGTCCGCATCGGGGAGACCGACCAGGCAGTGTTCGATCCGGATCTCGATCTCGCCGACGACCCGGAGCGTGTGCGCATCGATGGCTGACCAGGCCGCGTCGATACGGCCGCAGATCGAGTTCTGGACCGGCAGCAGCGCGAGCTGGACTTCGCCCGCGACGAGCGCTGCGAGCGCTGCCTCGAAGGACGGGAACCCGATCGGCTCGACGTTGGCGAAGCCGTCGCGGACCGCGATCTCGTGGGCAGCGCGCTCGCTGTAGGCACCGGACACGCCCTGGTAGGCGATCCTCGGCCCCGGCGCCGCGGGCGTCGAGGACTGGTCGTCGTATTCCTGGACCCGGCGCGAGTGCCCGACGATCTCCCGCAGCACGGAGTCGGTGACGACACCTGGGATGCCCTCGATCGAAGCGTGCGCGCGCCAGCGGCGCTGCACTTCGACCTCGCGGAGTTCGTCGACGAGCGCGACCTCACCCTCCTGTTTGAGCCGGCCGATCTCGGCGGCCGCACGGAGGCGTTTCGCGAGGAGCCGGACGATGTCCCGGTCGATCGCGTCGATCTGCGCCCGGAGCGCTTCGATCTCGGCTCTCTGGCTGGACTCGTCCGGAGTCATGCCCGCGTGTGTAGCGCGAAGCGGGGTCTGGGGACAGCCGGCCACGCGCCAAATGGCGGCGGCCGCGTTCTCCGGGACCAGGACCCGGTCAGTTGCCGAGCATCATGTCGCCACCGTTGGACGACACGACGCCGAGCGTGTTCATCCCCGGGGCGATCGCGATGCCCTGGGCGTAGACGTGCGCGCGGAGGAGCGAAGCCTGGTTCGGGATCGAGAGCGACACGGCAGCCGTGGAGCCGATCCGCGCCATCGGGATCTGTTCGACGGCCGAGACGAGGCTGGTGCAGCCGGGCATGCCGAGCGCGGTCAGGTCGACCGACGACTGGACGAAGCCGAGGCCGAGGGTCACCGTCAGCGAGTTCGTCGGCACGTTCTGCATCGACAGGCCGATCGTCGAGCCGAGCACCGGCAGCGAGGTCGACGACAGCGTGACCGGCAGACCACCCGTTCCGGTCGTGAACGGGATCGAAGCGCTCAGGTCGCGCGAGCCCGGATCGACCGTCGTGTTGCCCTGGGTCAGACCCGTCAGGCCATCCGACGAAGAGCCGGACTGGAACGACATGATGATCTCGCCGTTCGCGAACAGCTGCGCCTGGAAGGTGTTCTGATCGTTGCTGCCGAACTGCGGCACGTTCGACCAGGTGATGACCGCGCGGCCCGGGAAGGTGTCGAAGTAGACGCCGCCGCCAGACGCCGGGTTGAAGTCGTCCCAGCGCACCGCGAGACGCGCGCCGCCGGACAGGAACTCGGCGACCGACTCCGAGTAGTCCGAGGCGGTGAACTGGCCGCTGACGAGCCCGATCCAGCCGTTCGAGTCCACGTCGATGCGCGACGTCGTCGAGCCGGCGAACGGGAAGGCGAAGCCCAGGTTGAGCCCGGTGGCGAGGGAGTCGTCCCCGAGGTTGAGGTTGCTGCCGAACGTGCTGAAGCAGCCGGTCGTGCAGGTCGCGACGCGGTAGCCGCCGCCGACCGGCGTGAGCCGGAGCGAAGTGCCGTTCAGGTCGAACGCCGAGAACAGCTCGTAGAACGTCAGCGGCGACGGGCAGCCGGAGCCGTAGGCCGTGAAGCGCGCGCGGTTCGGGTTCGTCGCGGCGATCGCCTGCTGGAGGTCGCTGCGGTCGATCCGTGTGCCGCTGTTGCACCCGCCGCTCGACGTGCATCCGCCGTGCGAGTGGATGCCGATCGCGTTGCCGGTGTTCTCGTGGATGATCGGCGAGCCGGAGTTGCCGCCCGTCGTGTCGGTCGCGTAGCAGAGCGACGTGCCGCCCACGTTGGACAGCGTGCCGACGTGGGTCTTCTGCGCGAGGTACCAGGTCGGCGACACCGGGCTCGACGTCGAGCCGTAGCCGGTGATGCGGATGTTCTGGCCTCCGGGCGAACTCGGGACCGGACCGAGGTTGTACCACTGGCCACCGTTGCGCTGCGTCGGCAGCTGCCCGGTCGTGCTGTTCGGGCTGACCCGCTGCACCGACCAGTCCGAGCCGACGCCGGCGTCGAGGCGGTTCAGGATCGTGAACGGATACTGGTCGTTCGGGTTGGAGCGTCGGACCGAACCGCCCGAACTCGACAGCGGCAC
>JAQCBR010000052.1 GCA_027621295.1 Planctomycetota bacterium
CGCGGTCGAGGGGCCGTTCTCGTTCGTCGAGTGCGCGCACGAGCGGGAGTTCGGCCACCGGCCGGACTGTGGGCCGGGCGACGGCGTCGAGAGTGCTCACGGGAGTGCAGGCGCCGACGGCGGCGTCGGCATCCACGAGGCGTGCAACCTCGCAGGCCTCTGCCAGTCGAAGGGCCCGCTGCTGGTCCTGAACGCACGCATCCAGAAGCTCCTCAACGACCTCAAGCTGGTCGAACTCGCCGGGCTCGAGACGAGCCAGGGCGAGCCGATCCCGGCCGACCTGTTCCCGTCGCGCACGACGGTGCCGGTCGCCTCTTCCCCGGCCGCTCCGTCGCCGGCGCGCGGAACGCCGTCCGGGCCGGACAGCAGCCACGTCTGAAGCCGTTCGAGCGGCGAAGCCTCGCGATACGAAGTTCCTGAGCCCCGACCCCCGATGACCATCAAGACCCCGATCTACATGGACAACAGCGCGACGACGCAGTGCGACCCGCGCGTTGTCGACAAGATGGTGCGCTACTTCGCGGAGGACTTCGGCAACGCCGCGAGCCGCAACCACGCTTTCGGCTGGCAGGCCGAGTCCGCGGTCGACCAGGCCCGTGAGGAGGTCGCGCTCCTGCTCGGCGCCCACCCGAAGGAGATCGTGTTCACCAGCGGCTCGACCGAGGCGAACAATCTCGCGATCAAGGGCGTCGCGGAGATGTACGCGTCGAAGGGCCGCCACCTGATCTCCTGCGTGACCGAGCACAAGGCGGTGATCGACCCGCTGAAGCACCTCGAGCAGCAGGGCTACGAGGTCACGTGGCTCGAGGTCGACGGCATGGGCCGCATCGACCTCGAGGCTCTCCGCGGCGCGATCCGGCCGGACACGATCCTCGTGTCGCTGATGGCCGCCAACAACGAGACCGGCACCGCCCACCCGATCGCCGAGATCGGCGCCCTCTGCAAGGAGCGCGGCGTGCTGTTCCACACCGACGCGACGCAGGTCGTCGGCCGCATGCCGATCGACGTGCAGAGCCAGGGCATCGACCTTCTGTCGCTCTCCGCGCACAAGTTCTACGGCCCCAAGGGCGTCGGCGCGCTCTACGTGCGCCGCAAGAGCCCGCGCGTCCGGCTCGCACCACTGATGGACGGCGGCGGCCACGAGCGCGGCATGCGTTCGGGCACGCTGAACGTGCCGGGCATCGCGGGCATGGGCGAAGCGGCCCGGCTGGCGCGCGAAGAGTTCGACCAGAACGTCGCGAAGGTCCAGGCGCTCCGCGACCGGCTCGAGCAGGGCATCCTCGCCGGGCTCCCCGACGCGGTCGTCAACGGCGACACCGAACATCGGCTTCCCCACCTGTCGAACATCTCGTTCCCCTACGTCGAGGGGGAGTCGATGATCATGGGCATCAAGGACGTGGCGGTGTCCTCCGGGTCCGCGTGCACGTCCGCCTCCCTCGAGCCGAGCTACGTGCTGAAGAGCCTCGGGCTCGGCGACGAACTCGCGCACAGCTCGATCCGCTTCTCCGTCGGACGCTTCAACACCGAAGAGGAGGTCGACTTCGTCGTCGACCTCGTCGTCCGCGAAGTCACACGCCTCCGCGAGATGTCTCCCCTCTGGGAGATGGTCCAGGAAGGCATCGACCTGTCGAAGGTCAAGTGGACGCACCACTGACGCAGACGGCTCGACTCCGAGACGCGACCCACTGCAGCCCGATGCCGTGACGAGATCGGTCCACGGCGGCTGAAACCCCCACCCCGAACACCCCTCCCCCGAACGGAGATCGAACGGCCATGGCCTACAGCGACAAGGTCCTCGACCACTACAACAACCCGCGCAACGTCGGAGCCCTCGACAAGAGCGCCAAGGACGTCGGCACCGGCGTCGTCGGCGCCCCCGAGTGTGGCGACGTGATGAAGCTCCAGATCCAGGTCGACGACTCCGGTCGGATCGTCGACGCCAAGTTCAAGACCTACGGCTGCGGCTCGGCGATCGCATCGTCGTCGCTGGCGACCGAGTGGCTGAAGGGCGCCACCATCGACGAGGCGATGCAGATCAAGAACACCCAGATCGTCGAGGAGCTCGCGCTGCCGCCGGTGAAGATCCACTGCTCCGTCCTCGCCGAGGACGCGATCAAGGCGGCGATCGACGACTACCGCACGAAGCAGGGCGCCGAAGCCCCCGCGGAGTCCTGACCGCGAGACCGACGGACGAGAGACACCTGGACGGGACGCTCGACGCCCCGATTCGAAGCGCGCCCCGATACCGGACGATCCGATGAGCCAAGCCCAAGACACCAGCAGCAGCGACCCGAAGTCGAAGCGCGGGATCCAGATCACCGAGCGCGCCGCGCGGGAAGTCGTCCGCGTGATGGCCGAGCACGACATGCCGGTGGCCACGACCTGGGTGCGGATCGGCGCGAAGGGCGGCGGTTGCTCGGGCTTCTCCTACGTGCTCGACTTCGACGCGAACGGGCCGACCGAGTTCGACCTCTCGTTCGAGGAGCACGGCGTGAAGCTGGTCATCGACAAGAAGAGCGAGTTCTTCATGGGCGGCACGACGCTGGACTTCAACGACGGCCTCCTCGACCGGGGCTTCGTGTTCAAGAACCCGTCGGCGACCGGCAGCTGCGGCTGCGGCACCTCGTTCTCGGCCTGATCCGGGCACGATCCCGAAGCCTGCACGCGCACCGGCCCCGACCTTGTCGAACCCCGACCCGTTCGCGACGCTCGGCCTCGCACCGACGCTGGATCTCGACCTCCAGGCGCTGGAAGCGAGCTACCTCGCCCATTCCCGGGAGGCCCACCCGGACCGCTGGTCCGACGCGGTCCGCAACGCCGATGACCCGGCGATCCTCGCCGAGGCACTGGCGCTAGCGGCTTCCGTCAACGACGCCTACCGCGTGCTCAAGGACCGCTGGCTCCGGGCTGGCGTCCTGATCGACCGGCTCGACGCCGATGCGCGCGACGCCACGCGGACCTTGTCGCCCCTCTTCCTCGCCGAGGCGATGGAGCTGGCCGAGTCGGTCGCCGAGGCGGACGACGACGGAGCCCCGCAGCTCCGGGACGCGATCGCGGACCGGGTCGAGCGCACGTTCGTGGCGGTGGCCGACGCGCTGCGCGAGGGCGACGCCCGCGCCGCCGCGACCGCCCTCCACCAGTCCCAGTACTTCCGCAAGGCGCTCGCCGACCTCGACGCGCGCTGCCTCGCCTCCGGAGGCGACCGATGACCGCTGCCGATTCCCCCACCCCGAACCGCATCGTCGTCGGGATCGACCTCGGCACGACGAACAGCCTCGCCGCCGTCGTCACGCGCCACGGCCCGCGCGTGCTCCGCGCGGCGGACGGCGAAGCCCTGCTGCCGTCGGTGATCGCGTTCCCCGAGGATGGATCGACGCCCGTGGTCGGCGCCGAGGCCAAGGCGCGCGCGCTCGACCTCCCGACCCGCACGATCCACTCGGTCAAGCGGCTGCTCGGTCGCTCGAGAGCCGACGTGGAAGCGGAGGCTTCGCGCCTCCCCTACCCCGTGGTCCCCGAGCCGGAGCGAGGACTCGCGCGCATTCCGATCGACGGTCGCGACTGGTCTCCCGAGGAGCTGTCGGCGCGCGTCCTCGGCGCCGTACGGGCCCGCGCCGAGGCAGCGCTCGGGATGGCGGTCGAAGAGGCCGTGATCACGGTGCCCGCGTACTTCGACGACGCACAGCGCCAGGCGACGCGGCACGCCGCCGAACTCGCCGGGCTCCGCTGCCTGCGGATCGTCAACGAGCCGACCGCAGCGTCCCTCGCGTACGGGATCGACGGCAGCCACGACGGCACGGTCGTCGTCTACGACCTCGGTGGCGGGACCTTCGACGTGTCCGTGCTCGAGATTCGCGACGGCGTGTTCAAGGTCCTGGCGACCGCGGGCGACACCCACCTCGGCGGCGACGACTTCGACCGTGTGATCGCCGACGAGATCCTCACGGCGGCGGGTGCGCACGACCTCGTCGACGACGCCTACGTGAAGCAGGCGATCCGCAAGTCGGCGGAGGCCCTGAAGATCGAGCTGTCGAACGCCGAGGGAGCCGAGCTGGCGATCGATCTCGGGCGCGAGGAGCAGGCCACGCTGCGCCTGACCCGTGCCCGCTTCGAAGAACTGATCGCACCGCTGGTCGAACGCACGATCGCCTGCCTGCGCCAGGCGCTGCGCGACGCCGAACGGACGATCGACCAGATCGACGATCTCGTGCTGGTCGGCGGTTCGACCCGGGTTCCGCTCGTCCGCCGACTGGTCGCCGAGGCGACGGGACGGGAGCCTCACGACGGGGTCGATCCCGATCTCGCGGTCGCACTCGGCGCGGCGATCCAGGCCGACATCCTGGCTGGCGGCAACCGCAACCTGCTGCTCCTCGACGTGATCCCGCTGTCGCTCGGGCTCGAGACCATGGGCGGCGTGGTCAGCAAGCTGATCCTGCGCAACGCGACGATCCCGACCAGCAAGACCGAGGAGTTCTCCACGCAGATCGACGGGCAGACCGCGGTCGAGCTGAACATCTACCAGGGCGAGCGCGAGCGGACCGCAGACTGCCGCAAGCTCGCGTCGTTCCGGCTGCGCGGCATCCCCCCGATGCCGGCCGGCCTGCCCCGCGTCGCGGTCACGTTCATGGTCGACGCCGACGGCGTCCTCCGCGTCCATGCGAAGGAACAGCGGACCGGGATCGCCGCCTCGATCCAGGTCGTGCCGAGCTTCGGCCTCACGCAGGACGAGGTCCGCGAGATGATGCGTGCGTCGATCGACCACGCGATGGAAGACATGGCGGACCGCGAGGCGATCGAGCTCCGCAACAAGGCCGCCGCGATGGTCCACGGCACGCGCCGCGCGCTGGAGCTCTCGGACCTCCCTCCGGACCAGACCTACGCGGTGAAGAAGGCGACCAACAAGGTCGACCGACTGCTCGCCGAAGCAGACACCCCGGCCGACGAGCTCAAGCGCGCGGTCGACGACCTGTCCCGCCGCACCGCGCAGATCGCCGACGACGTGATCGGCTCCGCCGTGCACAAGGCCCTGACGGAGCCTCGAGAACCCGAAGCCCGATGACCCCTGGCATCTCCATCCACTTCGTCGACCACGGGACCTTCGAGGCTGCCGTCGGCGACTCGATCCTCGACGTCGCGATGCGCCACGAGGTCCCGCTGGACCACGCGTGCGGCGCGGTCTGCGCATGCTCGACCTGCCACGTCCGCGTCGAGGCCGGCGCGGACGCGCTCAGCGAAGCGAGCGAGGACGAAGAAGACCAGCTCGACGCGGCGCGCGACCTCGGTCTCGACAGCCGGCTCGGCTGCCAGGCACGCCTCGAGCGGGCTCCGGCCGGCGGCGAGGTCCGCGTCCGGATCCCGAGCTGGAACGTGAACCTCGTCCGCGAAGGCGGCTAGGTTCCTCGTCCGCGCACCGCGAGGCTATGCTCCCGCCCGATGTCTGCTGACAGCGCCCCCGGAGAAGTCCTCGGCCGTGCCCACCGCATGTCGGTGGGAGGCAAGCTGTCGTTCCGCAAGCGCGTCCCACCCGTCGAAGTCCGCGGCAAGCTGCCGATCGTGGTGGGCGGCGACGACCCGCCGCCGCTCGCGGACCTGATCCCGACAGGTTTCGGCAAGGTCGAGATCGAGGTCGGCTCCGGCAAGGGCGCCTACCTGGTCGCGGCCACCGAAGTCCGCCCCGACACGTTCTTCATCGGCATCGAGGCCGCCGGCTCCTACGCGACGTTCGCTGCCGACCGCCTCGTCGAGGCCGGACGGACCAATGCGGTCCTGCTCGTCGACAACGCGCGCCTCTACCTGGAGGACCGGGTCCCGGAGCGTTCGATCGACCGTCTCCACGTCTACTTCCCCGACCCGTGGCCCAAGCGGCGACATCGCGGCCGGCGTTTCTTCACCGAGGATGCGCCGCGGCTCGCGCACCGCGTGCTGCGACCCGGCGGACACCTTCTCGTGGCGACCGACAACCCCGGCTACGCGGGCCAGATCGCGCGTGTGCTCGGCGCCTCTCCGCTCCTCGTCCGCGACGAGAACGAGGAGCGCGCGCTGATCGAGGCCGGGCCGGGCCACGCGTTCTCGCCGACCAACTTCGAGCGGAAGTACATCGCAGAAGGGCGGATCATCCGTCGCTTCGCGTTCCGCACCGTCAGCGAGGCGGGCGCATGAGCGACTGGCACCCCGTCGGCCCCGAGGACGAGCTCCGCGACAAGGGTGCCGCTGCCGTCCAGATCGACGGACGTGAGGTCGCAGTCTTCTGGACGGACGCAGGGTTCCGCGCCGTCGACGACTCCTGCCCTCACGCCGGCGGCCCGCTGTCGACCGGGATCGCCTGCCCGGACCAGGGAACCGTCGAGTGCCTCTGGCACGGCTGGTCGTTCGACCTCACGACCGGGGAGTGCCGGACCGCGCCATCGGACGCACTCGTCACGCACGACGTCCGCACCAACAGCGGCCAGGTCGAAGTCCGGCTGCGCGCCGAACCGGCATGACCTCCGCTTCGCGGCGGTCATGCCGCCCGATCTTCCGCTGGGTCGCCTGAGCCGCTTCCGCTAAGGTCCGCGATCCGCCGCCGTTCCGGAGAGCCGCGTTGACCGACCAGATCGCTGCAGACCGCCTGCCCAAGCTCGACAAGCTCGCCGAAGCGGGCATCCCGAGCTATCCCCCACGCGTCCCGAAGCCCGTGCCGATCGCCTCCTGCCTCGAGGGGTTCGATGACCGGCACGGCGAGAAAGTCGTGGTTGGAGGCCGACTGACCCAGATCCGGGACTTCGGCAAGCTGCGGTTCTCCCACCTGCTCGACCTGGGCGGGAGCATCCAGATCGGCTTCCAGCGTGACCGGCTCCCGGAGTTCTGGCCGAACCGCAAGCTGGTCGAGGCCAACGACCAGGTCGTGATCCGGGGCGAGCTCGGTGTCACCCAGAAGGGCGAGCCGACGATCTGGGCGGACGAGGTCATCCTCGCGACCAAGGCGCTCCGCCATCCGCCCGAGAAATGGGCCGGCCTCCAGGACGTCGAGGCGCGGTACCGGATGCGCTACGTCGACCTGTTCGCGAATCCCGAGGTCCGCGAGACGTTCGTGCTGCGCTCCAGGATCGTCCGCGAGATCCGCGCCTACTTCGACGGGCTCGGCTACCTCGAGGTCGAGACGCCGATGCTCCACCCGGTCTCCGGCGGAGCGACCGCGCGGCCGTTCGTCACCCACCACAACGCGCTCGACATGCAGCTCTACCTGCGCATCGCGCCGGAGCTGTACCTGAAGCGCCTGCTCGTCGGCGGCATGGAGCGCGTCTACGAGGTGAGCCGCGTGTTCCGCAACGAAGGCATCAGCACCCGGCACAACCCGGAGTTCACGATGCTCGAGAGCTACGAGGCCTGGGCCGACTACGCGGACATCATGGACCGCGTCGAAGGGCTGTTCGCACACCTCTGCGACACGGTGCTCGGCGGCCAGTCGAAGGTCTCGTTCCGCGGTGCCGAGTACGACCTCCGGCCTCCTTTCGAGCGAGCGCGCTACCTGGACCTGTTCGCCGAAGCGAACCCGGGCGTCGACTGGTTCGACGAGGCCTCGGTCCTCGCACGCGCGAAGGAGCTCGGGCTGAAGACCGACGGACTCCCGCTGCCGAAGATCGCCAACGACATCTTCGAGGAGACCGTCGAGGACACGCTGCGCGGGCCGGTCTTCGTCCACGACTACCCGGTCGCCGTCTGCCCGCTCGCCAAGCAGAGCCCGGAAGACCCGCGCATCGCCGAGCGTTTCGAACTCTTCGTCGCCGGCATGGAGATGGGCAACGCGTTCAGCGAGCTGAACGACCCCCAGGACCAGGAGCGCCGGTTCGCGGAGCAGCTCGTCCACATGGACGAGGAGACCCCGTCCGAGATGGACGTCGACTACGTGTCGGCGCTGGAGTTCGGCATGCCTCCGGCTGGCGGCCTCGGGATCGGCATCGACCGCCTCGCGATGCTCCTGAGCGGCTCGGACTCGATCCGGGACGTCATCCTGTTCCCCCTGCTCCGACGCGTCGACGCCTCGGCACCCCCCGCGGAGGAGTCCGCGGACGCGCCCCAGGCGGAGCCAGCACCGTGAGCGACATCCCGCCCGACGACCCGCAAGCCCGCACGTGATCCCCGCCTACTCGGGCTTCCTCGCGCTCCGCTACCTGCGGACCCGATGGGTGAACATCCTCGGCACGCTCGGCGTCGCCGTTGCGGTCTGGGCTCTGATCGTCGTCATCGCGGTGTTCTCCGGGTTCATCGGCGAGATCCGCCGAAGCATCCGCATCGCGACCCCCGACCTGCTGGCGACGGGCTTCGATGCCGAGGCATCGTTCGAAGAGCTGGACGCGCTGATCCGCAGCGACGAGGACGTGATCGGCACCGCGCCCCGCCTGCGACACCACGGGATGTATTTCCCGTACGGCCGGCTCGGCCAGCACCTCCAGCAGACCCGCGGCATGGTGACCTCGCCGCTCGCGTTCGACTTCGTCGAGCTGGTCGGCATCGATCCGGAGCGCGAGCGCGTGGCGACGGGGTTCGAGACCTGGATCGAGAACGGAGCCGAGCACGGATTCGCTCCGGCGATGCCCGATGACCCGCTGGAGGTGCCCCTCGCGCTCGAGGAGCAGTGGCGCCGCGAGGCCCGTCAGCCCGGCACCCCAGGCCCGCTCCTGAAGGCATCCCCGGGCGTGCTCGTCAGCTCACGCCGGGCGCGTGCGTCCCAGCTCGACCTGGGCCAGCAGCTCTCGGTCGTGACCGCTCGCTTCGTCGAGCGCGGCGATGACAGCGACCTGGTCCAGGTCCGTCGCTACTTCACGATCTCGGGCTGCTTCGAGACCAACCACCAGATCCTCGACGAGACCACGGCACTCGTCGGCATCGACGCGCTCCGCGAGATGCTGGGCCAGCACCCCGACGATCCGTTCGCCATCGACCTCGTCAGCGACGTCGCGATCCGCGTCCGCCCCGGCGTCGACCCGACCGCCGTCGCGACCCGGGTCCAGGCTACGCTTGCAGCGAGCCAGCCCGGCGCCACGGTGCTGACCTGGGAGCAGCAGAACCGCGTGTTCCTCGGCGCCGTCGACCAGGAGCGCGGGATGATGAAGCTGATCCTGTTCGCGGTCATGCTCGTCGCGGCGTTCCTGATCTACTCGACGCTGCACATGACCGTGACCCAGAAGACGCGGGACGTCGGCATCCTCACGTCGATGGGCGCCGCACCGCCCGGCATCCTGCGGATCTTCCTGCTGTCGGGAGGCGTGATCGGCGTCACCGGTGCGCTCCTCGGCGTCGCCACCGGACTGCTCTCCGCGCACTATCTGAACGACCTGAACGACTGGAGTCGCGCGCGGCTCGGCGTCGAGCTCTTCCCGACCGAGCTCTACTCCCTCGATCGGATCCCCTACGAGATCGAGCCCGGCTGGGTCACCCAGGTCGCGGTCTCGGCCCTCGTCATCACCCTCCTCGCCGCATGGCTGCCGGCGCGCCGCGCTGCGCGCATGGATCCCGTCCGCGCACTCTCCCACGAATGAACGGAGCCGCAGCCCGATGACCCGTGCGATTCTCGAGGCCTCGGCCGTCACCAAGAGCTACGCGATCGGCTCGCGTTCGATCCCCGTGCTGAGGGGCGTCGACCTGTCGATCGGCGAAGGCGAGGTCGTCGCGCTGCTCGGTGCATCCGGCGCCGGCAAGTCGACGCTGCTGCACGTGCTCGGCCTGCTCGATCCACCTTCATCCGGCCGGGTCCTGTTCGAGGGCCGTCCGGTCCACGATCTGCCGATCCGGGAGCGCGCGAGCCTGCGCCACCGGCAGATCGGCTTCGTGTTCCAGTTCTACCACCTGATCCCCGAGCTCAACGCGCTCGAGAACGTGAAGCTCGGCACGATGATGGACCGAGGGCTGCTGTCGTGGATGAAGGATCGGCGAGAGCTCGACGAGCGGGCCCGCGACCTCCTCCGCACCGTCGGCCTGACGGAGCGCCACACGCACCGCCCGTCGGAGCTCTCCGGCGGTGAGCGCCAGCGGGTCGCGATCGCACGCGCGCTGATCGCCCGTCCGAAGGTCATTCTCGCCGACGAACCGACCGGGAACCTCGACAGCGAGACCGCGGCCGGGGTGCTCGATCTCCTGTTCCGCATCAACCGGGAGGAGGGAGTCGCGTTCCTGATGGTCACCCACGACGAAAGGCTCGCGGAGCGCTGCGACCGCCTGATCCGGATGAAGGACGGCGTGGTCGTCTCCTGAGGAGCAGCACGGGATGTACCGCTACTTCCTGGCACTCCGCTACCTGCTCGCCCGGCCGATCAACCTGCTCGGCGTCGTCGGCATCATGCTCGGGGTCTGGGCGCTGATCGTCGTGGTCTCGATCTTCTCAGGCTTCCTGAAGGAGGTCGCGCGCCACCTGCAGAGCAGCACCGCCGACATGACGGCGATCAACCTGCCGGAGGGTGTTCCCTTCGACGAGATCCGCGCGATCGTCGAAGCCGACCCGAACGTCGCCGCGTGTTCGCCGCGGATCGTCTGGCAGGGACTCGTGCACCCGTTCGGCGACCAGGTCGGACGCGCCGCGCCGCCCGCTGGCATGAGCGAGCTCGGAGCGGCCACCCCCTTCGTCTCGGTGCTCGGCATCGACCCGGACCTCGAGCGCGGCGTCACCCGCTTCCGCGACTGGCTCGACGTGCTCGACGACCCGACGCTCCGCGTCGCCGACCTCGATGCGCCCCTCGCGATGCGGGACGGGCTCCCCGGTCTGGTCCTGAGCCGCCAGCGCATGGCCGAGGACGGCGTGGTGGCCGGAGACCGCGCGAAGCTCACGGTGGGCAGGATGCGCCGCGAGGGCGGACGCGAGGAGCTCGACTTCCGCCCGCTCGCTTGCACCGTCGCAGGCGCCTACGAGACCAGCTACGCCGGCTTCGACGGCATGAACGTGTTCGTGCACATCGACACGATGCGTGGCTTCCTGGACGGCGACGCGCGGAGCGAGTCGGCGAACGAAGTCGCCATCCGACTCCACGACACCGCCGAGGCTGCGAACACCGCGGCACGCCTGCAGCGCGCCCTCGCGGAGGGCGTCGCGGGTCGCGGGGCCTCGTGGATCCGGGTCCGCACCTGGGCCGAGGCCAACGCGGGACGCATCGGCAACGTCGAGCACCAGCGTTCGCTGATGAAGCTCGTGCTCTTCGTGATCATGGTCGTCGCGGCGTTCCTGATGTACGCGACGCTGTCGATGATGGTGACCGAGAAGACCCACGACATCGGCATCCTCACCGCGATGGGTGCGAGCCCCCGCGGCGTGATGGCCGTGTTCACCGGCTGCGGGGTCGCGATCGCGGTGGTCGGTGCGGGTCTCGGCGTCGCGTTCGGATGCCTGTCCTCGATCTACCTCGACTCCCTGAACAAGTTCCTGACCGCGAACTTCGGCATCGACCTGTTCCCGGTGCGGATCTACCACCTCCGGCACGTGCCCTACGACCTCGACCCCGTGTGGATCTCGCAGGTCGCCGGTTCGGCCCTCGTGGTCGGCGCGCTGGTCGCGGCGATCCCCGCATGGCGGGCAGCGCGCTACGACCCGCTGGACTCGCTGCGCAACGAGTGACGGACTCGTTGCGTGTCGGGGCGCACCGACACGCCCGGCGTCCGCTAGACTCCGGGACGCTTGGAACCGTCCCGCCGACAGCCCGCCCGGCTCGCCGCGCTCCTCGGATGCATCACCCTGCTGTCCGGCTGCGGCGCACTGCCCCAGGACCACGCGGCCGCAGACCTGGTCGGCCGGAGCGGCGCCGGCTTGCGGAGGACGTTGGGGAGGTTCCCCGCGTTCTTCGAGGACCAGGAGCGAGGGCTGCGGCGGATCGGCGCCCACTTGGCGTCGTTCCCCGACCGAGCCGGCCAGGACACCGTGCGGCTGGGCCGATCGGTCGCCGACTCCTTCGGGAAGACGCGGGACGCGATCGCCTCGTTCCTGCCGACCACATCCGGAGGACTCGAAAGCGCGGCCTCGCGCGAACTCCGGGGCGTGCGTGACCTCGGCGCGAGCGGCGCTCGGATGTCCGAGCGGTTCGGTCGCGATGTGGCGGCCGTCCGTAGGGACGCTCTCGATCTGCCGGCACGTCTCCACGTGTTCGGAGACGTGATGCCGATGCCGACGGATCGCGAACGCACCGTGGACCTCGATCCCGCGCCACGACGGCGCACGCTGCTGGAACGCATCCTCGATCGGATGGCGCTCTGAATGGCTGTGAACGACTCAACCTGCAGCCGCCCAGCTGCTCGCTCGCCGGCCGCTGCAGGTCCGGTTGCCCGACCGAGTCACAGGCTCTGCCTCCTGCTCCCCACCGAGCTCCGCCACGCCAACCGCTGGAACGAACACTGTCCCCCAGGCCCACGATCCTGAACATGAGACCCGAACGCTCTGCGGCGATCGCCGCCACCATCCTCTGCCTGGCCGGCCTGTCGGCGCAGGCCCCAGCGCCGAAGAGCGCGCCCCTCCCCACGGACCGCAGCGCGGGCGCCGACTCGGTCACCGAGGCCCAGATCCGCGAGTGGCTCGGCAAGCTCGCGTCCGAGGACTTCGCTGGGCGCGGCACTGGCCAGGAGGGCTACCGCAAGGCGGCCGAATACGTCCGAGACCACTTCGAGGCCCTCGGCTACGAGCCGGGTGCCGGCGACTCGTTCTTCCAGGTCGTGCCCTGGACGCGGACCGGCCCGGTCGCGGACGGATGCAGCCTCCGCGTGAAGCGCGGCGACAAGATCCTCCTCGACGTCGGACTGGACCGCCTCCGCGGCTCGGCTTCGCAGGACACCGAGGCTGCGGGGCCGCTGACGATCGTCGCGACGCGCACGCTCGACGGCGCGGACCTGGACGGCATGGACCTGAGCGGACGCGCGGTCGTGCTGGCGCTGGTCGGCGACGCCTTCGACGCCGCTGGGGCCGAGGACTGGCGCGCACGACGGGCGGTCCAGCGTGCGACGGTCCAGCTCCGCAACAAGGTCCAGCAGGCGGGCGGCAACCTCGTCGCGTTCGCCCACGACGGCCTCGCGGCGACCTCCGGCAGCTTCGCAGAGTCGACCGGCCCCGACCGACGCAGCGGTGGCCCCGCGGCCGCAGGCCGGAACCGCGCCCCGGCCACCGTGGTCCTGCCGAACGACACGTTCGAGGACCTGCTGCAGGCAACCCTCGGCAAGCAGCGGTCGAAGGCCAAGCTCGACAACGGCGAGGACGCGGTCCGGATCGACACCCCGACCGAGATCGCGCTCACCCTCGACATCGAGACCAGCGACGCGCCGGCCTACAACGTGGTCGCGGTCCTCCCGGGGTCCGACCCCGAGCTCCGGGACTCGTACGTGGCGATCGGCTGCCACCTCGACCACCTCGGCGTCAGCGCCGACGGCACGATCCATCCGGGCGCGGACGACGACGGCTCCGGCTCCGCCGGCCTGATGGCGATCGCCCAGGCGTTCGCCAAGAACGAGACCCGCCCGAAGCGCAGCGTGCTGCTGATGGCGTTCTGCGGCGAGGAGCGCGGGCTGATCGGCTCCGCCTACTTCGCGGCCAACCCCACCGTGCCGCTGGCGAGCATCGTCGCCGAGCTGCAGATCGACATGATCGGCCGGGACGAGGAGAAGGGTGACGAGACGGCGGCCGACAACGTCAATTGCCTCCACCTGGTCGGCTCACAGAAGCTCTCGGACGACCTGCACCAGCTCTGCCTGCGCCTGAACGACGAACGCGCGCAGTTCGACCTCGAGTGGGACGAAGAGGGCGTCTTCTACCGCTCCGACCACTGGAACTTCGCGCGCGAGGGCGTGCCGATCGCGTTCTTCTTCACGGGGTTCCACCCGGACTACCACCGACCGACCGACACCGCCGACAAGATCAACTACGCGAAGCTCCGCCGCATCGCGATGTACGTCTACGACATCGGCTTCGAGCTCGGCAACGCGGACGCGAGACCGCTGGTCGACGCCGCGCGCTGGGAGAGCCTGGAGCGCAAGGGCCGCCAGGAGCCGGTCGCGCCGGTGCGCCGCTGACAGGCTGTCCCAAGTCAGGACACAGCCTGTCAGTTGCTTGCTGGGCGACCGCCGAGCGGCCGCCGGAGAGCGTGTGACGAGGCTTCATCACACACCGTGAACGTGCGCGCGTGCCCCACTCCAGGGGTCACGCGCAGCCGTCAAGCGTCGCCCCAGCGCGCTGCGCCCGGCTCCCGCAGGGCGACCGGGCGCCCGAGGATTTCCATCGCGACGATCGCCGCGACGGAGTCGTGGAGGTCGAACCGCCCGGCATCGACGCGACGCTTCCCGCCGACGCGCGCCACGGAGTGACCCGCGCGACGCGCGGCCGCATCGCGCTCCGCCATCTCCTCGCGGAGACCGCGCCGGGGCCGCTCGGTGGGCGGGTCGTAGACCACGGTGACGCGCGGCGGGCGCTCGTCGAGCGCCGACGGGCGTCGCTGCGGGACCTCGTCGTAGTCGATCCGTCGCGGCGCTTCGGCTCCACCGATTCCCCGGTCCTCGACCGGCGCAGACCGTGACTGGCGCACCGGCTCTGCGACCGGTCGCACGACGGGCGCGTCGTCGAGCCCCATCGCCCGACGGATCTCGCGCGCGATGTCCTCGGCGGAGCGGGCTTCGCGACGCGCTGGCGTTGCGGGCGCACGGCGAGTCGCCGGAGTGGCCCCACCGCCGCCCGACGGCCGCCGGGACTGCTGCTGCTGGGCCCGCTTGGCTGCCTTCTGCATCGCGCCACCGAGCGACGAGAACAGCCAGCTGGCCACGATCAGCCACGCGATCGGCTCCTGGAGGATCCAACGAAGGATGTCACCCATCGCAGGTCACCGCGGCTGGGCCTCGTCGCCGCGGTCGTCCTGACCCTCGGCGATCTGCGAGCGCATGCGCGTGTCGGACTCGATGTTCCGCATCCGGTAGTAGTCCATGATGCCGAGGTTGCCCGAGCGGAACGACTCGGAGATCGCCTTCGGAACCTCTGCTTCGGCGAGCAGCACCTTCGCACGGTTGGCCATCACTTCGGCCGAGTTCTCCTGCTCGGCGGCCACCGCCATCGCACGGCGCTCTTCGGCCTTCGCCTGCGCGACGCGCTTGTCGGCCTCCGCCTGGTCGGCCTGCAGACGCGAGCCGATGTTCTCGCCGATGTCCACGTCCGCGATGTCGATGGACAGGATCTCGAACGCGGTCCCCGCATCGAGACCCTTCGCGAGCACGGTGCGGCTGATCGAGTCCGGGTTCTCGAGCACGTCCTTGTGCGTCGTCGACGAGCCGATGCTCGACACGATGCCTTCACCCACACGAGCGATGATCGTCTCTTCGGTCGCACCGCCGACGAGGCGGTCGATGTTGGCACGGACCGTGACGCGCGCCCGCGCCAGCACCTGGATACCGTCCTTCGCCATCGCCGCGACCTTGCCCTGGACCGGGCAGTCGATGACGCGCGGGTTGACGGACGTCTGCACCGCCTCCAGCACGTCGCGGCCGGCGAGGTCGATCGCCGCAGCGCGACGGAAGTCGAGCCCCAGGTCTGCCCGGTTGGCTGCGATCAGCGCCGAGACGACCTTCATCACGTTGCCGCCGGCCAGGTAGTGCGCCTCGAGCTCACGCGGGGTGATCGGGATACCGGCCTGCACCGAGCTGACCATCGCTCGGACGATCACCGCCGGATTGACCTTGCGGAGCTGCATGCCGACGAGGCCGAAGAGGCTCACCGGCGCCTTCGACAGGTAGGCCTGGATCCACAGGTTGATGAAGCGGAACAGGAAGATGATGAGGACCAGGAACAGCAGCAGCAGGAAGCCGACGATGTAGAGCGTCAGGTCGCTGCCAGCGCCTCGGGCTTGGGCGAGGAAGATCACGGGGTCTCCTGGAATCAGGGGATGAAGGTAGAGGAAAGGACGGTCAGGCCGGCTCGGACGCGGGCGGCTCTGCCGCTGCTGCGCCCGGGCCCTCGGCAACCACCACACGGTTGCCGTCGACCTGGATGACATGGATCTCGCAGCCGGCTTCGACGAGCTCGCCGCGCGTGACGACGTCGACACGGCGTCCCGCGATCCGAGCGAACCCACCGGGACGGAGCACCGATTCGGTGCGGCCAGCCTGCCCCAGCAGCTCGACGAGGCCCGCGGCCTGCGCGGCGCCCGAGACCTCCTCGGACGAGGGGGCTTCGAGCAGCAGCTTCTTGCCCATCGGCGTGCGGGGCAGCATGCGGAACGCGAAGGCCATCGCGAGCGGGACGCCGAGCGCCTCCATCAGCAGCACGAAGAACCCCATCGCCTGGGAGTGCTGCGTGAACGCGAGGAACGTGGCCGACACCAGGGAGACGGCTGCGCCGACCGACAGCAGACCGCCCGAGATGAAGAAGATCTCGGCGATCACACAGCCGATCCCGACGACGAACAGCAGGAACAGCATGCCGAGGCCGGCTTCTCCCCGCTCGCCGTCGTCGACGTCCGTCTCGACGACGATGCGGTTGCCCGAGACTTCGACGATCCGAAGGCGAGCACCCCGCGGCACGAAGGCGCCGCGCGCGACGACGTCGAACCGACGTCCGGCCTCACCCTCGAACACTCCAGCCGGACGCAGGTCCGTCCGCGCGATCCCGCGCTGCCCGACGAGCTCCGTGCGGGTATCGGCATCGTCCCGGAGGTAGGCGGTCGAATCGCCGTCTCCGGCATGGTCCGGGGGGGCGAGCAGCGCGCGGTTGAAGAACGGGATGCGCGGCAGCAGTCGGTAGAAGACGATGCTCCCCGCCACGACCAAGAGGATCAGGAACAGCAGGTCGAGCAGGTTCGCGTCGAGGATCGCACGCTGCGCGTCGTTCTCCGGCAGCACGAACGTCTGCTGCGAGAGGATCAGCGCGAACACGACGCTGAGGAATCCCGCCAGCCCGAAGAGGATCGTGCCGGGCATCACGAACATCTCGACGCCGATCAGCGACAGCCCGAGGAAGAACAGCAGGATCTCCGTCCAGTCCGCGAGTCCGACCAGGTAGCTGCTGAAGAGTCCGAGTGCGATCAGGACGACGCCCAGGACGCCGGGGAGCATCAGCCCCGGAACCTTCATCTCGATCAGCAGGAGGATGAAGCCGAACACGAAGAGCAGCGGCTTGATCGACTCGAGCCAGCCGACGCCCGACTCGGACCAGCTCTCCTCGATCGACAGGATCTCCTCGCGCCGCAGCCCGAACTCCTCCTCGACGAGGCTGACGATGCTCGCGTGTGTGCCGCTCGAGAACCCGTAGCGCAGCGCTTCCTCGGCGGTGATCGTCAGCGGCCCGCGTCCGATCGAGCGCTGCGACAGGATGCGGGCACCCTCGTCCTCCAGCTCCCCGAGCCGGACCTGATCGACGACGCGGGTGCGCTCCAGGCCATTGCCCTCGACGACCCGGACCTCGAACACCTCCATCCGGGGATCGACCAGCGCCTCCGCGATCACCAGGGCATCGGCCGAGAGATCGCCGCGCCGCTCCACCAGGGCCCGGACGTCGGCGCGGAACACCGACAGCGCCTTCGCACGCACGTCGTCGTCCGGAATCTGCGACGCGCCGTCGATGCCGGCCACGATCGGCGTGATCGCGCCGAGCGACGCGCCGGGAGCCATGAACGTCTCGTCACACGCGAGCGCGAGATAGCCGCCGGCCGACCATGCCTGGTGCGAGACGAAAGCCGACACGCGGATACCCTCGGTATCCCGGATCGCACCCAGGATCTGCTCGATCTCCCGCATCGTCGTGACCGCCCCACCCGGGGTGTCGATCTCGACCACGATGCGAGAAGCACTGACGTCGAGGGCGGTCCGGACCGCGCGGTGGACGACGTAGACGGCCGCGGTCGACAGGGGCCCACGGATGCTGGCGACGACGACACGGGGCTGTGGCTCGCCCTGCGCGCGGATCGCCGGGACACAGGCCGCGAGGGCCAGGAGCCAGACGATCAGGAGTCGGAGGGAGGTTGCGACCTTCATCGATGTCTGCGGGCGGCGCCCCGCCCGGATGGGCATGGTAGGGACGCAGGCGGCGGATACGGACCGTTCCCGGGTGAATTCGGGAATCGTCCCCCGACCTGCCCGAACCAGTAGTCCGCCAACGCGTCGGACCCGAGCGCGTTTTCGCCCGTCTGGCCCCGAGCGACCTTCCCGCACGGTTGACCGGCATCCGACCGAGGGTGACGATCCGACCGGGCACCGAGGGAGCCTCGCCCCTCTCCACCCGAGCCCACGAACACACGATGAGCGAGACCAAGCCGCCCGCCGCCGCCGCCCCCGAGACGCTGAGCCAGCGGAGCGTGATCATCCGCCCCTGGCCGAAGGTCGTGTTCCTCTACCCGACCCTGCTCTGCTCGCTGGTGTGCTGGTTCGCGCAGCTGCTGCAGGGCAGCGAGACGGGCGCTGGGGGCGCCGCCGTCGAGATCGGTAGCCGAGCGCTCGGCAACACGTTCCTGGCCGTGTTCTTCCTGAACCTGCTCGTGTTCGCGTTCGACTTCTCGCGGATCAAGTCGATCACACTCGTCGTCGTCCTGGTCGCGCTCGGGCTCGGGCTCGGCTGGGCCGACGCGACGTGGGGCATCGCGGGCGGAGTCCGCGATGTGCTGTCGGCGATCGACGTGCGGATGAGCACGCAGTTCTACGGACTGATGAGCGGCTTCCTGCTGCTCGTGATGCTGATCGTCCTGATCAACACGCGGTTCAACTACTACGAGATCAACCACCGCGAGATCCTGCACCATCACGGCTACCTCGGGGACATCACCCGGATGCCGACGTCGGGACTCCGGCTGAACAAGGAGATCTACGATCTCTTCGAGTTCTTCCTCCTCCGCAGCGGGCGGCTCGTCTTCTATCCCCAGACGTCGCGCGAGGCGATCGTGATCGACAACGTCCTCAACGTGAACAAGGTCGAAGACCGCATCAAGGACCTGCTCAGCGTCGTCGCCGTCCGCTTCCAGGACGGGGCCCACTGAAGCGGGCGACCCGATCCGCGAGCCGCACGACGCAGACCCGAGACAGGGAGAGACCGGTCGAGCCCCGGACATGACGCGAGAGTGGCGGAATTGGCAGACGCGCTGGGTTTAGGTCCCAGTGAGGTAACACTCTTGAGGGTTCGAGTCCCTCCTCTCGCATGTTCCGCAGCCGCCCCACGAACCCCGCCCGGACCGCGCTGAGCCGCCTTTACTTTCGGCGGCAGCGTCCTAGGCTCTCCGTCTCGCGCACCCAGACTGCGCGGATAACACCATGACGCACGTGATCGCCCAGCCCTGCATCGACGTCAAGGACAAGGCCTGCGTCGACGTCTGCCCGGTGGACTGCATCCACGGAGGCGACGAGGACCCCCAGCTCTACATCAACCCGGCGGACTGCATCGACTGCACGCTCTGCGTCGATGCCTGCCCGGTGAACGCGATCTTCGCCGAAGAAGATCTGCCGTCCGAGTGGTCGGCGTTCACAGAGTCGAACGCCAAGTTCTTCGAGAAGTGAGAAGAGCCGCCGGTCGGAGCCGGGGCCACGCGGCCCCTGCGCTCCGCAGCCACCCGGCGGCCCGATTGCGGAGGCCCGCGTGACGGATGACGCGGCTTCGGACCCGCGCTACAGCCGGCAGGTTCGCTTCGCCGGCTTCGGTCGCGAAGGACAGCGCCGACTCGCCTCGGCGCACGCGCTGCTCGTGGGCGTCGGCGCACTCGGCACCCACCTCGCGTCGCACCTGATCCGCGCGGGCATCGGCCGGCTGACTCTCGTCGACCGCGACGTCGTCGACGCCTCGAACCTCCAGCGTCAGATCCTCTTCGACGCCGAGGACGCACGGCTCGGGCGCGCGAAGGCCAGCGCCGCCGCCTCCCGCCTGCTGGCGACCCGGCCGGACGCAACCATCGACGCCCATGCCGCCGAGTTCGACGTCGACTTCTACGAGAGGCTCGGTGCGCGGCCGGACCTGCTGCTGGACGGGACGGACAACTTCGCGACCCGCTACCTGATCAACGACCTCGCGGTCCGTGACGGCATCCCCTGGGTCCACGGCGGCGCGGTAGGGAGCACGGGCACGGGGATGACCGTGCTCCCGGGCGAGACCCCTTGCCTTCGCTGCCTGATGCCGAGCGCGCCGCCGACCGCGGAGACCGGCTCGTGCGAGACGATCGGCGTCCTCGCACCCGCCGTCGCCCACGTGGCGGCGTTCCAGGCCGCCGAGAGCCTGAAGATCCTCGGCGGACGAAGAGAGGCCGTTACGCGAGGCATACTCCACGTCGACGTATGGCGGGGAACGCACGGGATACGCATGCGGGACGCGCGGCCGGACCCGACGTGCACGACCTGCGGGAAGCGGGAGTTCCCCGCGATCGGCGTGTCGAGCGACGACACCGTGCGCCTCTGCGGCCGCGACGCGATCCAGGTCCGACCACCCGCAGGAACCCGACTCGACCTCGATGCGCTCGCCGCACGCCTCGCTCTTGCCGGAATCCCCTGCGAGCGCCCGGGACCCGTCGTCCGGTTCGAGACCGAGGACTGCCGCATCACGGTCTTCGCGGGCGGCCGCGCACTCCTGTTCGGCATTGACGACCCGATGCGGGCCCGTTCCCTGTACGACCGATGGGTCGGAGCCCGATGACCGAGCGCGACGTCTACCTCGACTTCGCGGCGACGAGCTGGCCGAAGCCGACCCCGGTGCTCACGGCCATCCAAGCCTGGTACCAGGACGTCGGCGTGTCCGCGAGCCGCGGCGATTCGATGCGGTCGCAGGAGGTCGCAGCAGGAGTGCAGGACACGCGGCGGCGGCTCGCCCGGATGTGCGCGATGCCACCGCATCGGATCGCGTTCACGTCGGGAGCGACGGACGCACTCAACCTCGCTCTCCGTGGCCTTCTCCGACCGGGGGACCGCGTCGTGACGACTGCCACCGAGCACAGTTCGGTCGTGCGCCCGCTGACGGAGCTGCGGGACCCACTCGGCCTCGACGTCCGCATCATCCCGTGCGACGCGAGCGGCTCGCTCGACCCGGCCGACTTCGAACGCGCACTCGCCGAGCGCCCGACCCGGCTCGTGGCCCTGAGTCACGCGAGCAACGTGACGGGCGCGGTCCAGGACGCCGCGGAGATCGGCCGTCTCGCGCGGAACCACGGCGCGCTCTTGCTGCTCGACGCCAGCCAGACGGCCGGAGCACGTCCGATCGCCGTCGGCGCCGACCTCGTGGTCGCCTCGGCCCACAAGGCTCTGCTCGGTCCTCCGGGACTCGGCTTCCTGGCCGCGGCCATGGACGTCGACCCAGCACCGACGCGGTTCGGCGGCACGGGCTCGTCGACTGCCCTCGACCGCCATCCTCGCGACTGGCCCACGGCCTTCGAAGCGGGGACACCGAACACGCCGGCCATCCTCGGACTCGGCGCGGCACTCGCGTGGTCGGAGTCCGGCGAGCGAGAGGCCCTCGACGAAACGGCCGCGCGCGTCGTCCGCGAACTCCGCGGAGCGCTCGAGCAGCTCGGGTCCGTGCGCGTCGTCGCCTGCCCCGCGGGATCTCCGCTCCCGATCGTAAGCTTCACGCACGACGCGCTGGATGCGGCCGAGGTCGGCGTGCTGCTCGACGAGGCCGGAATCATCTGCAGGACGGGCTTCCACTGCGCGCCGTGGATCCACGATGCGATCGGCACCGCTTCCGGCGGGACGGTTCGGCTCAGCGCGGGGCCATGGGTAGCAGAGGACGCACCGCAGCGGGTCGTCGAAGCCCTGGCTCCCTGAACGCACGGTAGATCTCGTAGCCGATCTCGAACACCGGACTCCCGTCGCTGAGCCCCCGCGGGAGGTGTCGATTGCGGGGATCCGTCCCGAGCCCGAGAACCGCCGCGCCATGCGCACTGCCCGCCAGCAGCGCGTCCCGCACGAGATCCAGCTCGAGGTTCCGACGGACGTGGCCCAGGTGCACGCCGGATCGCCAGAGGGCATCCTCGATCTCGGCGGCGAGCACGTCGCGCGGGAGCGATCCGGGCGACCTCGCCGCCAACAGGAACACCTGATCGAGCCGAGCGTCCGCCATCGACCTGCCCGGCGACGCGGCTGGCATCCCGCAGGCCAGACGAATCCACTCGACCTCACGCACGTCCGGGAGCCCCACCAGCCAGGCTTCGACGTCGTCCGGGGGAGACGCACAGAAACGCAGCGCGAGCGAGAGGCAGAGCGCCGGGACCACGGCGAGGTCCCGGCCGAGCCCCGGCGCTACGGCCTGGAATTCCGCGAGGTCCGCAGCCAGCGCGAACGCAGCCGCCTGGCGACACCGCTCCTCGACCGGCAGCCGAGCTGGCGCCAGCCCCAACAGACCGCGCGACCGCAGCGCGCGACGCCAGGCGGGCGAGACGACCAGCACCGGAACGAGGTCCTCGACCCAGGCCAGCTCCTCGCCCTCGAGCCAGTCCGCCGGGTCCTCCCGCTCCGCGAGGAACAGCACCGCGGCGTCGTGGAGCGCGCGAGCCTCATCGCCGCGAGCCGCGAGGGCCGCGCGGACCCAGGGGGCGGTCACGCCGCGCGCAGCGCCTCCTGTCGGCCCGAGCAGGCAGGAGCGACGCACGAGACCTGCGTGTCGGCGCTCACGCGCCCACCAGGCCTGCGCCATGCGGACGTCCGGCGGCGACGACGCCCAGAGCGCCATGGCCACGACCGCAGGGTCCTCGTCCTGGAACCAGCGGGCATGCACCTCCCAGTCGGACGGAAACCGCGCCGTTGCCGCGAGCAGCGCCGCGACCTCGATCGACTCGAGGCCCCGTCGCGAAGCCAGCTCCTGGAGTCCGGGAAGCTCCGCAGCGCGCGCCTCGCCGAGCGCGAGGGTCAGCCCCACGGCGAATCGTTCCTGCACGCCGGCCGAACCAGCCCGCGCGCGGGCACCGAGAGCGACCAGACCGGGATCCGCGGCCGGACCCGATCCGACGGCCGCGGCGCCGAGCAGCAGGACCCGCCGGCGCACGTCGGCCTCTTCCTGCTCGGCCAGGTCGAGGAGCACAGGCAATCCCGCGGAGCCCATGCGCCGCGCGAGATCGAAGCCCCGCTCCCACCCTTCCCGCTGTCCGGGCTGCAGGAGCCCGAGGAGACGCGGGGCGAGATTCCGGTCTCTCTCCGGGAAGAACACCGCGCTGGTCCCGGGTGACTCGGTTTGAGGAGCGACCCTGGCCGCGCCGATAAGGCCGGAGAGGACCACGAGCGCCCCGAGACCGGGGACACGTGCCCTGATCCGCATCCGAGGGCGATGGACGCTGCCGTTCACCGCTCGCACCGAACCGACGAATTCCAGATGAGCAAGATGGGACGTCTCCTCGACGACGACGAGGTGGAGTTCCTGCTTCACGGTGGACGTGACGCAGGCGCCTCGGCCGCCGAGGACGGTCCGTCGACGCCACAGGGCGACCAGCCCCCCCGCGAAGTCACGATGCGGGGCGATCTGGACAAGATCAATCTAACCGACATCTTCCAGACGCTGGCGATGTCGAAGCTCGAGGGGATCCTCGAGGTCCGGAGCACGCTCGACTCGCGCGAGATCCACTTCCGGGACGGCTTCGTGTCGGTCCTGGTGCCGCTCCGCTCGGAAACGCTCCGTCTCGGCCAGCGGCTCGTCCGCTGTGGCCTGCTGTCGGCAGACCATCTGCGGTCCGCACTGCTCGAGCAGCGCAAGGTCCGCGGGCATCTCGGTCAGATCCTCATCGAGCGCGGCTACGTGACGCAGGACGACGTCGACGACGTCGTCCACAACCAGCTCCAGGAGGACCTGTTCGCGCTGTTCACCTGGCTGCAGGGCACCTTCTGCTTCTACCGCGGGGCGGTCACCGACCCGGCTACCGTGGAACGCCTGGAGCATGCGCCCCGCTTCGAGGTGAACGGCGTCCTGCTCGAAGTCGCCCGCCGGAGCGACGAGTGGTCCCGGGTCATGGACGCGGTCGGCAGCCTCGACGAGATCGTCGTCGTGACCTGCGAACCCCACGAGATCCCGGACGACACGGACGCCGCTTTCCGCGACATCCTCGAAGCAGCAGGAGGCCAGGCCACGGTCCGCGACCTCGCGGACCTGACGCTGATGCCGCTGTTCGACTGCGGCCTCCGCGTGCGGGAGCTCCTCGACGGCGGCTGGCTGCGGCGCCTCGACACCAGCGAAGTCCTCGACGCCGTCGAGGGAATCCTCGGCTCTGGCGAGCCGCGCCGCGCTGCCATCGCGCTGCGGCCGCTGCTGAAGCGCTCCGAGGAATGGAGCATCGAGGTCCAGCAGCGCGTGGCCAAGCTCGTCGCCCGGAGCGGGGAGCCTCGCAAGGCAGCCGAGTTCCTGCTGGCGGCGTCGCTCGGCTCCGACGATCCGGATGCAGCGCTCCTGCTGGCCAGCGACGCCCGCACCTTCGAACGTGATTCGGTCGAGGTCCTCGAGCGCATCGCGGACCTGCTGCGACGGCGCAACGACCCCGACACACGCGAGATCACCGGTGTCCTCGTCGACCTCTGCGACGCACAGGTCGAAGCCGGGGCACCCGAGAATGCGCTGCGAACCCTCGAGGAACTCGAGCAGATCTGCGTCGACCCGACGCTGACCAAGCCCCGCCGCGCGCGCGTATCGACCCGTCTCGGCGACACCAAGGGAGCCGTGGCCGCGCTGCGGGAACTCGCGGACGTCTACCGCAATCGCGGCGATCGCGAGCGGCTGATCGCGACCTACGAGCAGATCCTCAAGGTCGACTACACGCGGCGGGACATCGCCCGTGCGCTGAAGAACCTGCACGCGACCAAGCTGGCTCGCCGGACCCGGTTGGCCGCAGTCGCCGCGACGACGGGCGCCATCGTGTTCGCAGCTGCCGTCCAACTCGACGACTGGCGCCAGGGTCGCCAGCTGGACGACATGCGCATCCAGCTCGCCCAGGCCCTGGAAGCCGACGAACTCACCGAAGCCCGACGCATCGTCTCGATGGCCACCGCACGCTTCGGCGCGCAGCCGGACGTGCAGCTGCTCGAAGAGGACCTGAAGACTCGCGAGACCCTCATCCAGGTGGCGCGTGAGCGCGCGCTCGAGGACCTGCGGAGCGAGGTCCAGATGCGGGTCAGCGATCTGCTCACGACCGGACAGGCTCGGGCGGCTCTCGATGCGGCCCTCGCCCTGGAGGCCGAGGGCGTCACCGAGGACGGGATCTTCCGCACGATCAAGAACGCCCTGTCGACGGTCATGCTGCACCTCGACGCGTTCCGGCAGAGCCTTCCGGCGCGGCTCCCCGACGCTCCGACCCTGACGCAGTCGCCGGAGAGCATGGGGCGGGTCCTCGCTTCGCTGCTCGCAGAGCTCGAGACGCCCGAGCACGCGACCGTCCGCGGACTGCTGGACGTGCGCAGTGATTCACGGCTGATCGCAGCGCTCGGACCGCGGGACCACACCGTTCTGTTCGCGAAGCTCGACGAGACCGAGCGGACCTACGGTGAGTTCGACGAACTGCGTGCGGCCTACGAGAAGCGCCTCGATCGGCGCAGCCTCGCACTCGAGCTGACCCCGCTGTTCCACGAAGCCCGCGAACACGAGAAGGAATTCCGATTCCGGGCAGCACACGACGCCTACCGGAGCCTCCGCGACAACCACCCGGAGGACGACGACCTCCGCCGCCAGTTCGCCGCGAAGACCGAGCGCTACGCGACCATCGTCCGCTACCTGGACGGCATCGAGGCAGCGACGAGGCGCGGTGACGCGGCGGTTGCCCGGGGTGAACTCCGCGCGCTGCAGCGCCAGTTCCCGGGCCTGCTGTTCGACGTGCGCCTGCCGGTGCGCGTCCACACCACACCGGCGGGCGCCGAGGTCTTCCTCGACGGAGAACCCATCGGCACGTCGCCCGTGCAGTCGTCCTACCGCGTCCTCGCGGAGCGCACCACGATCCGGGTCGAGCGCCCGGGCTTCCTCGCCGAAGAGCGCGAGCTCGGCGAAGGTGCAGACGGATCGGTCCGATTCCTGATGACCCGGGAACCGGATTGGATCGAACGCCGGGACGCGCCGATCGACCGACTCCCGACGAGCGACGACGGCGGCCTCGGCATCTTCATCACCGACCGCGCGGGCAACGTGTCGCGACTCGAAGCCTCGACCGGCCGCGTCGCGTGGACCACCTCCACGGGCGATCTGTCCGGCCTCCTCACCGGCGCCGTTCCCTGCGGCCCCGATCGCGTGGTCTTCGGGTCGATCGACGGACCGCTCCGCGCGGTGGACCCGGCCGACGGAGTCCTCGCCTGGACGTCGCCGGGCCTGCCGACGGAGTCGACTCCCGTCGCGCTAGGCGAGCACGTCCTCGTCGCCACGGATGACGGCCGCATCGTCGCCATCCAGCCGACCTCTGGCTCGACGGTCTGGGAGATCCCGCTGCGAGGCCCGGTCCGCGCCGATCTCGTCGCGATCGACGACGTCCGCGCGCTGGTCGTCACCGAGAGCGGCGTCGCTTCGGCCGTGGACGTGGTCGAGGGACGACTCCTGTGGTCGACCCAGGTCGGCCGAGGCGTGGTCGCGACACCCGCCGTCGCTTCGGGCGACGCGGTCATCGTCGCGGAGGACGGAACCGCCACGCGGCTGCGCTGCAGCGACGGCGCCGTGCTCTGGACCGCCGATGGCTTCGCGAACCTCACGCTCACACCGGCGATCCTCGCGGACGGAGTCCTGATCGCCGACGGCAGAGACCTGCACGTTCTCACCGGATCGACCGGCCAACGCCGCAGGACGCTGCGCTCCGCGGCGGACCTCCGCACTCCGGTGCGGCTCGCCGGGGACGTCGTCCTGGTCGGCGATGCGGAGGGAGTCGTGACCGCCTACGGCCGCGACGACCTCGAGCCGCGCTTCTGCCTCCGCGCAGAGGGTCCTGCACTCGCCTCCCTGGTGCGCCTGCGCGACGGCTCGCTGCTCGCAGCGTTCCAGGACCGCACTCTCCGGGCATATCGCCCGATCCAAGAAGAACGCTGAAAACCAGCCCCAACGTTGCGCAAAATGGACGGCCCGTCGGAAACCAGACGTTTCGCGTCGCAAGATGTCGACGCCCGGACGGAATCTCCCGTCCGGTGCAGCGGAATCCTGCAGCGAACGCAAGTCCGCCCCTCCGTTTCCGGTTGCGCATCGACCGCCCGCAAGAGACCTGCCGGGAACCATGTCCCGGTCCGGGTCTGCGGGTCTCGATTCCCACGTGCTGTTCCCGCAACAGGCACGCGGCTTGCTCCTAGTTCCTGACCGGCACCAACCGACGAGACCGACGACCATGCGACTGCCACTTCTCGGCCTGCTTCTCATCACCCTCTCCGCCTGCGCGGACGGCTCGTCGAGCTCGTCCTCCGGCGGGTCGAATCCGCCCCCGCCGATCAACGGTGGAGATGACGACGTCTTCTCCCAGCCCGGAGGCGGCTCCGGCAGCGGCAACAGCTCGGGTGGGAGCACCGGCGGTTCGGGCAGCGGCTCGAGCGGCGGTGGATCCGGAGGCGGCAGCGGCG
>JAQCBR010000212.1 GCA_027621295.1 Planctomycetota bacterium
CTGCTTTCGGGGCCGTGGCGCTCGGCGCCGGGGCGATCGACCCCGACCAGCTCGCGGACGCGCTCCGCGCCCAGGTCCAGGCGCGATTCGACCGGGTGTTCGACGACCCGCACGTCGCCTACGCGTTCCGGGCCTCCAGGGAGGATGCGGGCGCGTACCGGCTCGACGTGGACGCGCGGCAGATGGTCTTCGAGAGCGCTCGCCGGAGCGATGAGCGCTCCGATCTGCGGGGCTGAGCCGGCGCTCCGGAGGCAGGCGGGGGCCACGGGTTCTGGCCCGGCTTGCATCGAGTCGGGCGATCCCTTCGAACGGCGCGTCGGCCGCTCGGCCCGAACCACCATGAACACCCGCACCGCCCTCTTGCTGGCCGCGACCCTCGCCGCCTGCTCGTCCCAGACCCAAGATTCCGCCGCCGGCGCGCCGACCGAGGCCGCTGCCGAGGGCCAGGCCTCTTCCAAGACCGTGAAGGACCTCGCCGAGGAGGTGCTGGTGCAGGAAGAGGTCGAAGAGGTCGTCGAGGAAGCCGTCGAGGAAACCCCAACCATGAGCATCTACGAACTCGAGGCCGAGACCCTCGAAGGTGAAGCCGCCGCGCTGTCCGACTACCGCGGCAAGGTCACGCTCGTCGTCAACGTCGCGAGCCGGTGTGGCTACACGCCCCAGTACGCGGGCCTGCAGGCCCTGCACGCCGAGCTGAAGGACCGCGGCTTCGCGGTGCTCGGCTTCCCCAGCAACGACTTCGGTGCCCAGGAGCCGGGCACCGCCGAGCAGATCCGCGAGTTCTGCTCGTCCAAGTTCGACGTCGACTTCCCGATGTTCGCGAAGGTGAAGACGAAGGCCGGCGACGGCCAGTCGCCCGTCTACGAGCGCCTCGCCTCCTCGGTCGACGGACAGCTCCCCAACTGGAACTTCTGCAAGTACCTCGTCGGCAAGGACGGTCAGGTGCTCGGCTTCTACCCGTCGCGCGTCGCTCCCGACGACGCCGAGCTCCGCAAGCAGATCGAAGCCGCGCTGCAGTGATCGCCGGCCACCGGTAGGCTCGGCGCGCGATGCGCGACGCACCTCCCGACGACTGGACCTTCGACACGCGCTTCGACGCGCTCGGCAAGGGCTGTGGCGAGGTGCTCCTCGACCTCAAGCTGACGCTCGGCGCGCTCGCGCCGGGCACGATCGTCCTCGCGATCACGGACGACGCGGGAGCTCCGGTCGAGATCCCCGCGTGGTGCGGGCTGACCGGGCACGCGCTGCGCGCAGCCGCGCACCCCTACTACCTCATCGAGCGGCGCGGCGCCGTCTGACTCGAGGTGGACGAAGGCCTCGGTGGGGGCGCGCCTCCTGGCTGCAGGCCACGGCCGACCGTCACTCTTGCTCCAAGCGACTTCACGAGGCCCTGAAGCAGGTCAGAGACCGCTCCAGGGCCGTCGTCGCGGACGAGACTCAGCGAGTCAGCCGCGTCATCAGTTCGCGGAGCATGGTTGCCTTCGTCTTCCCGCTGCCCGTGGGCAGCACGAGCTCGGCGTCGATCGTGGCGAGCGTCATCCCCGAGCCGACCTCCACGAACTGGCCACCGAGCCTGACCTTGGTCGCGGGGACCGCTTCGGTCGCGGTGGCGAGCAGAAGGCTCCGCATCTCGTCGAGAGACAGCGGGTGCAGTGCATCCGGGATGGCAGCAGGCTCTGGAGCCCGCGGCTCTGCCAGAGTGGGCGCCTCGAAGGGTTCGTGCTCCATCCCAGGCCACTCGGCGACAGCCAGTCTGGCCGCTTCAGCCTTCTTGCGATACTCGTCCCAGCGGGCGCGGAATTCGGATTCTGCCTCGCGACACCTCGCCTCGTAGGAACTGCGCGCCTTCTCGATGCGGGCCGTCATGTCCCGGCGCCAGGCTTGCATGGCCTGCAGGTACTCCGCGAACTCCGTGTCGTACTTTGCGCGCTCCGCGACGTAGGCCTCGCGCTTCGACTGGAAGGAGACCACCTCCTCGTTGTAGGTGGCGAGCTCATCCAAGAACGGAGCGATGGCAAACTTGACCACGCTCTTCGACACCGGCTCGTGCTCGTGGACCCGCACGACGAACGCCGTGTTCACGGCCGGGGAATTGAAGGCCTCCGAGTGAACCCACCGCCCCACCGGGTCGAGCAGTCGGAGCGAGTAGGTGACCTTGTCGTCGCCGTCCTGCATGGACAGATCGGCCGCGAGGTCCTTGCCCATGTCCGCGGCAGCGACTCCGACCGATAGGAGTCCGGAGACCATTCCCAGACGAGCGGACTCCGACGTATCAGCGGGAATCACGAGTGCGGCTGACGCGAGCATCTCCGTGGGAAGGAGCTGAGGGGCGCTGTCGTTGACGAAGTCTTCCTGCCACACCGACTCCCACTTCACGTCCGTCGCCTTCGGCAGCGAGTAGCGTGGGGCTGCCGGTGGCCTGGGCGCTCGCGATGGCATCACCGGAGGGTCGGAAAGCTCGACCTTCGGGGCTCCCAGGAGCTCGGGAAGCTCAGGCGGTTCGATCTTGGTGGTGGCGCACGCGGCCAGCAGCAACAGCGGCAGAGTGCAGGCGGATCTCAGGCGCAGGACGTTCATGTTTTCTCCCGTCTTCGTTGGGGAACGAAAGGACTCTCCGCGGCCAAGGCTCCGTGGCCAGACCTGCGAGGTCAACATGGCGCCCGCGAATCGACAGCGGTCGACGATGCCCTCGGAGACGTGAGGCGATCAACAGGGAGACGGTTGATTCGAGTTCGTCAGCGCGGGACCTACCGGCCCGTGACCCGGCGTCGCATCGCGCGGATGCGGTCGTACTCGAAGTGGTAGACGCCGTCGCCGCGGCGTGTGCCGACCTGCGTCGCGTAGAGGAGGTAGAGCCACGTCTTGCCGTCGCGCCTGGTCAGGAGCGGCTGGGGGACGTGGCAGCCCTCGGCGTCGTCGTCCGGGGGAACGAAAGGCAGGACTTCCCAGCGCAGCCCGTCCTCGGAGACAGCCTCGCGGATCTGGCGGCTCTGCCACGCGTCGCCGCCGTCGGGGACCGGGTAGCCCGGTGGGTCACCGAAGCAGTAATACTGGCTGCCGACCTTGATGACGGCGGGGTTCGGCCAGTTCTCGAGCACGGGCTCCTCCAGGTCGTGTGTGATCCGGAACGCGCCCTCGTCGAGGAACGAGCGCCGGTTCTCCGCGTGTCCGGTGCACACGCCGCGGTTCGGGATCCAGTAGTCGAACCAGAGGCGGAACCGGCCGCGTTCGTACAGGAGCGACGGTCGGTGGAAGTCACCGATCCGGTCTGGCTCGGGCTCGGGTTCCGCCGCGTCACCTTCGCGCCACAGCAGCGGGTGCTCGCCCTTCTCCCATTGGATGCCGTCTTCCGAGACCGCGCCGAGCACGCACTGCACCATCGTCGACGGGTAGCCCTCGACCGGTTCGAAGTGACGCGACGTCGCGCTGTAGGCCATGAAGAAGCGGCCGCGGACCTGGACGACGCTCGGGTCGCCGACGTGCCACGCTTCGTACCAGCGGTCGCTGGCGGTCAGGACTGGGACCCATCTCTCGGGCTTCCCCTCGCCGTCCCAGCCTTCTTCCCCGGCGTAGACCTCCCACGTCCGGAGATCGTCGGAGCGCGCGTGGTAGATCGCGTCGCAGCCGGGGACGTCGACGTTGGTGTGGGTGGCGGCCCAGCCGAAGAACCACATGCGGTAGCGCGGTGCCTCGTCGACCTCGACGACGCACGGGTTGTACATGTTCACGAACCCATCGAGCAGCGGGCGCGGATCGCGCTCCCAGACCGGGTCCTGGGCGGATGCGAGCGCTTGGATCGCGAGGATCCCGAGGACCTGGATGGCTGCTCGCCCTGCAAATGCCCCGCGTTGCATGGCCGCCGATCGAACCGTGCAGGCTGCGCTCGGTCGAGTCTTTGCCCCGACCGATCGGCAGATGTGGCAGCTCGGCGACTCAGGAATGGCGGGTGCCCATGGCTCGGCCAGCGCCTCGTCCCGGTGGGCAGAACCTCACCGAGCGCGACGCTACTGTCCTCGCCCATGTCGAAGACCTTCTGCGTCAGCATCACCTCTTCGAAGTCCGAGCCGGACCGCGCGACGGTCGGCTTCGTCGTCGCCACGGCGGCGCTCGGCAGCGACAAGGACACGCTCGCGTTCCTGAGCGCGGATGGGGTCTGGGCGGCGGTGAAGGGTGAGTACGACCAGATCGATGCCGGTGAGCCGTTCGCCCCGCTCAAGGACCTCGTCGACAAGTTCCTGATGGCGGGCGGCAAGATCAACGTCTGCGCGCCGTGCATGAAGAAGCGCGGGATCACCGAGGACATGCTCGTCGAGGGCGCGGTGCCCGCGGGCGGAGCGACGCTCGTCGCGTGGCTGTCCGAGGGTTCGCCCTGCGTGACCTACTGATCGGGCTCGACGTCCGTTCGCTCCCTGCATCGACGGCCCTGTCTTGGACCCGAACTTCGATCCGGATCGCTGCACGCCGGAGCACGTCTTCGACGGCGGAGATCTCGACTGCGGCTCGGGACTCGTGCTGCTGATCCGCGAAGCGATGCAGCAGGTAGCCCCCGGTGGCGTGCTGGAGATGCGGAGCCGCGAGCCGACGGTCCGCGACGATCTCCCGCCGTGGTGCACGATGGTCGGCCACGAACTGCTCGGCGCGGCGAACTGTGCCGACGACCCGCGCACGGTTCGGTACTTCGTGCGCCGCGGCTCCGGAGAGGCTGCCCAGAAGGAGGCGGACGCGCTCGACGCCGACCGCGAGCGTGCCCGCGCCTACGAGTGGCGGGTGCGCGTCCGCGCGGTCGGCGACCGGACCGCCAAGGTCTACTGCCGGAACTTCGACTACGCGGTCGGACAGCCGGCCAGCTTCGAGGAGTCCGATCGCAATCCGTCCGCGGTCGAATACGTGCTCGGCGCGCTGGCTGCCGACCTCGCCAACGGCTTCGCGACCG